>DAOSES010000019.1:0-48714 GCA_035363255.1 Caldisericia bacterium | reverse complement strand
CTTCCATATAGCAGGAGTTCATCCCTCCTTCGCTGCTTTGAATATTGGAGTAATTCTTTGGAGTGAATCGTGCAGGCGTTCCTGTATTCTCAGGGGAATAACCCGTAGGGTCAATCAAGGCTACAGGATCGTTTTGACAATAGATGTAGCGATTTTGAGAAGCAGGGAGATCGGCAGATCCTTCCACCGCATCTTCCTGAATAAAACGTCCGAGCGAAGGGTCATAAAAGCGTGCTCCGAGGTAATACAAACCTGTATCGCCGTCCCATTGCCCTTCATGAGCTCCGGAAAGAAAACGCGCATGGGAGAGCAGGGATCCTGCCAGGATCCTGCCAAAGGGATCGTAGTTATAGCTTTCCACGAGGGTTCCGCTATCATCGGTCAGTCCCCAGACCCAACCTCGGAAATCGGTGATGAAGTAATAATCCGTGCTCGTTTGGTTGGCTGAAATGTTCATGCCCCAGGGATGATAGGTAATGGTACGCAGGATATTCTGAGTTGCGGGATCCTTGTGAATTTCTCTTCGACAGGCTCCCTGGCTGTATTGATAGTGAATATCCAAACTGGAGCTGAGTTTTCGAATGCGATTGCCCAGAGCATCGTAAGCATAAGTAACAGTACTTGAATCCGGCAGAGTGACTTGTTTCAGCTTGCCTCCCACTTCATAGGCATACTGGGTGGTGGCATCGGTTTGTCCAATGCTCAGGGTACGACTGATCAATTCTCCGACTTCATTGTAGCTGAAGCTTTCTTCTTCCAGAATATTCTGGGTGCTGGTATCTTTTCGTACCCGTTCCACCAATTGATCGGCGACATTGTAGGTATAGAAATCCGTCGTATCGGTAGAAAGGGTTTCGATGCGCTGGCTCAGACGATTGTAACGTTCATCGTAGGTATAGCTGTAAGTACCCGAAGGAAGTTCTGCGCTCAGGAGCTGATCGTCATCATCATAAGTATAATTTCGTTCCTGGTTTTGTTGTCCCAGGACGATTTCTTCTTCGCTGATACGATCTCCTGCGTCCCAGACGGGGCTGAAGGAAGCGATGGTGATGGGAGTCAGCAGGGCTTGTCTCCACCAATTGAGTAAAGCCACCTGAGCTTCCCAGGCTTTTCCTTTCAGTTGTCCTCCTTCTGCTTTCTGAAGCTGGCGCACTTCTCCTTCCCGCAGGTACCAGCCTATCACCAAACGGGCATATTCATAAGCCGTTAAAAAGAGCTTGCGGGAAGAGCTCGCAGAAGAAAGCTCTTTTTCTTCCAAAGGCTTCCTTGCTGGGTTTGCTCCTGGAGTTTTCCCCAAAGACCCGGGAAGGGTATAGATTTGGGAAGTCAGGCGATCCCCCTCGTCCTGGAGATAATCCACTGCTCCTGTGGTGGGTAGGGTTTCAGTCAGGAGACGATTGGCCGCATCATAGCTCAGGGTATAGCTGCGATTTCCAGGAGCATCGATCCCAGTCAGACGACTGTCGGCATCGTAGCTGAATTCGGTGCTTTGCTGGTTCCAGATTTGTTCGGTGACTTTGCCTGCCGCATCGTAACTCAGGGTGGTCACCAGACTGTCGGGACTGGTTTCCTGGGTGATGCGATCCAGGACGTCATAGCTGTATTCATAGGAACCGGTGACCGAATGTTCAATTTCGCTCAGGCGATCGTAGCTGTCATAACTCATCGTAATACTGCGTTGGTCGGAAGCGGTGATGGTACTCAGCCGTTGATAGGCATCGTAGCTGTATTCCACGCTTTCTTCCGTGGGATAGGTAACAGACAAGAGCTGGGACAAAACATTCCAACTCAGGGTCGTGCTTTCTCCCAACGGATTTTCCACTTCCGTACTGCGTCCCAGCATATCGTAGCTATAACTGCTGACCGAAGCCAGGGATTGGCTGGTGGCGGGACGACTTCGTTCAAGGAGCAGACCTCCTGCATCATAGCTATAGCTGGCACTGCGTTCTTCAGGCGTAAGCACTTCACTCAGACGATCCAGCTCATCGTAGCTGAAGGAATGAACCCGAAGAAGGGGATCGGTCACCTGCGTCAGGCGTCCTTTTTCGTCATAGTCAAAATTGCTTTCCAGCAAGAGAGGATCGGTCATTTTTTCCACCTGATTGCGCGCATCATAGACCCATTCGGTCACATGCGTCAGGGGATCTTCAAAGGAAGTCATATTGCTGACTTCATCGTAGGTGTAAAAGCGTTCATAGCCCAGAGGGCTTTTGCTACTGATCAGGCGTCCGAGGAGATCGTATTCGTATTCGGTGCGTTGATCCAACTCATCAATGAAAGCCGTGAGTTGATTGGAAATGTCATATTCCATTTCTACTTCCTGATTCAGGGCATTGCGTCGTTTTACCAGATTGCCAAAGCCATCATACCAGAATTGCGTGCTTCGGTTTCCTGGCAAAGTGATCTGACTCAGCTGATCCCGCTCGGTATAGCTGAGGGTGGTTTCCCGGAGCTGGATGTCTTTGATCTTGGTCAGACGGTAGGCGGCATCGTATTCATACTGAACGGATTGCTCCAGAGCATTAGTGGCTTTCTTCAAACCTCCGAAAGGATAATATTCATAGCTGGTTTCGGTTTGCAGAGGACCCTGCACCGAAACCAATTGATAGGCATCGTTGTAATTCATGTTCCAGGTGGCTCCCCGGGGGTTGGTCATTTCGGTGAGGAAGCCTTCCTTGTTCCAGACAAAACTGCTGATTCCCTCGAGGGGGTCTTCCAGTTCCACCAGACGGTTCAGGGCATCGTAGCGCATTTTGGTCACTTGTCCCAGGGGCGTGGTGACTTGCTGAAGCCGTCCGAGGGTATCGTATTGATAAGAAGTGGTTTCTTCTTTGGGATCGGTCAGGGCAATGAGCCGATTCAGGGTATCGTATTGCATGCTCATGGTGCGTCCCAGAGGATCTTCAACTTCCACCAGGCGCCCTGCCGCATCGTAGCTATAACTAGTGATATTTCCCAGGGCATCTTCGGCTTCACTGACCCGTCCGCAGGCATCATAACGATAGAGGGTGCTGCTTTCATCGGGGCGGGTGATGGACGCTAATTGTCCCTGGGCGTTGTAGCTGAGACCAATGCTCTTGCTACCCACCTGGGGAACGGTAACCGTAATTTCCGTGGGGCGACTCAGGGCATCGTAGGTAAAGGCGGAAATCCTTCCTGCAGGGTCGGTCACCTGCATCAAACGACCCCAGGCATCGTAATCCCGATCCACCACTCGATTTAAGGCATCGGTGACGGTATCGATATAGCCGTAGCTGTCGTGGGTAAAGCTCGTGACCGCAGGACTGCCTTCCAGATACGGTCGGCTGATGGACTGGATTTTTTTATCCTGGGCATAGCTGTAAACGGTTTCTCGTCCCAGAGGGTCGGTGATTTTGGCAATCTGATCGCCATCCAGGGTATACTCATATTCCCAGGTGTTTTCTTCCCGGTCAGTATAGCTGGTGGGTTTGTTCCGACTGTTGTAAGTCCAGGAGCTGGTATAACCGTCGGCATCGGTCAGGGAGGTGAGATTGCGATCTTCGTCGTATTCAAAGACTTGCTCTCGACTATCTTCTCCTGCCCCACAGCCCCGGATTCGTTTCACATTGGTGGAAGCTCGTTCTGAATCAGGGAAAAATGCTTTTACACTCAGGCTCGGATCCAGAATAGATGCAAGGGAACCTTCATGGTAGTATTCAAACACTGTGTCGCGAAGTAGGGGATCGGTGACTGTGGAAGTTTGTTCTTCCAGATCTCGCACTAAAAAGTATTCCTCTTCGCAGGAATTGGCTACAGAGGTTACAACGGGTGAAGAAGAGGTGGGATCATACGAAAAGTTAACCAAAGGCATCAGGGTAGTGGAAAAAGCCCGGTTACCTTTTCCTAAAGAGCTTGGTATAGCTTGTTTCACTGCCACTAGACGATCTGCCAGATCATACTCAAAAAAGAGACTTTCCTGAAAAGCATTTTCATATTCCACCAGGCGATCGTCCTGATCGTAAACATATAACTCTGCTCTCCCTGGAGTGGTGTCATCCCATTCCTGCTTCATGGTCAACCGATCATAAGCATCCCAGGTAAACTGAATCGAACGAGCTGAATTCCCGTCTTCAATCGAAATCAGTTTTTCCGGCTCAAGACTGGAACGAAGATAGTTTAGTTCCCCTCCCTGAGCGGAAGTGATTTTTCGTAAATAGCCATCGGTGCCATGATAAAAGTAACTGATATCTCCTGTTTTGGAGCGTACTTCATATTGATAGTCGATACTGGCCTGGGCATGATAATATAAACTCCAATCACTCAGACTCGAAGCTGCATATTGTGTTTGCTGTTGCGATTGGTCGGACCAGGTGGCTGCAAATCTAATCTGAGCTCCATTGGATGCCACCATGATAACCCCCTCATCGGGAACTCCGGGTTGGGTGGGATTAGGAATGATTAAGCGATTGTCCGAGACACTGCTTAAGCCTGAGTTAGAGGCTCCAGTCACACTCACGGTAAGGGAGGCGGATTCCTTTAAACATCCAGAGCCCCCAAGCCCCAGACCAAAATTATTTCCTCCGAGGGTAATTTGGAAGTTCCCATTTTTGGGGTTGACAATGTAGGAGAAATCCTGAAAAGAAGCTCCAATAATCCCAATATCTTTGGTATTCTCCAGCTCTCCTCCCACGCCAGGATCGGGCAGAGGATAGGTGACAGCGATAGGAAGACTGGAAAGGGCAGCTCTTCCACTACTGGGTTGAAGTACAAAAAACCAGTCATCAGCAGCATAGTTGGGATATTCTTCTTGATTCACCGGAGTGCTGATCAGGGGAGAAATATCCACTAAAGGCTGGATCCCGCTTCCCTGGGTACTCAGATGCAAGAAAGGATAATTCTGGGGTCCGGGAGGAGAGAGAGTGAGCCCTACAGGATCGGGATCCTCGGAGGGAAGATACACGTCCAGGGCTGTATTGGGAGTTAAGTCCTGATTGCCAGAGACGGGAGGATTCAAGGCAGGAAATGCATAACTTTCGGAAAAGGTGGTGGAATGAAATTTATCGATGGGACCAATGGGGATCACGGGATCTAAATAGATGGGGGGAGGAACCGGTTGAGGAAACCAAAGGTCGCCTCCTCCGACCTTCTGACAATACGGAGTAAGGGTGGATCTTTCTTCTCGCAGGAGCAGAAAACTCTGAATGGAGTTGTTCACATCTCCGGTACGTTTTACAAAGACTGCACGTCCTGGAATCAATACCGGGGGAGTGATTTGATCATGGTAATACGAGCCTCCCAGGGCGGGATCTCCTGGAATGCCCACCACCGTATATTTGACCAACAGAAGAGGCAAGTCAGCCTGGATCACCCCATTGGGACTTTGCGCTGCGACAGGAATCGAAAGGTGAACTCCGAAATTGTTTTGTGTTCCCTGATGCCAGGCTTGAGCCAGGCTGGTAATGTTAATACTGCGCAAGCTTCGCTGAGTACCTGTGTCCAGATCCCAGGTGGCCGTTCCGGAAACTGCTCCACTGAGCGTGGGCAGGTTTTGGGAAGATACGGTGCGGGGATCCCAGACCGAGGTAATGGCTTTGGCTTGCACGTCAAAGGGGCTGAGTAGATCGTCTTCATGGGTACTGACCAATTGGACGGAAGTCAGGGTGGCATCCGGAGGGATCAAGTCGCGTAAATCCGGATAGCGCAGATAGACAGAACTTTGCACCGTTTGCCCTCCGCTGACATAATGATAGAGCGTCATCACCTCGCTGCTGCCCTGACCTCCATTGGTAAAGGAGGATCCTGCGGCATACAGGGCGGTGGATAGCGGAGTGGGAGGGGGAGGAGGATTCAGCATCAGAGACTGAGCTTGCACCCGATCCTCGATCTCTTCCCAGCCACCTTTCCCTCTTCGGTGAATGGGATAGGGAAAGCTCTGGATATATCGAACTCCATCAGGACGGATCCAGGTTTTGGATCGTTCCGTCCGACTGGAGGTAATTTCAAGGGGCACCTTGGGACGTTCTTTACGATTCCTCGGAGGAGGAGACTCCCGAGGGGAACGAAGCATTATCCCTGCTTTTTGGCTTGGGGGGGGGTATTAACTGCATAAGTCAGAGGCAGACTTCCCATGAGGAGGGAACACACACAGATACAACTTACAAACAATTTACCAGCTTTCATTTCTTCTCCTTTTGTTCTAAACATTTAAAAATAATGGAAAAACAAAGAATCAGATACAGTAAAGCCTTTTGATCTGCTGATCGACAAGATTCACTTACCTATATGTAACGGGTTACCCTATAACAGTAGCTTAGCACTACAAAACCAAGCTGTCAATAGATGAATAATATCGCAAATGCAAGGTACCCGTGCAATATTTATTTCAAAGGTATGAACTTGATTGAAAGGGAGTTTACGCAGTGACGAGTGTTTTTGGGGGTCATCTGTTCTCCTTCGAAAACGTGCCCAAGATGAGCTCCACAGTTGTGGCAAACGATTTCTGTGCGTCTTCCATCCTTATCTGGAATACGATCCACAGCCCCAGGGATTTCTTCATCAAAGCTTGGCCAGCCACAACCTGAATGGAATTTGCTGTTTGATTGGTATAAAGGGGTGTTGCATCTTTTACAGAGGTATTGTCCTTCTGAAAAGCAATCGTTTAGTTCTCCGCTAAAAGGGGCTTCAGTGCCTTTGTTTTCAATAATATTACGTTCTTCTTCGCTTAGCGTGTTCCATTGCTTTTCCATATATTACTCCTTACAATGTAGTGTTTCTTGTTTTAAGAGTATATCCCATTTCCTATTTAAGCTATAATGGGGTTATTGGAAAGGATGTTAAAATGAAAAAACGAACTACCTCTGATGATTCTCAGTTAATGAGATTGCAGAAATATTTGTCTCAGTGTGGCGTAACCTCACGTAGACATGCAGAAGAAATGATCAGGGATGGCAAAGTGCAAGTAAACGGTGTAACGATCCGTGAAATGGGCACAAAAGTCGATCCCAAGACTGTTGTAGTTAAGGTAAATGGAAATCAAGTTCATCTCCCTGATGTTCTGTTATATTTGGCTATGTACAAACCCCGTTGGATGGTTACTACCTTGTATGATCCTCAAAATCGACCATCAGTTGCTGATTTGATCAAGGATCTCCCCTTAAGAGTTTATCCTGTGGGGCGATTGGATTTTGAATCTGAGGGTTTATTGTTGCTTACCAATGACGGTGAATTAGCCAATAAAATCATGCATCCCAGATATCACCTAAAAAAAGTCTATCGTGTGGAGTGGGAAGGTAAGCCTACTCAACAACAAATTGACAAATTTATGGATGAAACCTTCTTGGATGGTAAGAAGGTAAAACCTTACAGCGTAAAGATGGTTAAAGAGTTTTCTCATAGTGTAGTTTTTGAAATAGTTTTGATGGAGGGTTTATACCGTCAGATCAGACGCATGTCTGAAAAGGTTAATCTCAAGGTGATTCAGTTGAAGCGTATTGCGATTGGGGAAATATCCTTAGGGGGTATGGCTGCGGGTCAGTATCGTCATCTGGATGACAGGGAGTTGGCTTATCTGCGTTCTGTGGCTGGTAAAAAATCGAGTTGACGGAATTCATTGACCAGGGAGATGAGTTTCCATCCATTGGCTTCATGTTGAAAGATGCCAAGACCCTGTTGATACTGTTTGCTTACATCAAAAATCATACCATCTGATTCGATGCTGTCTTGGTTTTTTAGCTCCTCTGGAATCAGGTAATAGGAGAAACCTACTTCACAGATAGTGTCATTGTTGAAAAAGTTGATGGAAGTGATTTCAATAAACTCTGTTGTTGCCATAACCATGGGACTTAAATCCATCTTGCTCAAGCCTTTTACCTGAAAGCCATCCACTTTGTTTTTAATGATGTTTTGAATTTCATCCTCAGTGATTTTTTCTACTTCAGTAGGTAAGGTAGAGCTAGGAGGCGATGTCTGAGACTTCGAAGGCCCCTGGGAGGAGGGAGTTGTGCTTTGAAGGTTTTGCTGAAGTGTTTCCATTTGTTGTTGCGAATCTTTTTTACATGAAAATAAAACGCAAGATAAAATCAGCATTAATACTATCAGAGATAAGAACTTAAGCTTCATTTAAAACCTCTGGTGTTTCATGGAAATGGGGTGAGTTGATGGTGGGCTTCAGTTTCTCGTGAGTAAGGAGTAATGATTCGTTGGCCACCATGAGTTGACTTAAGGGAATATCAAGGTGCTTGCTTAGCCAATAAGATTCCCACGAATCGGGCAATATGACTGGCATTCGATGGTGATAGGGAAGCAAGGAAGCGTTGGCTTTCATAGTCAGGATAAGGCATTCCATACTTTGGTTTTCGGGGTCTTTACGATAGATCCCAGCCAGGGAAAAAACTTCATGCTGATTTAAAATGAAACGATAGGGGATTTTTACGCCAGCTTCTTCTTTCCATTCGTAGAAGCTACTCACTGGAATGATGCATCGATTGTTTTTGTATGCTGAATGAAACCAAGGTTTTTTTTCTACTGTTTCGAGACGAGCGTTAATTACTTTGCCCTTCCACCATCCCCATTTCATGAGTATAGCTTGTGAGTGATCGGTTCGAGTAATGGTGGTGATTTGAGTGGAAGGGGCAATGTTGTGAGAATAATGGAGCATGTCAGTACCAGTATCCAAGAGCTCGTAATGCTCCTTAAAAGTTCGCACTGGGGTTAAGGCAAATCTTCCACACATGATACGTTCATTATACCACAAATGCTGATGAGTACCAATATTATCTGCTTAGATCTAGCTAGAAAGAAGGAAAATAGAGATCTATTTGCTGTTTGTTGGCATTCCATCGGACTTGAAAGCCAAGATTTTCAGCTACAAAACGTAAGGGGAGATAAGTGCGATTTTCTTTGATTAGGGGGCTTAAGGTTTGGTCATCTGGATCGATTGGTTTTTCAATGCCATTTACCATTGCAGTGGCTTGACCTATCTGACAGATTATTATTGTGCGATATCTTTTAATGGTGATTATTTGAGTGCTTGGATCAAAATCTATAGTGCTATCAATGGGCTCCACCATGAAGCGAACAGGAACCAGAGTACGTTTAGAAGAAGCATGTATAAACGGGGCTGCATCAATTTTGCTGTTCTGACCATTGATAATGATATCCAGTTTGCCAATCCAACACTGGATGCTTACTGGCAGTAATCCCAGGACATTTAGCTCAAGCTGTGACCTATTACCTGCATGATCCCAAGCCTCGATAATAAAGCTATTCATCCCTTTTTTTATCTCAGCGCGATACCTGTAATAACCATCGGAGTTGAAGGAAACTATACTACCATTGATCCGAATCTCTGCGAGACCGGAAGTAGCGTCTAATCCGTTGCCTGTAAGATCGATAAAACCAGTTTTAGTCTCTTGCCCATCCTGAGGAAATTCGGTGCTTATTTGTGGGGACTGAGTATCGATCCATAACTCATGGCTGATTTCAGTGTAATTGCCTGCATGATCGGTGGCAATAAAATGAAAAGTGTTTTTTCCTTCAAAATCTGGAATGGACAAGACAAACATGCCTTCATCGGTGAACATCAGATCACGGTCATTGCATTTCAAAGACTTGATACCACTTTCACTGTCGCTGACTTTTCCGACAATTTCCTGAGTCTGATTGAGAAGCCATTTTTTTGGGATAGGGGAAGTGATTTCTAATAAAGGGGGTGTACGGTCGATCAGTACTTCATTTGACCAAAAAGAAGCGTTTCCTTCAAGATCTAAAGCTCGAATTTTGTATGAATAAGAATGTTGTGAGTTAGCCAGACTTTGGTCAAGATATTGGCTGGAGTATGAGGGCAAATGCGACAGGATTTCCCAGGAAGCATCGGACGAAAAATCCTTGCGAAAGAGCTGGTATGATGCCAAGGGAAGAGAGCCTTTAAACTCCTGATCCCATTGAAGCAAGTTGCTGGTGGAATCTTCTGTTTTGCCATGAAGAGCTGGAGGAAATGGATCTTGGGTGTAAAATGTTGCAAAAGAAACACTTTGATATCCCAGATGTTGATGTAAAGAAGATTCAGTTGAACGATCCATTCTCGCTAATCGTATGGGATTACTGTCGCAACGGTAGAGCAGCCAAGCTCCATCAAAGGATAATTGGAGAGAAAAGCTGTTTGCAGTACGATCTTGCCGTGCAAGGAGTTTAGGGTGAGAATCTGATGGTTTAAGGCTCCAAACCTTCCAGCTTTTACCATCAGAGGGAATGCTCATTAAAGCTATCATATTTTCAAGTCGTGATTGAATGGCTCCAACGATAGCTTCATCTGTTTTCCAGATAAGCTCCATTTTTCTTGATGCTATATGAAACTTATAAAAAGTCATTACTTGTCTGTATGGAGTCATCATTACAAACAACTCTTCGTCACCCGGTAAAAACCAGGGATTCCAGGCTTGCCCCATTTCTGCTTGAGTGAGTTGAGTTGTTTTTCCTGATTTTATGTTTTCAAGGTAGAGGATTCTTTCTGAACCATACACATATGCTATTTCCTGACTGTCCCAGGAAATATTGGGGGCTCGAGCGTATGACCCCTCTAGTTGTGATCCTAAGGCGCGGATAAAGCTTCCATCACTTGAAATCAACCAACTTTCAGTTTGATTATTCTGTGTACCTGTAAAAACTACCCAGGAGCCATCTTTGCTGATATCTCCATATGGAACGGAAGTATTTATAGGAAAAGTTGCTATTACATAGCTTTTTTGGCTTTCTCTGAAGTAAGTGCATAAAGATTTTTCCTTGTGGTTTTGTAGAGTAAGGAGGAGAATTCTTCCATTTTCTGAGCTTCGCATCCCAAGAATTTGCGTATCATTATCAGCTGTAGCCCATACGGGAATCGAATCAGATCCATTTAGATTTGCAGAAACAAGTTCAATGTAATTTTTACTTGCGTAAATCCAGTAATTGAAGCTATTTTCTTGTGCAATAGTACTTGGGTGAGGAGCAAAAATAGTTGATATAAAAAACGCTAAGAACGCCATTACCTTAATATTAGTTTTTGTATTAAAATCGTTCATTCCGAAGCTCCTTGATGGATGATAAACCAAGCGATTTCTTGCATGATGTTTTCTTTAAATACTCTTGCTCCTAACTCGTTCTGAATAAGTATTGAGGGTAGTATTTTTGCGGGTTGAAACGTTTTATGAATCTTGGGGTGATCTTTGATTGAACTTAAAAAATCTTCCACTGAGTAAATCTTGAAACGAGCAAGGTGTAGAGCCTTTGCCATCCATTCAGCTACTCCTAATACAATATCCTCGTAACTTGCATGCTTTGACAAATTTAGAGCTTCAGATAACAAAGGCATAAGATGTTCAAAAAGCAAACGATACGAAGGGATGCCCTTAAGATTCATGCGTTCAGCAAGCTTATCCAGGTCATCCGTGCAGAAAGATTTTAATAAATCAAGATAGTAGTTGTCATCGTTTCTGCTTTCTATGTAATAACTTTGTCCTTTCAATTGATGAAGCTTTCTTTTAACATCAAAAAAGCCTAATTGTAATAGATATTTCGATTTTTCAGGTTTAAAGTCAAGAATATTGCCCAGATCTTCCGAAGGCTCAATAAATAAGATCTTTAAACCTTTTTTATCAAACTTTCTTACTACTCCAATCGCAAAAGTGCGAATGATTACCAGCTCTCGATAACCTTTTTTTATTAAAAGCTGTACGGGTAGATTGTCTGAGACTCCTCCATCAATAAGTATCTTACCTCCAAGTTTTTCCACCTGAAAAATAGGTAAATTAGCACTTGCCATTAGATAGTCAACCATCTCATCCTGAGGTATATCTTCTTTGTAGTATTCCAATGCTTTGCGATCAGAGAGGGAATAGGTAACGAATCCAAAATCCATGGGTGATTTTCGCAAATTGTCTTCAATAATAATTTGTTTCAGTAGAGCTTTTACTTTCTGTGTATCCAAACCCTTACTGCGAACAAGGCTTTGAAGTGTTTTGAAGAGCTCTGGGATGTCACTAAACTGAAAATCTCCATCTATAAGCATGCTCCATGATTTCAAAGGAATCCCAAAGAGTTCTGAAGGGTGAAGGTTTTCCCATAATTCATATGCCCTAATAGCATCTCCCTGGACAATCAATGCCCCATTAAGAGCACCTATAGAAGTGCCACTTACACCATTAAAAATGAAACCTTCTTCTACAAGAGCTTTGTAGGCTCCAATTTGATAAGCTCCTCTAGCTCCACCACCTTCAAGCACTAGTCCTTGCATGGTGTTTGTTCCCTTCAAATTTTGTTAAATGCCTTCGAACTGCATAGTGATAATTACTCCATGTTCAGAGTTTAGAGGAACGAGTGGATCTTTAGTCACTCCTACAAAAGCTTCCTTAAAAAGTTGGCTTAAAGGAGTTATTAGTTTGAGCGGGGGAAGAAGCCCAATCAGCTTTTCTCCCTCACATAAATAAGATTTTTCCAGAGAAACTTCGAAGTCACCATTTTTGTTGATAAAGCTTTCAGAACATTCATCTACCATAATAGCTTTCTCACCTTGTAGTAGTTGAGACAAGCTTTGATTGCCAGCTTTTAGTTCATAGTGAGTTAGTTCAACTGTAGGTAACTCATCATATTTTGCGGTAGCACTTCCCGTATGGGGCATTCCAAACTCAAGAGCACTGCGTTTGTCGGAATAAGCTTGGACGATTTCTCCTTTTTGGATGAGAGGAACTCGGTATTCGGAATCAAGGTGCACAGTTCCTTCTGCATCAAAGAATGGAACAAGAAGGTTTTCGGAATGGTGTGATTGGTAAAAAGTAAAATCTTCATTGAAAACTTTTTGACCCAACATGCCCGATAGTTTTGAGTTGTTGTTTGCGAGGTTGCGTATGTCGAGATCAAAAATCAAATCTTGAAATAAAGCTCGAGTGTTACTCGGAAAGATGACTGGAATGCTTTTTCCAGCTGGAATCGTGCAAGGATGCAAAAATGCATTAAGCTTTTCTTTGCAATAGTTAAGAAAAAGCTCATGAACAAAACGTCTTCCAAAACAGAAAACACTTCCATTTTTCACTTCTGTTGAGGAAGAATGCCTGAAATCAAGCATAAGATCCAGATAATGATCCTGATATTGACAAAATAAACCAGCATTGTTTTGAATTTTATGGGTTTTGTCTATGAGTTGAATAGTATTGGAAAAGGAAAAATCCGAAAACTCTTTACGCAGATCAGCTAAGAGCAGTTCCATGTCAGAAACAAAATCATTCCCATGAGCAACATCATAATTATAAATTACACAGATTTGCTGATCCTGAGTGGCTTTTGGAAGATACGGAATACCTAATTTCAGGTTGCCCATGGCTGCCTTTTCAAGCTCAATTTCATCATGCACATCACAAGCACCAGCAACGCCAATTAATCCTGAATAATAGATGCGAAGAGAAGTTTGTGAAGTATTGCTTACTTCATTGGATACTATTTGGCTATTATGTATAGACAAAACATTGGCTTGTTTTTCCAGACTTAAAACTTCTTTAACCACAAACTCCTCCTAAAAGCTCTAAAATCTTAGCTTCATGTATCCTTTATTATCCCTGAAAATTAAACTAATGGAAGCACATTGCTCCAATTGTAGTATAATAAAAAAAGATTGGAGGCTTTAGATGAAAATACTTAAAAGCATGGTGTTAGTATTAATCACTTTTTATTTTGTTTCTTTATTGCATGTTCAAGCAGACCAAAACAATGCCTTACTTAAAAAAACAAACGTTTTTATTCCAGTAGCTGAGGGATCACTCTCTGTTCAACGTTTACCTTTTTACCCTCTCGAGGATAAAGATATGCTTTATATACTCGAAGCTTCAAAAGAGCTCCCCTCTTCTTATCACATGAAACTTGGACTAGACAGTCAGGGAGTTCAACGAAAAGATGTGCTAGGCTTACTCTCTGAACGAAAAGATAAGCAGTTAACCATTAGCGTGTGGGCTCCTGATCTGATCGAAGAAGGTAGAGAACTCATTTCAAGATGGGCTTTAGGACCTGCTCTTGGAGATGATACTTCATCTACTGTGATTCTTCAGGTATTTGTTTATCCTCTTAAAGCAAAAGACATAAAAATGGTTATTAATAGTAAAGAAGTTCGAGTCAATCAGGAAAACTTTCTTTTAGATGTTCCTGCTCAAATTGTAAAAGGACGCACTATGGTTCCATTTAGATTTTTAGGAGAGCAGTTGGGAGCTAAGATTGACTTTCAAATTGATCCTGAGACCCGTTTGGTTTCTGATGTTTCATTCATTCTTGGGAAAATGTCTGTCAAGCTATGGATCAACAAAAACGAGGCAGAAATTAAAATCGATCGCCAAATAGAAAAAACGACTCTTGATGTTCCACCTCTCATTCTTCAGGGGAGGACCTTAGTTCCAATTCGTTTTGTTGCTGAGCAGTTAGGTGCTGAAGTTCTTTGGGATGCCAAGCTTCAAGAAGTCAGTGTGCTTTACCCTAAAAAATATTCATTAACCGAGGAACAGTTGAGCACAGATTTTGGAGTCTTTTTTCAAGATATTGATGCTAAAAGTCTTCACGAATCTCTCGTAGATAAACCCTGTAAAATTATTGACCTACGTAGCAAAGAAGATTTTGATAAAAACCATCTTCCTGGAGCAATTCATCTCTATATTGGTGACATCATCCCATCTTCCCTCGAAGAACAAGGAATTGGAGCTGACGACTTTGTGGTAGTTTATTGCAAATCTGGAGCTCAATCCGTCATGGGAGCAGAGCGTTTAATTCGGCTTGGTATGAAAAATGTGCATAATTTGCTGGGAGGAATAAACAGCTGGCCTTACGAAACTCTTCCCTAATGGTATTGAATGAGTTGAACAAATTCTGTAAAGGCTTTTAGGAATGATTGTATCCGAGTCTTACTTTTTTCATCGATGGGTTCGGATTCAATAAAAACTTTTTGAGCCTGGGGAATGTATAATTCGGGTTGAGGCATCACATAGGCACCCAGAGCCGATAGGATTTGTCTTAGATGTTGTTGAGATCTTGCTCCTCCAAAACGACTGGAGGATGCGCTTATAATGGCGCAGGGTTTCTTTTCCAAGGGGATTTCATTGGGAGGACGAGATATCCAGTCTAAAGCATTTTTCAACACACCAGAAACAGAATAATTATACTCAGTACTGGCAATAAGAATGCCTTGAGCTTGTGTAATGTTTTCCTTGAGCGTCTTAACACTATTTGGAAAACCTTGAGTTTCGACATCTGCGTTGTATAAAGGGATATCATTAAGTTCGATCAAATTCATCTGGGTGTTTTGGGGTAAAAGACTATCACACAAGCTTAATAATTGACGATTAAATGAAGCTTTTCTTAGACTCCCTGCAAATCCTAACAAACGTAGTGTATCCATGAATAGTCAGATCTCCTTTCTATCGTAATAAAAAAAGCTCCACGAATAATTTCGTGGAGCTTTTTTTAAGGTACAAATGTTTTTATCTGTTAGCAAGACGGAGATAATTATCCATTCTTTCTTTGGCATCTTTTTCGGCTTTATCAAAAAGCTGATCAGCTAAATCGGGGAAAGTTAATTTGAGTGAGGAGTAACGAATTTCACTCATGATGAAGTCTCTGAAAGAGGCTGTTGGGGGTTTTGAATCGAGAACAAATGGATTTTTCCCTTCTTCTTTGAGTAGAGGATTGTAGCGATAAAGATGCCAGTAACCAGCTTCAACAGCAAGCTTCTCCTGCTCAATGGTTTTACCCATACCATACTTGATACCATGATTGATACAGGGGGCATAGGCTATTACCAGGGAGGGACCCTGATAGCTTTCAGCTTCTTTTAATACTTTGACCAGGTGATTTTTGTCAGCTCCCATTGCTACTTGAGCTACATACACATAGCCATAAGACATAGCCATCATACCAAGATCTTTTTTCTTGGCTTTTTTGCCTGAAGCGGCAAACTTAGCAATTGCTGCTGTGGGGGTAGACTTGGAAGATTGTCCTCCTGTATTGGAATAAACTTCGGTGTCAAGTACGAGTAAGTTGATGTCTTCTCCAGAAGCAACCACATGATCCAAACCGCCATATCCGATATCGTAAGCCCAACCATCTCCACCAAATACCCATACTGATTTTTTTATGTAATAATCGGAATAGGAAATAAGTTCTTCAATCAGTCTTTGAGTCTCTGGGTCTGAAGCCTTTTCTTGCTTCAACAATGAGAGCACTTTTTGAGAATGCTCCTTGGATGCTTCGGCTAAATTGATATCTCTGATCCAGGCTTGCATGTGTTGTTTCAGCTCTTCAGAAACTTGGTGATTGGATAGTTGAGTCATGCGATCAGCAATTCGGTTTCTAATTTGTTTGATACCAAGGGCCATTCCAAAGCCATACTCAGCGTTATCTTCAAACAAGGAGTTGGCCCACGCAGGCCCTTTTCCTTGATCGTTGACGCAATAAGGAATGGAAGGAGCTGATGCTCCCCAAATGGATGAACAACCTGTGGCATTGGCTATGAGCATTCGATCGCCAAAAAGTTGGGTAATGAGTTTGGTGTAGGGTGTTTCACCACAACCTGCACAAGCACCTGAAAACTCAAGAAGAGGTTTGATAAATTGGCTTCCTTTCACAGTGAAAGGATCCTGAGGAACTGATTTTTCTGGAAGCTTGCTAATCCAGTTCCAATGCTCAATTTCTTGCTCTTGAGTGTGGATGGGTTTCATAACAAGGGATTTTTCCTTGGAGGGACAAACATCTGCGCAGTTTCCACATCCCGTGCAATCCATAGGACTCACTTGTATTTTAAAGTTAAGATTTTCAAGTCCCTTGCCAATGGCTTTTTTACTTTTTAGGGTTTTTGGTGCATCAGATAATTCTTCTTCAGTGAGGAGGAATGGTCTGATGGCAGCGTGAGGGCAAACATAAGAGCAGTGATTGCATTGTATGCAGTGCTCTGCTTGCCATTCAGGAGTATGGATGGCAATGCCACGTTTTTCATAAGCGGAGGTGCCCATGGGGAAGCAACCATTTTCTCTACCTGAAAAAGCACTAACAGGAAGATTATCGCCTTCTTGGCGATTCATTGGATTGAGAATGTTACGTATAAAGTCGGGTTGGTGTGAGTTGTTTTGCTTATCTTGGTCTTCCGTTGACTTCCATGATTCGGGAATGGTGATTTCGTGTAAACCTTCGATGCCTTTGTCGATAGCTGCATAATTCATCTGAATGATTTTTTCGCCTTTTTTTCCGTAGGTATGCAATACAGCTTCTTTCATGTAGCTTATAGCTTTATCAATATCAATAACTTTGGCTAGTTTAAAGAAGGCGGATTGCATTATCATGTTGATACGGTTGCCCAAACCAATTTCTTCTGCAATATCAGTCGCATTAATAGTGTAAAATTTTATTTTATTATTAGCCAAATACTGTTTCATGGAAGATGGCAGGTGTTTTTCAAGATCTTCAACAGTCCACTGGGTATTGAACAAGAAAATTCCCCCTGCTTTTAAACCTTTTAGGAGATCGTATTGATGAACGTAGGCTTGGTTGTGGCATGCGATAAAATCAGCTTCATCGATCAGGTAGGTTGATTTTATGGGCTTTTTACCAAAGCGTAAATGCGAGATTGTGACTCCGCCTGATTTTTTGGAATCGTAAGCGAAGTAGCCCTGTGCGTATAAATCTGTTTCATCTCCAATAATTTTGATTGAATTTTTGTTGGCTCCGACTGTTCCATCAGAACCTAAACCCCAGAATTTGCATCGTATAGTACCTTCTGGAGCAATTCGGATACACTCGGTGTCATCAAGAGAAGTCATGGTAACATCATCTTTGATTCCAATGGTAAATTTGTCTTTGGGATGGGATGAAGCTAGATTGCTATATACAGCACAAACTTGGGATGGGGTAGTATCTTTAGATCCAAGACCGTATCTTCCGCTGATAATGAGAGGGGCGTTTGGTTGACCGTAAAAAACATGCTGTATATCGAGATAGAGGGGATCTCCAGGAGCTCCAGGTTCTTTGGTTCGATCGAGTACTGCTATGCGTTTGACCGTTTTTGGTAAGACATTTAAAAGGTGTTTAGCTGAGAAAGGTCGATATAGGTGAACTTTGATGAGACCAACTTTTTGGCCCTTTGAATTGAGGTAGTCAACGGTTTCTTCGGCGCATTCAGTGATTGAGCCCATAGCGACGATAACATTTTCGGCATCAGGTGCTCCGTAATAATTAAACAGACGATATTCTCTGCCTGTTAAAGCTGAGATTTTTGCCATATAGTCTGAAACTATGTCGGGAAGTCTATTGTAAAAAGGATTGGATGCCTCCCTGGCTTGGAAGAAAATGTCAGGATTCTGAGCAGTTCCCATTACTTTTGGATGTTCGGGATTAAGGGAATTGTTTCTGAAACGAGCCACAGCCTCCCAATCAAGTAGTTTTCCGAGATCGTCTTGCTCAATAATCTCTATCTTTTGGATTTCTGCTGAAGTGCGGAAACCATCAAAAAAATGTAGAAAGGGAACACTTGATTTAATAGCAGATAAATGAGCAACAGCGGCCATATCCATGACTTCTTGTACACTCCCGGCTGCGAGAAGAGCAAATCCTGTTTGTCTGGTTGCCATAACATCAGAGTGATCCCCAAAGATAGACAAGGCGTGACTTGCAACTGCTCTTGCGGAAACATGAAAGACTCCAGGCAAAAACTCTCCAGCAACTTTGTACATATTGGGTATCATGAGCAATAGACCCTGAGAAGCAGTAAAAGTTGTGGTAAGAGCGCCTGCAGAAAGAGATCCATGAAGCGCACCTGCAGCTCCTGCTTCGGATTGAAGCTCAACCACCTGAACTGTTTGTCCGAATAAGTTTTTTCGACCGTTTGCTGACCATTCATCTACCATTTCTGCCATTGTTGATGACGGAGTGATAGGAAAAATGGCAGCAACATCGGTGAACGCATAAGCAACGTGTGAAGCTGCTGTATTACCATCCATTGTTTTCATAACTTTTGCCATTTATTCAACTTCCTCTTTTTTTTAATTTTCTAAAGGCATGCAGAAAAAATCCACATCCAACACATAATCATAACATATTTAAAAGGTAGGTAAAATAGCCTTTTAAAAACTTAATGTTGTGGCTGTCGTATGATGCAATAGTTTGTACGGCGAATCACACAGAAGCCACTATTTGTTTTTATCAACACAATATCAAGATTTTGGATCTGCCTGTTTAATGCAGCAATAAAATCTACGAAAGGAAACCATCTGCCAGCTTCTTTTTCTGCTGCAGTGTATAGGGATTTCATGTGATCGCTAAGTGTGGAAAGCTCAAGGGCATGACTTGAATCTTTACCGAGTTTTACTAATTCTTGTTCTTTCTCAATACCTACGAAGGAGTTGTATTCGTCAAGCATATAAGTTAGGGTTTCGGGGGCGGTTTGAAGGAAAAGATCGCGAAACATTTTCTTTGCTTCTTTCATTTCTTCGGGAGTGCTTTTTTGCTCAATATTCATCATGGCTTGTTTGACTTCATCAATGCTTGTTAAGCGTTTCATATCATAACCTCCATATGATCATTGATCTTTCGTAAATTATACTACAGTTTTAAGATATCACTACTATAAGCCTGGCTTATTTTTTCAATAGGAGATATTTTTTACCCCAGACAAAAATCAGCTATAATTAAACATGATGATTTCATGAGCTAAACAAAAGAATAGGAGGAAATATGCTGATAGATAATAAACCAGGGCAACTAGAATTACTCATGGGTAATCAAGCAGTAGTCCGTGGAGCCCTGGAAGCTGGGATAGATGTGGCTGCTACCTATCCAGGCACTCCTGCATCTGAAATTGGTGATACTTTTGCAAGTATTGCAAAAAAAGTTGGTATCTATTTTGAATATGCCACAAACGAAAAAGTTGCTTTCGAAACAGCACTTTCTGCATCATGGTCAGGACTTCGAACTTTGGTGTCCATGAAGCATGTTGGTTTGAACGTTGCTGCTGATGCATTAATGTCTATTACCTATGGTGGAACTGATGGAGGGATGGTGCTCGTCATGGGCGACGATCCTTCTTGTTTTTCTTCCCAAAACGAACAAGATAGCAGAAATTATGCAAGATTTGCACAAATACCTTGTATGGAGCCTTCCAATCCCCAAGAAACCAAAGATATGGTGAAATATGCTTTTGATTTGTCTGAGCAATTCAGACTCCCCGTAATGATAAGAGAAACTACTCGAATTGCGCATGGTTCTGGAAATGTTGAATACGGAGAATTACCACCTAGAAATCGAAAGGGAGAATTTAAGCGAGATAAAGTACGAAAAGCTGTTTTACCTGCACATGCATAT
Organism: Caldisericia bacterium; assembly: GCA_035363255.1. Classification (GTDB taxonomy): domain Bacteria; phylum Caldisericota; class Caldisericia; order UBA6126; family UBA6126; genus T3SED10-260. Next base: position 28,401 of record DAOSES010000019.1, on the reverse strand, counting down.
CAGCTACATCCAGACCTACTTAAACGAATCAATGATTTAGCTCAGTATATTGAGAATTCGCCTTGGAATCGCACAAACCTCAAGGGTAAAATTGGAATAATTGCAAATGGTAACTCCATGAATTATGTGAAAGAAGCCTTAAAATACGAGGGTATCCTTGATCAAGTTTCACTTCTTCATTTGGGTATAACTTATCCCTTACCTGCGAAGCTAATTGAGGATTTTTTAAGGCATTGCGATACGGTATTAGTTGCAGAAGAGCTTGATTCAATAACCGAAGAATATGTCAAAAATATGGCATATGATTTAAAGCTGTCTTGTAAGATCCATGGAAAAGACCTTTTGCCTAAAACTTATGAGTTTGATACTGGCATTTTACACAGAGCTATCACCCAGATGATGAAGCTCAATCCAAAAGAAAATTTTGAGGTAGATTTTAAAGTTCCAAGCGAGATGCTACCTCCCAGGTATCCCGTTTTATGTCCAGGTTGTCCTCATAGGGCAAGTTTTTATGCAATAAAAAAGGCATTTCCCAAAGCAGTTTATACAAGTGATATTGGTTGCTATACCCTCGGTATTCAGCCTCCTCTAAATGCTGTAGATACTTGCGTTTGCATGGGGGCAAGCATAAGTATGGGAGTTGCATTTTCAAAATTTTTAAGCGAAAAAGTTGTTGCGACCATAGGAGACTCGACCTTTTTCCATACAGGTATCCCTGCTTTGGCCAATGCTTCCTACAATGGTTCCAAAGCTACCATTGTGGTTATGGACAACAGCATTACTGCCATGACAGGTCAACAACCCTGTCCATCCTGTGGAGTATCTTCTTTGGGAGAACCATGCACAGCAGTTTTACCAGAAAAGGTAGCCGAAGCTCTCAATATTCCTTTTGTTCGAGTAGTTGATCCCCTTGATTTAAAAAACACAATTTCAGTTATGAAAGAAGCTGCTCAAATTGACGATACTTCATTAATTGTTACAAGAAGTATTTGCTGTATGATAGACAAGGTTAAAAGACCAGTAGTTGAGGTAGTTCAAGATAAATGCATCGGATGTCAGATTTGCACTAAAACTTTTGGTTGTCCCCCCTTGATATGGGATGCTGAAAAGAAAAAAGTACATGTTGATGAAACCCTTTGCAATGGCTGTGGAGTTTGCATACAGATTTGCCCTTCAAAGGCAATCCAGGGAAAGGAGTCCTAAACCGTGACAAGTATCAACGAATACAACATTGTTTTATGTGGTGTTGGAGGTCAGGGAACAATCTTAGCTTCTAAAATCCTTGCCAAGACAGCCATAAGAAAAAGCATCAATTGCCGTGTTGGAGAAACTCATGGAATGTCTCAACGTGGGGGTTCTGTTGTTTCTCATTTTCGCATGGGACAAGAAGTCCATGGTGCTATCACTCCTTTGGTTCATGGTCAAGTTATGCTTGCCTTCGAACCTGTAGAAAGCCTTCGCTATGTTAGTTTCATGAAAAAAAACGGAACAGTTGTTCTTAATACTCATCCTATTGTTCCAACTTCAGTTAACGCCGGTCTGGCAACTTATCCATCCACGAATGACGTCAAAGCTACTTTAGAGAAGTATCCTTTGAAAGTAATTGGTTTTGACGCAACTAAAATTGCATCTGAGTTGGGTTCAGTTATTGCACTGAACATGGTAATTCTTGGAGCTTCAGCTCGCTTAGAAGGTTTCCCCTTTCAAGCAAATGAGATGATAAAAAGCATCGAGGAATTGGTAAAACCCCAATTCCTCGATCTTAATGTGAAGGCTTTTAATGCAGGATACGAAAAAGCAACTTCGTACTGAATTTAGCCAATAATCACACAAGTGATAGTTTTAGTGACGCCTGGTATGGCTTGAATTTGTTCGTTGACGATTCGTCCGAGGGATTTTAGATCCTCGGCTTCAACTAGCAGAATCAAGTCATACGGGCCTGTCACCAGCGATACATCAGTTACACCCTTGATTTGTCTAATCTTTAGTAGTGCATCATCTGTTTTTCCTGCTTGGGCCTCGAGCAACACATAAGCTTTTGATACCATAATTCCCTCCTTATTTGACGGATAAGACTATTATAGATCTTTCATAATAAACAGCAAAGAAATTAGTGTAATATCTCTTTTCTTTCAACCCACACAAACTTAAATTGACAAGTTTTTCTTTTATGATAAGTTAAATTTATTTTGATTTGCGAATAAGATATTCAGGCTTAAGGGGTTGTATGAAAAAGCGCTCTGTAGATTGGCCAGGATACCGTTATGATTGAGATTGCTGTTCTGTTTTTACTTCTTTTCATGATAGTCGGCATGCTCTTTGTTCTCGAAATAGAAAACCTCCTATCTGCTGTTGTGATGATGGGAGCTATCGGGTTTGGCTTAAGTGTTATTTTTCTGTTATTGGGCGCTCCAGATCTTGCTATTGTACAAATCGCTGTTGAAGTCATATCCCTGGTTATTCTTATTAGAGCTACCATTCATCGAGACATCAAAGAAAAAGCTGACGAATCTTTATCTCAGGTGTCAGCTATCCCTATATTGGTATGTTTGTTGCTTTTTTTTCTATTAATCTATCCTGCTATGTCTTTCCTTCCCGTCTTTGGTAGTCCAGTTTTTATGAACTATTACTCTTCTTCGATTTACTACCTTCAAGAGGGCTTTAAGATCACTGGAGCTCCAAATATCATTTCAGCCATTATTCTCGATTTCAGAGGCTATGATACGCTTGGCGAGGCTATTGTGCTTTTTACATCGATTCTTGGTGCCTTGTCTATATTAAGATATCGAAACAAAAAAAAGGAGCCTAGTGAGTCTTGATGGGTATGACAGAAATTGTCAAAACAGTTGCTGAATGGATAAAAGGCTTCATCATTTTTTATGGCTTATATATCATACTTCAGGGACACCTATCCCCTGGTGGAGGCTTTGCAGGAGGAGTTATCATAGCTTGTGCTTTTATTATGATAGAACTCGCTTTTGGAGGAAAAAGAGCTGAAACAGAATTGGACGAACACAAAAGCCATAATCTTGATGAGATAGGCGCTCTTTTTTTTCTATTTTTAGGTATCTTGGGATATTTTTTACCCCAGATACCTTTTTTTGCAAACGTAATTCAACTTTACTGGCCAGGATCACCTTTTCACATTCTTTCTGCGGGTTCTATTCCATTAATGAATTTAGCCATCGGGATAAAAGTAGGAACTGGTTTGTATTCGGTTTTTACTGGGCTCTCTCATTATGACCCCCTATACCAGGAGGAAAACTAGTATGATTTATGCTTTATGTATTTTGCTCTTTCTTCTTGGGCTTTATGGTGTGATGGTCAAAAGAAATCTTATCAAGATCATCATAAGTCTTGCCATGATGACGAATGCAGTAAATTTATTCTTTGTATTGCTTGCATATCGAAAAAACGGTCAAGTTCCTATTATCACAAACTTTAACACTGCCTCCACAGTTGCTGACCTTGCAGTTGATCCCATCCCCCAGGCTCTTGTCCTTACTTCCGTTGTCATTGGTCTTGGTACAACTGCCCTAATGGTAGCTTTAGCCATCCGTCTATATCATTCATATGGGACTTTTGATATCACCAAGATACGGAAACTAAAGGGATGAACATGGTTTCTTTACTACCCTCTTTTGTCGTAATACCACTTTTTACTGGCTTAATCTTATCTATAAAAAGTAAAAAAATGTGGTATACACACTTTATAGCCCTTGGCTCCACGATCCTGCTTTCCATCCTTGCGCTACTTACTCCCCTTGAAAATTCCTACTACCATGTGGGAGGATACAATGATTTTGTTGGAATAACACTCGCTATTGATCCATTAAGCAGAATTGTTCTTATCATGGTACAGGTTTTAGTATTTTTAGCCTGTTGGTACTCTATCGGCTATATGGATCATTATACCGATCATTCCAGGTATTATGCTCTTGTTTTTTTTATGCTTGCTGGTATGAATGGTATCCTCATCACTGCAGATTTCTTTAATTTGTTTGTTTTTATGGAAATTGCCACACTTGCTTCCTACGCCTTGGTTGCATATGGGGGAAAATCACATGAATTGGAAGCTTCGTTTAAATATCTTGTTTTGGGAAGTGTTTCTTCCCTTTTTGTGTTGTTTGGTATTGCCCTGATCTATAGTCAGACTGCCGCCTTGAATATGTTTATTGTATCTGAACGTCTTGACTTTAGCACTCCCATTGCTTGGTTAATTGTTGTGATGATGAGTGCAGGACTTGGATTAAAATCTGCACTATTCCCCTTTCATAGCTGGCTTCCTGATGCCCATTCTTCAGCTCCAGCCCCAATATCTGCTGTATTGTCTGGAGTCTTGATCAAAGCAGTCGGAATTTATGTGATGCTTCGTTTCTATTTTAATATTGTGGGTATTGAAAATGCTCCTCTTTCCTTGATAGCTTGGTTGGGTGCACTCTCTAGTTTGACAGGAGTGATTTTGGCTATGGGGCAACATGATTTCAAAAGACTTCTTGCTTGCCATAGTGTTAGTCAGGTGGGGTATATTTTTATTGGTATTGGTTTAGGTACTTATTGGGGCTTGCTTGGAGCTATTCTCCATATGATAAATCATGCAGCATTTAAATCTTTGCTTTTTTTAAATGCTGGATCTATTGAGCATGCAAGTGGAGAAAGAAATTTTCATCAAATGGGTGGTTTGGCAAAAGTTATGCCTTGGTCAAATGCTACCAGTTTTATTGGTTTTACTGCTATCGGAGGTGTCCCCCCGCTGAATGGTTTTTGGTCAAAACTCTTGCTTATGCTTGCGTGTATCATGTCTGGCCAATGGGCTTTGGCTCTGATAATTGCATGCGTTGCCCTGATGACGCTTACGCTTTTTCCAAAAATCCAAAAGTATGTTTTTTTGGGTGATTTACCTGAGAAATTTAAAAAAGTGAAAGAATCCCCATTATCCATGATCTTTCCGATGCTTATACTATGTTTTTTTTGTATTACTTTAGGGCTTCTTTTGTTAGTGCCTTCATGGCGTGAATATTATCTTGTTTCTGCTGTTAATGTGTTGCTAGGTGGAAAGTGGTTGGGTTCAAGCTATGTACCTTAAAAGTTTTTTTAGAGTATTTAGCATCCTTTTTCTTTGCTGGATTCTACTTGTTTGGCCTTTTAAAGGTTCAGTTGGTATCCAAGAAAAATTGATACTTGGAGTGTTTTTGTGCTCCTTTGTAGCCATTTTTGAGATCCATACTCTTCCCATTTTTCCTTTATCTTTTCCTGTTTCGATGTTGCGCTTTTTTTGGTTTGTTTTTTATATTTTTCGCTTCTTGCACCTGATGTTGATTGCCAACTTTGATGTTGCCTATCGCGTTTTACATCCCTCTCTTCCCATCGAACCAGGGATAGTAAGAGTAAAAACCAGTCTCAAAAACCCAATGGCACGTTTATTTTTAGCCAATTCCATAACCCTTACTCCAGGCACTTTGGTAGTTGATATGGACGACGATGGCACACTCTACATCCATTGGATAAAAGTTTTAAGTCAGGACCCTGATATAGCAGCCAAAATAATCGTCAAGCCTTTCGAAGATATATTAACGAAGGTTTTCGAGTAGGACGTGAAACATGTTGTATGATGCTTTGTTCTTATTTGCTTTGATAGCTTCAGTATCCATGTGTCTCTATCGAATTGGAATCGGACCAACTCCGCCAGATCGTAGTGTTGCCATTGATATTCTTGGTACTGTGATGGTCGGATTTTGTGTTCTTGCTGCACTAAAAACTGGAAATGATTACTTTCTTGATGTGGCTCTTGCTTGGACTTTAATTAGCTTTATTGGAGGTCTTTCCCTTGCAAAGTTTTTAGAAGGGAGACGCTTTGATGATTAACATATTTTCAGCGATTTTCTTAGTTATTGGTGTATTATTCATGGTCTTGGGATGTTTAGGTCTTGTGAGACTTCCGGATGTCTATAACCGACTCCAGGCAGCTACAAAATGCGTTACCCTTGGAGTATGCAGTATGTTGTTGGGAGTCATAATTTTGAAGGGATTTTCACCAATGAGTGGAAAAGCCTTGTTATGCATTGTCTTTATTCTAATAACCTCCCCAACTTCAGCCCATGCTTTAGCAAGAGGAGCGTATAAATCGAAAGTAAAATTGTGCAAAAATTCAGTTTGTGATTTTTATGATTATGGTACACCAGAAGAAAAAAACTTACCTATAAAAGAAAGCAAACATGACTCTAATCAACCCTGATTTATTCATACTGCTTTTTTTATGTTCACCTGTTCTATTTGGTTTTATATTTTTAGTTTTTTTCAAAAGCCTTTATAAGTGGTCTTTTTTCTTAAGTTTTTTCCTTGCTTCTCTGCTTTTGCTCATATCAATATATTGTTGGGCCACATGCTGGTCTTATGATTCTTTTGGCTTACTTTCCGATTCTATAAGCCGCAATATGATTCTTTGGACCTCTTTATTTGTTTGGCTCCTTGTGATCTATGCTAAATCATTTTTTTCCAACAAGCAAGAAAGTCATAAATTTTATGCACTGAGTTTGATTAGCCTCGGACTTACTTATTGGACACTTCTTAGCGATTATATGATTTATCTTTTGATATCCTGGAGTCTTCTTGGTGTCTTACTCTACCTTATGGTGGGTCTATCAGGCAAACAAGCAAAAGAAACGGCTAAAAAGACCTTTATCATGGTTGGGGGATCTGACATATTTATGATATTAGGGATGGTGATCTTGTTCCAACTCACAAAACAAACCTATCTGTCACAAGCAAAAATCGTACTTGATACCCCTCTTGCTGTCTTGTCATTTACCTTGATGTTTATAGGCGCTTTCGCGAAAGCAGGAGTTTTCCCACTTCATAGTTGGCTTCCAGACGCATGTCAACATAGTTTTGTTCCAGTTACTGCTTTCCTTCCATTGTCACTTGACAAGATCCTGGCAGTGTACCTTATGATAAGACTTATTGGTGGAGTTGCTACTTTGCCACTTATTGCTGTTTTGATCTTAATGAGTCTTGGTTGTATATGCATATTTGTTGGAGTACTAATGGCTTTGGTGCAACACGATTTAAAAAGGTTATTGGGTTATCATACCGTTTCTCAGGTTGGATACATTGTTCTTGGCTTGGGGACAGGCACTCCAATGGGCTTAGTTGGAGCTATGTATCACATGTTGAACAATATAGTATATAAAACAGCTCTTTTCCTTTCAGCTGGTTTGATAGAAAAAAAATGCAAAACCACCTATTTGGATAAACTGGGAGGTTTGTATAGATTGCTACCAGTTACATTTGTCGTCATGTTGATTTCTTCACTTGCAATATCAGGGATCTATCCCTTTAGTGGTTACTTTAGCAAACATGTCATACTACATGGCATCATTTATACACATAAGTTGTATCATTTTAATGGATGGCAGATTTTTTGGCTGCTTGGTTCCATTGGCGGACTACTCACTCTGACAAGTTTTGTAAAAGTGATGTATGCTCTCTTCATCGAACCTGCTTGTAGTCTTTGGGATAATGTAAATGAAAAAAAGACACTCATGCTGATACCCATGATATTATTAGCAATTCTCTGCTTATTCTTGGGGTTTACCTCGGAGACTTATACTTTCCATAATTTTCTCCAACCTATCACCCAAAAAGATGTGCATATTTATTTTTCGAAAAGTGAGGGCTTGATTTATCTGCTGATCTACCTTACTTTTGCATTTATACTGATACAATCTCTTCGAAAACATGCAAAAACGTGCAACACTGTTGGGATACATTTATTTGACAAACTGCGCAACTGTAAAGGTATAAAATGTGCATATGATTGGTCTGAAAGTCGGTATCTGGATTTATATGATATTGGTCGCAAGGGAATAGCTGGGACATCTTCGATATTACGAAGCTTTCACACAGGAATCCTTCCCACTTATGTTTTTTGGTTTTTAATCGGTGCTTTGGTTTTCGCTATGTACTATTTCAAAGTATTTTAGCCTTTAATGGTGTATCTTTTTTAAAATTTAACAAACTTATGGTTTTTCATATAATGACAGTGTTTGATTTTGCTCAAGCTCATTTGGTTTATTGCTTGTAGCACATTATATGAAGGTGGTTTGAAGTGGCTGTATTTGTTGCCTTTTTGGTCTTGCCTTTAGCGTTTCTTGTTCTCGAATTACTAATGTTTAAATCTACACAAAAATATCTTCCGCACTTAACAACACTCCTCTCTTTTTTACTCTTAATTCTATTGCTTATCGTGTTCAAGATACCAAATTTTGAGCTATTCAAAATATCTCTTGTTGCAAAAGTTCCTATCGACATCAGTTTCAAGATGGATCATCTGGCGTGGATGGCTTGTTTTTTCTGCTGTATTGTATGGCTCGCTTCATCCATGTTTTCCATCTACTATATGAAACATGAAACCTATACAAAGACCAAAAGGTATCAAGTATTTTCAATTCTAAATCTTTACGTAATACTCATGATCTTTGTCTCTTCCAACATGATTACCTACTTTATTTTCTTTGAATTACTACTTATAGTATCTTATATTTTAATCATACACTACCAAACTCCTGAAACCTTTGCAGCAGGGATGCGTTATTTGTTCTTTCAAATTATTGGAGGTTTGATACTTCTTTTTGGTGTGATTCTAACCTATGCCGTGTTGAAGACCACTACCTTCACTCCAGGAGGAAACCCATTTTTAATACAAAATTCCTCTGCAATCAATCCATTACTACCTTCACTGATCTTTTGGTGCTATGTAATTGGTTTTGCTATCAAGGCAGGCTTGTTTCCTGTGCATATCTGGCTTCCTGAAGCACATCCGGTGGCACCTGCGCCTGCCTCTGCTTTGTTGTCAGGAATGGTAATCAAAACAGGAACTTTTGGATTAATGAGGGTATTTATGGAGCTTTTTGGGCTTCGTAATCTCGCAGGACGAACAGATGTGATTGTTTTGATCATTCTTGCGATTTTCACTATGTTTTGGGGTTCTGCAATCGCAATTGGTCAGGGACATTTAAAAAGAGTTTTAGCTTATTCCAGTGTTAGCCAGGTAGGTTATATCATCATGGGTATTGCTTTTTTGTCTCCCTTATCTATGCTTGGTGCTTTATTGCATACTCTTGCTCATTCCCTTGTTAAAAGTCTTCTCTTTCTTTCTGCTGGATCTATCGTTGATGATTCTGGAGAAGTGGATGTTTCCAAAATTGACGGGTATGGCATGAAAAATCCCTTTGTTTTTTCTGCTTTTACCCTTGGTGCCCTTTCCATGATAGGTTTTCCACTATTAGTTAATTTTATCACCAAATGGACACTTGGAGTAGGTACCATTGAAGCATATCGCATGGGATTGTTCTCTTTTTGGATCTTTATCACCGCTCTTTCGGTTCTTTTGATCAGCAGTATTCTTAATGCAGCTTATTACGCACCCATTATCATAAGAGGTTGGTTTTATCCACCTGCTGATTCGCAAACAAAAAGATTTCCCCTGCATGTATCTCAAGTGATTTCACTTTCTTTACTTATGATTCTTGTGGTGGGATTGGGTATAGTTTCTGGTCCTTTTATTAGCAATTCAATCAAGGCACTAAGCACAGTAATTCCATTTACAGACTTTCCTTCTCCATTTTAGGTATCATGCCTTTTTTATCCTTATCAGTTAATCCATATACCCTTGCCTTTGTCGTTTTAACTATTCCCCCTTGGTTGTCGGCTTTCATTTATTCATTGCAATATATTCATCAACGCAAAAGTTACTTCTATTCCTTTTTTGCTTTAACCTTCCTTTCGAACCTAATGATCTTTTTTTCATCAAATCTTCTCAGCTTGTTAGTATTCTTCGAATGGATGTCCATTTTTAGTTTTTTGTTAGTCATTTATGATCGAAAAGAATCTGCAATGAAAGCTGGGAAACTATATTTAACTTTCTCTTTGTTTAGCGGTCTTTTCATTCTTGCTGGTATTTTGCTTGGAACCCACCCCATATTAAGGCCTTATGCTGTTTGGGTATTAAGCCTTGGTTTTTTAATCAAATGTGGTGCTTTTCCCTTTCATGTATGGCTACCTGAAGCTCATCCAGTTGCTCCAGCTCCAGCTTCAGCCATATTATCGGGTTGTATCATCAAGGTTGGATTTTATGGTATGATGCAAATTTTAGTGATATATCATCCTAAAGATTTTGGATATGGAATCTTCATTATTGTTATTGCTCTTATTACAATGTTAATAGGTGTTATCCAAGCTTTAGTTCAGGCTCAAGCTAAAAAAATGCTTGCTTATCATAGTGTAAGTCAAATGGGATACATTTTACTTGGTTTAGGTTTGTTTTTAATCACTCACTCTGATGTTGCTTTGTTAGGAGCTATTTTACATGCCATGAACCACGCTTATTTTAAATCAGCACTTTTTTTATCTATCGGAGCAGTCGGTCAGGAAGCGCAACAATCATCTGTCGATATGTATAAAATCAAGGGTTTTTTTCAACGTAGTCCCTGGCTTTCCATTTGTTTTTTAGTAGCAGTTTTAGGTATTTCTGGAGCACCTTTTTTTAATGGTTTTGTATCCAAGACACTTCTACACGAAGAATTGATACATAGTCATCATCCCTTTGCTTTTTTTAAACAAATCGAAACATTATTCATGATTACTGCAATTGGTACATTTGTTTCCAATTTTAAAATGTTTTATTTGATTAATAGATATGATAATAAAATCAAAATCCAATGGAAAAATTTTTCTATCCTCAAGTTTGCACCCTTAGCTTTTTTGGCCATACTCATCCTCCTGTTTGGTCTTCATCCTGTTTTTTATGAAAAGATTATTCCTGAGGTGTTAAAACACTCTGGGCAAGAACTTTTTGAAGGCGTATCGCCTTTTCATCATCTCTTCAATCATGGTCTTCCTGGTTTTTTTACAATTGAATTCATCGGTATCATGGTGATTTATTTTGGTTTAAAAACTGGAATATTTCACATAAAACTTCCTCATATAATTCTTTATTCCTGGTATCATATATATCAACAACTAGAAAACTTTTTTCGTTGGAATTTAAAGAAAAGCGAGATATTTGTTGTGGGTCATTATATGATATTGCAAAGGTTATTTAACTCTCTTTTTCTGAAGACATGTCAAAAAGTAGATGACAAAATCATTTGTACCTACGGCAATGCCTCTCGTGTGGTAGATAATGTTTTTTCAGCAAGTAGTAACCGAGAAGGTTCGGATGCACTTAGATATAACGACTTTATTGAAAAGTATGGTAAAGTGCTGGTTATTTGGCTGATGGTATTGATTCTTCTTGCTACCATTCTTTTTGTTTGGATTTACTTGGGATATTTTACATGAAAACTATCATACATCTTTTTGTTTTCATACTGTTTCTTCTATTTCTTGTTACTTCATTTATCCATCAAAAAACTATTATTTTTTTTCATCAAGATTCCTATTATTCCTATATCACATACACACGAACCATTCATGATTTTGCTCAATCAATTCAAAAGCCCTACCTTTTATGGAGACTGGAAGAAAATAAACCTACCGATCGTATTCATGAAGGTATGATGATAAAACTAAGCAAGCCACTAGCAAAAGATAAATGATTGTTCCAAATAAAGAACTCGGACAGCATTTTTTAACAGATGAAGTTATTTTAAACAAGATTAGGACAGCATTAGATTTGAATCTTAATGATATGCTGCTTGAAGTTGGTCCTGGACCAGCATATCTAACCAAATATCTCCTACCTGGCATAAAAGAGCTTCATGCAGTTGAAATTGATCTTAGGACTCGACCATTACTTTTGCCTTTGAGTCATCAGTATCCAAACCTTTTTTTGTATTTTGAAGATTTTTTAAAAATGAATCTTGTACCCTTGAAATCGATAAATAAGGCTTGCGGGAATCTGCCTTATCAAGTTGCAATGCCTATCATTGAGCGCATTAGTTACGAGTTAAGTCCCAGCTTGATGGTTTTCATGCTTGCAGAAGGTACTGCTCTTCGACTTATGTCCAAACCTGGACGTGAAGAGTATTCAGCTGCAAGTATATTTGCTCAAAGTTTCTATGAGGTTTCCTTGGTGAGTAAAGTTTCCAGGAAGCTTTTTCATCCACCTCCGAAAATAGACTCAATGATTTGTTGTTTTAAAGCTAAGCGGATAGACAGAAATAAAACAAAAGAATTCGTAACTTTTGCAAGATCTCTTTTTTCGTATAGGCGTAAAACTCTCGCTAATGCATTGCGAAAGTGTAATTACCCAGGAGATTTTTCATCTTATAAAGATCGTATTGAAAGTTATTCGATCGATGAGCTATATCAAATTTTTGAAAACATAATGGTTCAAACTTAGCATGCAATTACATAAATGTTTATCTCCTGCCAAATTGAATTTACATCTCCATGTTACAGGAAAATGTTCTCATTTTCATACATTGCAGATGCTGAATGTTACAATCAATTTTTTCGACGAGTTATGTTTTGAGTTTTTACCTGACCAATACCATCATATAGACACTGATTTTGTTCCAAATTTCCAACAAATCGGAAAAAACAACCTTATATCAAGAGCCTACGCCAAGTTCTGCCAACAAAATGAATCTATGCCTGCATTAAAAGTTTCAATTAACAAGCACATTCCTCCTGGATCGGGTTTGGGTGGAGGATCAAGCAATGCCGCACAAGCTTTACTCTTTTTCAACCATTTTTTTCCACTATATAGTCATGAACAACTTTTAAGAATTGCTTTAGATTTAGGCTCTGATGTCCCTTTTTTTCTGTATGGTAAAACTGCCGTCGTTGAAGGAATTGGAGAGTTGATTAAGTTTTTAGATTTGAAACTTCAAAATTGGTGGATAGTATTGGTAACTCCTGGCATCTTTCTATCAACAGCGGAAGTTTTTAAAAAATATGATGAACTGATCCATTTCCAACACGATTTTGAGGCTGAAACGATTAGATCTTTCGAGCATGACTTATTCCCCTTACACAACGACCTTATATTACCAGCAATTTCATTGCAACCTTTGATAGCTGATTTACTTCAAGATTTAAAAAATAGTGGTGCAAACGATTCGTCAATGTCAGGAAGCGGCTCGTCCTGCTTTGGAATGTATGACAGTCTTGAAAAAGCTGAAAAGGCTAGTGAAATTTTAACTAAGAAATATACCTCGGTTAGACTTGCTAAAATCATTAGCTGATGAAAAGTAAGCTTTTAGTATTAGTTGTTTCAGTTTCTTTTCTTGGTTTGGGATATTATTTTTATAACTTTTCAAGTTTTTTTTCAAAGCATGAACTTAAACTAGAAATCCTTACTGAAAATGAACGTATGGTTTGGCCAATGAATAAAAATCGTGTTATTCCAATAAAAACCAAGCAAGGAAGCTTAACTGTTGTGCTTGAGAAGAGAGAAGCTTATGTGAGAGAATCAAGCTGTCCAGATAAGATCTGTGTTAAAACGGGCAAGATAAACAAAAAGGGACAACTTATAATTTGCGCTCCCAATGGGGTTATGCTAAGGATTATTCAGCAAAAAAATAGGATAGGAGGAATCTGGTTAAGCTATTAACACAATTGCTTCTATCTCTACTTTGAATCCTTTTGGAAGTTTTGCAGCTTGAATTGTGCTTCTAGCTGGAGGATTTTGCGTGAAATACTCTGCATAGATCTTGTTGAATTCTTGAAAATCATTCATATCTTCGAGGAAAATTGTTGTTTTTACTACATTCTCAAGTGATGCTCCAGCGTGCTCTACGATGGCTTTTAAGTTGTTTAATGCTAACCGAGTTTCTTCTTTGATGCTCATGGGAGTATAGATCTGAGTTTGAGGATCAATAGCACCCTGACCTGAGATAAAAAGCCATGAACCAGCTATAATTGCTTGGGAGTAGGGTCCAAGGGCTTTGGGGGCTTTTTCAGTTATAATAACTTCTTTTTTCATTTCTTCTCCTATTATTTAAATTGATTTGTGTTATTTATTATAAAGGACAAAAAGCTTATTTGACATGGTACTTTTACTTTTATATCATATTAGGTTGGCAAATTGTGAATTTAGAATGAAGTATATATAAGGAGGTGGGCGCATGTTTGCAGTGGTATCCGCTGGAGGCAAGCAGTATAAGGTTCATGAAGGTGATGTGCTAAGAATTGAAAAAGTTGAACATGAACCTGGTCAGGAAATTGAACTCAAGCCCTTGTTAATCAGCGACAACGATCAAATGGAGTTGTCAGCAGAACAGCTATCAAAGTATCAGGTCATGGCCAAAGTACTACGAACAGCTAAAGCAAAAAAAATTGTGGTATTTACCTATCGCAACAAAACCAATGAACATCGTCGTAAAGGGCATCGACAGTTTTTTTCGGAAGTGCGAATAGAAAAAATATCCAGGAGGTAAGATTTTATGAAACGCAATGTTATTATTATGGGTGCTGCTGGTCGTGATTTTCATAATTTTAATGTCTTTTTCAGAGACAATGAAGATTACGAAGTAAAAGCTTTTACAGCTGCTCAGATCCCGAATATTTCTGGCAGAAAGTATCCCTCTGGTCTTGCAGGATCCCTGTATCCTCAAGGTATTCCCATTATCGAAGAAAAAGAGATGCCGGCATTTATAAAAGAACAGGCTATTGACGTGATAGTTTTTGCTTATTCTGATCAACCCCATGAAGCAGTTATGAACAAAGCGTCTCTTGTCAATGCTCTTGGGCCAGATTTTTGGCTCATGGGTTATGATAAAACCTCTATAGCATCCACCAAACCGCTTATTTCTGTTTGCGGAGTTCGAACTGGATGCGGAAAAAGTGAAACCAGCATTCCTGTGGTAAAAATCCTCCAGAAACTCGGGTTAAAAGTGATTACTATCCGCCACCCCATGCCCTATGGTGATCTTGAAAAGCAGGCTGTGCAACGTTTTGCCACATTGGAAGATCTTGACAAACATGAATGCACCATTGAAGAAATGGAAGAGTATGAGCCTTATGTCAAAATGGGAGCCGTTATATATGCTGGCGTGGATTATGAAAAAATACTCCGACAAGCTGAAACTGAAGCTGAAATTATCCTTTGGGATGGCGGAAACAACGACACTCCTTTTTATAAATCGGATTTGAAAATTGTTGTTGCAGATGCCACAAGGCCTTACCATGAATTGAGTTATTATCCTGGAGAAACCAATATACATATGGCTGATATCGTTATTATCAACAAACAGGAAAATGCCTGTCCGGAAGATATTGATATAGTTCGTGACAACATTCGTGAAGTTAATCCAGGTGCTATTATCATTGATGCAACTTGCCCTCCCTTGGTGGATCATCCAGAAATTATCAAAGGTAAACGTGTGCTGGTCATTGAAGATGGCCCCACAGTCACCCATGGTGAGCTTCCCTATGACGAAGGCTATATCGCTGCTAGAAAGTATGGCGCTGAAATTGTCGATCCGAGACCTTTTGCAGTAGGCGATATTAAAGAATCATATGAGTTGTATCCCCATATGGATAATATTGTCCCGGCTCTCGGTTACAGCAAAGAGCAGACCAAAGACCTCGCAGCCACTATCAATAATGCTGATGTTGATGCTGTTGTATTTGGTACTCCAGTAGACCTTCGAAGACTTTTTCCTATTAATAAACCTTGTGTTACTACTCAATGCGAAGTTCAGGAAATTGGACAACCCACTCTTGAAAGCATTCTAAGAGAAAAATTTGGAAAATAGGGAGTAAAAACATGTCCAAAAGTTTAAAAGGCAGAGATTTTGTATCTATCCATGATTTTTCTTGCGAAGAAATCCAACTGATCTTTGATACCACCAAGATACTTAAAATTGAAGAACGCATGGGTATTAGACGTCATATCTTAAAAGACAAAAATCTAGCCATGATTTTTCAAAAATCATCCACTCGTACCCGAGTTTCTTTTGAAATTGGAATGAACCAAATGGGTGGTAATGCTCTTTTCTTAAGCAATAACGACATTCAACTTAACCGTGGTGAAACTATTGGAGATACCGCCAGCGTGCTTTGTAGATATGTTGATGGTATCATGGCTCGTGTTTTTAAGCATCAAGATATTCTTGACCTTGCAAAGTATAGCTCTGTTCCCGTTATTAACGGGCTCTCCGATTTTCTACATCCTTGTCAGGCAGTCGCAGATTTTTATACCATGTACGAGAAAAGAGGCTTTCTGAAAGGTTTGCGTCTTGTTTATATCGGAGATAGCAATAATGTTAGCAACTCGCTTATGATGGCATCCGCTAAAACTGGCGTGCATATGACGATATGTTCTCCACGTGGCTACGAACCTAATAAAGAAATAATGGCCTGGTATAATCAGGATGCACCGGTCACTGGATCTACCTTCAAACTCACATCGGACCCCGTAGAAGCTGTTCGCGATGCTGATTTCATCTACACTGATGTCTGGGCTTCCATGGGTCAAGAAAAGGAAGCTGAAGAACGAAAAAAAATTTTTGCTCCATATCAAGTTAACTCACAGTTAATGAGTAAAGCTCCAAATCATGCCATGGTTTTACACTGTCTTCCCGCTCATCGTGGTGAAGAAATTACCGATGAAGTTGTGGACAGTGTTCAATCCGTGGTCTTTGATGAAGCAGAAAATCGCTTACACGCACAGAAAGCAATCATGGCACTATTGATGGCTTGATATGATTTTGCACGACAGCCAATCCAGCAAACAATGCGACATTGACTTGCTAAACGAGTTGGGAGTGGATACGCTCCAGCTCATGGAATTGGCTGCCAAAGTAACAGCAGATCTCATTCAGGCTGATTTTACGAATGAAAATCAACCTGAAATTGCAGTATTCTGTGGACCTGGTAATAATGGAGGAGACGGGTTGGCAACAGCCCGTCTTTTGTTTTGTAATGATTGGAAGGTTTTCTGTTATATTCTTCGCGACCCTTCTTTGTATCACGGAGCAGCCAAGCACAACTTTTTGTCTCTACAAACTATCTCACAGAAATACCCCGAAAAAATGGTTTTACGGGAGTTACCTTCAATAGATGACATATTGCTTGATTTCCAACAAAATCATATCTGCTTGATTTTAGATGCTATCTTTGGCGTTGGTTTGAATTCACTTATTCATGATTACTTTCTTGAAATCATCAATCTAATCAATACATTGTCAGTGCCTGTGTATTCAATTGATATGCCTTCAGGAATACACACCGATACGGCATGTGTTATGAATGTTGCTATAAAAGCTTTTAAAACAATTACTTTTTCAGTGCCAAAAATAGCTCATTGTTTGTATCCTGGCAAAGAACACACAGGTCGGTTAGTTGTAAGATCTATTGGAATTCAGACTTTATTGTTACAAAAGTATCAAAAAGCACTGAGTTTTTTTTCTGCAAAAGAATCTTCTATTCTTCTACCTTTACGCCTACAGGATTCTCATAAAGGTAGCTATGGATCAGTTTTTATCTTTGGTGGATCTGTTAATTATCCAGGTGCCTTATCGTTAGCTGCATCCTCAGCATTAACATCTGGAGCTGGAAAAGTTTTTGCAATCTATCCCTCAAATCTCAATTCTCAATCATCACTTCCCGTTGAATGCATTCATATGCCAATAAATCTTCAAACAGCTACTTCAAATTCAGTGTACGATGATTTATGCTCTCATTTAAACAATACTTCCTCTATTTTATGCATTGGCCCCGGTCTTGGGAGAAATGAATCTAGTCTCGATCTTGTAAAGCAGTTTTATTTAAAATGGAAGGGTAAGATTGTAATTGATGCGGATGGTCTATATGCAATAAAAGATTTAATCCATCAGTTTTCTCATCCCTCAGAACTGATTTTAACTCCACATCTTGGTGAAATGTCATTTCTCACTGGATTAAGCTTAGAAAAAATAAAATGCAATTTGCTATCAACCGCCCAGTATTATGCTGACCTTTGGAACTGCACCCTTGTATTAAAATCAGCTTCCACTGTCGTAGCTAGCAAGGATCAAACTCCTTTTATTCAATATTTTGGTAATCCTGGAATGGCGACAGCTGGCTCAGGAGACGTGCTTGCTGGAGTTATAAGTGCTTTGATGTGTCAATCGTTAGGTTCTCACAATGCAGCTATTTTAGGCACCACATTGCATAGTCTGGCAGGAGATATTGCTTCAAAAAGTAAAACTATGTGGAGCTCACTGGCAAGTGATATCATTAGTTCGATTCCTTCAGCTTTTTCCGTGATATCAGATTAAAGAAAAAACCCCTGAGTCTTAGAAGGCTCAGGGGTTTTTAGATGGCACTAGCACTTATATGTAGAGGTTATTTTTCTTTGCTTAAGTCAGGATATGTAAGTACTATTACCTGAGTAGCTCCATCCCAATCGACTTTAAATCCAAGATTTTCAGCCACAAATCGAAGAGGAAGAAAGGTTCGTCCTTTTACTATAAGGGGGGTGACTGGTTTATCAGGATCAATCTTTACTTCATTGCCATTTACTTTAGCTAATGGTTTTCCAATCCAAAGCTCAATGGAAAGATCATCTTTTTGTATGGTAACTTTTTGTTCAGAAGCCTCCCATCCAATTTTTCCATCAATGGCTTCAACAATTGCACGGATGGGTACTAAGGTACGACCAGATACCTTGTCTATAAATGGTGCAGCATCAAGTTGAGAATCTCTGTTGTTGATCAAAATAGTAGTATTAGCAATTTGTAGTTTGATGATGATAGGATCTTTAAAAATGACTTTGAATTCCTTTTTACTTTCATTTCCAGCAAGATCTTTAGCGAGAATAACAATAAGATTTTCGCCTTTCTTTAACTTGATTGTGTGAATAAAAGTGCCATTATCATTCAAAGATACTTGCTCGTTGTTGATTGTTACCGATGCTTTTGCTTCAGTTAAACCTCTGATGGTGAGTTCTTCAGTGTAAACAGTCTCAGGAATGGTACCTATCTCTAACTCGGGCGGTGTGATGTCTTTTTCTGATACCTTAAAGTCTAAACCAATAAGCTCTTTAGCTTGAAGAGGTTTATTAAAACGATCAGACATAAGCACACTATCAAAAGAAACACTGTAATTACCTGGTTTTTTTGCGATAAAGTTGAGTTTGAGAAGATTTCCATCACCACTTAACAGCACATTCGATTTTTTGCTTATTGAAAAGACAACATAAGGAAAATCAGCAAGAACCTGAGAGATTTCAAAATTGCTGTCTTCCAACAAGTCTCCTTCAAGGACTTCAACGAATTGAAGATCTTCTGATGAAAGCTCTAAAGAAAAAAGAATGGACTGGAGAGATGAAAGTTTTTCAGCGTTTAGAAGGAGGGAGAAAGGGTTGCCTTCTATTAAAGGATTTTCGTTCGGAAGCAAGAGTCTAAAGGTGCTTTCTGAGACGGAAGGGGTTTGATCTCCAGGTGCGACTGCAGTTTCATCGTTGATCACAAGAACCGTATTATGGAGGCAATCTGAAACATACAACTTCCCTTCAGGACCTTGTGCAATAAAAGTTAATCCTGCCCATTGAAGCTCAGAAGTCCACAACAGATCACCCTCAAAACTGAATTTTTGGACTCTTCCGTTAGTAGTTTCAGCAACATAGATGTTGTTTTCAGCATCTACCCAAACTCCTTGTGGAGAACTAAGTTCGCCAGGTTTAGAGCCTGTGCTTCCAATTTTGTTAATGAGTTCGCCATCTTGATCAAGTATGTGAATTTCATCTGAACCAGTAACTCCAACAATCATATTGTTGTTGCTATCAACTGAAATTCCGACTGGCCATTGTCCAGGGATGTAATAATTGTCGATGCTATAAGCTTCTTCATCAATAACATCCATGATACCAATTTTGGATATACTTGAGTTTCCCGAGTTTGTAACAAGAAGATCGCCATCATGGTTAATGCATAAACCTTGAGGAAAGTTGAAATCTTCATCAATAGTCATCCAATAATTGAAATCTTCATCAAAAACTTGGATTTGATTGTTGGGCATGTCACTTATGTAGATAAATCCGTATTCATCGATCACAATATCTGCTGGATTTGATAGACGAGTACCTTGCGATTCAAGAGTCATCCTCGCAATTTCTTCGCCCTGAGGGTCAAAAACTACTACATCTCCATAGTTGCTATCTGCAACGTATAGATTACCTTCTTTATCAATTCGTACTCCCTGTGGATTGCTCATGAAGCCTTCAGGCTTGGATTGGTTGCCGTAAAGGAAACCATACAACAGCGCAGGAGATTGTGCGATATCAACAACAGCTTTGGAGTTATTCATCTTGGTGAGACGATTTAGCATACCGTCCAAAAAATAAAGATGATCTTGAGAATAATGAGTTCCAGAAGGAATGATTACGTTAGTGTCTTTGATTCCAGCACTTGGATAATCAGCCATGATGTCAATAAACTTGGCAGATTCACTTGCTTTGTCTGGTAATTCTAGTTTTACAATCTTAGATCCATTTTGCGTGTTGATAGTTGAAACATATAGGTATTTACCATGGATAGAAAAACTTGAAGCTAAGCCAGTGAGTTCATTGTCCTCAAATCCGTTAGCTACAGTAAGCCCTTGGAAAACGCCTTCTCCATTGAAGCATAAAATTTGAGAAGAAGAGGAAGATGGGCTTGCTACAAGAAAATAAACCAATTCCTTTTGATCTATAGCAACACCAATGGCTCCTTCATGTTCGTTTCCAGGTTTAAGTTTTTCATCATCACTAAAATCGCGAAGAAACTTTCCTTCTGAGGAAAAAACTTTTACACCCTTTTCAAGATCTGTGATAATTAGTTCGTTGGATTTATTGATAGCTAGAGCAGTAGGTGTGTGAAGTTGATTGCTATTGGGTCCCTTTTCACCGATGGATTTTATATACTTGCCTTCATTGCTAAATACTTGTATACGTCCTAAGTAAGAATCAACAGCGTAAATTTGATCCTTTGCATCGATACTTAAACCTGTAAGGTATTGAAATTGACCTTCTTTGTTTCCAATTGATCCAAAATGACGCAAAGATTTGAGAGTTGGGCTAAAAACTTCAATTTGAGATTCCCCGCTATCGGAGATATAAATATTGCCTTTGGAGTCTGATGCCATACCCTGGGTATAAAGAGGGTAGAAAGTGGAACCATCTTGTGAGGCCATTCTAAAGATACCTGGTTTTGATGAAACTCCGATTACATTTTCAACACTTAAGGGGTCTTTATCAGATGCATACAAAAAAATAGCACTTCGATTTGAAGAAATGGACAGAGTAAGAAAAAAAAGAACAGAAGCAACGAACAACGAAATAATCTTTTTAATCGTCACGCTAAACTCCTTCCTTGTATTGTTTTGAAAATATTACCAAATCAGCGATATCAACAATAAGGTCATTATTCAAGTCAAAGCGTGGATCCCACTGAGGGTGTTTAAAAGTAGTCAAATAGGAGTTGAGCAATTGAGTCAAATCAAGATCGTTTACTTGTCCATCCTCATTGAAATCGCCCATCACCACGGGTTTGTCAACAATTTCGATAGCTTGCATAAAAACAAGCGTTTTTCTAATGTTTCCTTTTGCATCCTTAATCTTAAAGTCTGATACAAGTGTGTCTGCATTTCCTTTGCGTTTGGCTTTGACTCGCACTGATATGATGGAAGCTCTATCACCTTGCATCTTTGGATCTCTGGATGCAATGATGGTAATTGATCCTCGAGACTCTTTGATGTCTTTGGATGGGTTGAATTTTTCTTTGTCGACAAAGTTGCCAGGTAGATACTCGATTATTTCAAGGCGCGAATTGACTTTAAAAGTTAGTTCTAAGGCATTGATATCTTTAAGGTCTGCAAAAACTACATCCAATTTAAACTCCTGATCCACATTAACCAAGGTGGGTGATCCGAAAGCCACCACGGGGGGTTGAGGAACAGAAGAGCCTTGAATGAGAACTGGAATTTTGTTGGATAAGTAGGGTTTTTCAGTTCTTTCAGATGCCCCACCTTTAAAATACACCTCAAGCCCACTAATTGAAGCTTGTAGGTAGAACTCCCCATCAGGAAGAAATTCCTTGCCCCAAATATCTTTTCCATCCCAGATAAAGGAATAGTTGCCTATAGGAAGATTTTCATTTTGATATATTATACCCCAAATTTCTCCGGCTTTATCTACTGCATAAACATTAAATTGATAAGCATAATTTTGGAACATGAGCTCAGTTAGATCGCCTTTAAAGCTTACCATACTTCCGGAATTAATTCTAAAATTGACGATGGATTGGTCCATTTTGTCAGTGCACATAGTATTTTTAGAGAGACTCAAGTGACTGACGGGCTCATCAATGTTTGCAAGTTTGTCTTTGTAAAGAATAAATGGTACATGAATAGTTTCTGTTTTGAGCTTCATTTTTTCGAGTTGATCGATTTCAATCCATAAAGCACCCTCATATTTTCGTTCTACAAATGACTCTTCATCAATCGAAAACTGCACTTTGAAACTCAAGCTCTCATTTGGATTTAGAGTCAGATTAGAAGGATTGATGGTGGTCTTTATGGGGTTGCTTTGATCAGCAAGATTAAATACTTCAGAACGGATAGAAAAACTGATTTTTTCTTTGTATATGTTTTTAACGCTTAGGGTAACTGAATCACCGAGTTGATCAGTTTTTCTCATTATTGCGGGGGGTCTCACTAAAACTGGACTGTCAATAGCAGCTGCAACATTCAAATGGCCTGCTCCCTGATAAAAATAGGGAAGAATTTCGCCAGTAACGTGGTTGTACATAAGATCGGAAGTATTCATAACAAGGGCTTTGATTTCTTGGGCATTTAAACTGGGTCGAGCTTGACGTATTAAAGCAACTCCTCCTGAAACTACAGGCGCTGACATGGAAGTTCCGTCCCAATCCTGATATGCAGGTTCAAACTGGTCAGTAGTTTTATTATACACCACCACTGTAGATCGAATCTGTTTTCCAGGAGCGGAAATCTCTGGCTTAAAAATGTTATCGTCAGCACTCATACAAGGACCAACCGAAGTGAAGTCAGATACAGTCAGACTGCTGAATCTTAAAAAATCGACACGACCTTTACCTTGTATCACCAATCTTTTAATCGAATCAGCGTTGATGTAGTTTATAAAAAGGAAGGGGATGAATTTTAGTGTGGATGGATCTTCAATATACTTGTCTTGGGGCATTAAAGTTGGAGACATCTGTTCGCCTTGTTTTTCGGCGTAGTTATACACGATACATCCAACTGCACCAGCATCCCGAGCATTGGTATTTTTTTCAGAGAAGGGTATCCCTGCATCCATAGGACCTCGTGCAATGAGAGCTATCTTCCCTTTAACGTTAACACTGGAAAAATCCTCTTTTCTGCCATAACCACAGTCAACCACATCTAAGCCTGAATGTTTTTCTTCAAATAATGGAGTGTGGAGCCCATGAGTTGCTTGTATGGAAATTAATTCACCTTGAGTTCCTACAATCTTGATATTTTGAACCATACGATCAGCGGAAGCAGCAACTTGAAGAGCTGGTTCATAGGTACCAGGTGCACTTAGAGTGTTGGTGGCTTCCTTATGTCTTGAGCCATTGTTTCCTGCAGAGGCAACAACAACAACTCCCGCATTTACGGCTTTTTTGATGGCTTCGTAATAGGGATTGCCTTCGTCAATAGAAGGAGTTGGGTATGAGTTGCCAAGAGACATGTTGATGATAGAGCATTTATCTATGACCGATTGATTGATAGCTGCAATCACATGAGCTGAATTGGCACCTTGCTTAGTTGGATCGGAAGAAAACACTTTGTAAACAAAAAGATTGGATTCAGGTGCCATTCCTTTGAATGATGAGTTAGTAGGGTGATTTCCTGAAGATATGCCTGCAACATGAGTTCCATGAGGGGGATTGTAAGCATCAAAAGGGTCTTTATCGCTATCAGCGAAATCAGAGCCACCCAAAATTTTGTCAGTGGCTTGAAACTTATATTCTTTAGATGTTTCGGGACGGGGATTTTCACTTCGATTGAATTCGACGTTGTAGTAGTCTATTCCGCTGTCAAGAATACCTATGGTAATACCTTTACCATCGTAGGGTTGTTTGTTATCTGGATTAACCATTTTCCATGCAGTGCTAGCTTGGATTGAATTTTTAGCTATGTGTCTGTGGGGTTTTGCAAGGAGTTGAGTTGAATAAATACCCTCGATTTGATTGTATTTAAGAAGCATGGGAATGTGATATCCGCTAATGTTTATGGCTATTGCGTTGGTGACTACTTGATATTGGTGAACAAGATCAAAGGGAATATTTTTTTGAAGCTGTTGGATAAAATTGTTCTGGTAAGTTTCAAGAACTTTAATATACGCATTGTCTATTTGGAAATTAAGATTTACTTCTTTGATTGGAGTCTTTGTTGAAAAAGCTAAGGTTTTTGAAGAATAGGTGACAGCATCATCGCCTTTAAGACGAATTATAACGATTTCTTTTGAGGAAGATTGACTAATATTCTGTAAAAAAACCGGATCAATTTTAGAATGGACTTTTACAGAAGCCTGCGATTGAACTGAAAAAAAAGACAAAAAAATGAGACACGACAAACAAAATGATGTTAAAATTCGAAACAATTTCACTAAAACCTCCTAGAGACCTGTTGAGCCAAATCCATTAGCTCCTCGATCTGTTTCAATTAATTTTTCCTTAACTTCATATAATTCAACAGAAACTACCGGAATAACGAGTAATTGCGCTATTCTGGTTTTGGGAGGGAGAGCTATTTTCTCCCTACCTAAATTAATAATTATAACACAAATCTCTCCCCGATATGAGGAGTCAATCACACCCCATGAATTTACTAATGTAATGCCATAAAGATTGGCTAAACCTGATCGAGGAGCAATTGCTCCAAAAAATCCATCTGGAATTTCAATTGAAAAACCACAAGGAATTTTTTTTCTTTCTCCTTGAGTGAGTATTATTTCTTCTAGAGAAAATAAATCCATGCCTGCATCTCCAGGATGGGAGTATACAGGCATAGTAAAATCAGGGTGAAGGATATTAAGCTTGATTTTTAATGGCTTCATGAATAGCTTGGTCAAGTATCTCCAACGCGATATCAATTTCAGCTTTTTTGATTACTAATGGAGGAATAAATCGAATAGAATTGGTTCCACAACCGATGGTAATCAACCCTTTTTTTATGCCATTATCGATAATATCATTACGTAGTTTTGGAGCTTTTTCTTTTGTATTTGTGTCTTTTACGATTTCAATACCCTGCATCAAGCCAATACCTCTCACGTCACCGATCACAGAATACTTCTTTTGTAGTTCTTTTAGACCGTCCTGGAAATGTTGTCCAACCTCAGCAGCATTTTGTATTAAGTTGTCTTGAGTTAAAATCTCAATAGTAGCTAAAGAAGCAGAAGCGCAAACTGGGTTGCCTCCAAAGGTGTTAGAATGGGCTCCTTCGTATGGATAGTCCAGCCTAGCATCAAATTGGATACAGCCTATGGGCAAGCCTGAACCCATACCTTTAGCCATAGTAATAATATCTGGCACCACGTCGAAATGTTCTATTGCGAAAAATTTACCTGTGCGACCAAAACCTGCTTGAATTTCATCGCTAACATAAAGAATTCCGTATTTTTCGCATAGTCTCTTAATTCTTTGGATAAATTCTTTGGGAGGGACCACGTATCCGCCTTCTCCCTGAATAGGCTCAACAAAGAATGCAGCAATATCATCGGGGTGAACCAATTTGGTAAAATACATATCTTCGATGACGTTAGCACAATGAATATCGCAATTAGGATAGGATAAATGATAGGGGCAACGATAACAATAAGCATAGGGAACATGATGTACTCCTGGCATGGAAGGAGCAAAACCTTTCTTGTGAACATGCTTTGAACAGGTCAGGGATAAAGCACCCATGGTTCTGCCATGAAAAGCTCCTAAAAACGCCATAAATTCAGTTCTTTTTGTAGCAAAGCGACTCAGCTTTATTGCTGCTTCAACAGATTCAGCTCCAGAGTTGGTAAAAAAAACTTTTTTGTCATGTTTTCCAGGACCAAGATGGGCAATTTTCTCAAGTAATAAGGATTGAGGTTCGTAGTAGTAGTCGGTTCCAGCAAAATGTAAAAGCTTTGAGCTTTGTTCTTGTATAGCTTTTACCACTTTAGGGTGACAGTGTCCAGTGTTGCAGACTCCAACACCAGACGTAAAGTCGTAAAACATATTTCCATCCACATCTTCCAAAACTATCCCTTTACCGCTCTTGATAGCGATTGGAGAAGTTTTGGTGCATTTCATCATATACTTGTCATCCAAGGCAATCAGCTTTTTGGCATTTTCTCCAGGAATAGCAGTTTTTACGCAGGGTCTAATCAATTCATCCATTATTAACCTACCTTTGTATAATATGGTGATCGTGGATAAACTTACAAATTATAATCAAGTTTTTTTCAACACGATTCACCTTTGATTTTAGGGAATAGTCTTATACTGTCAAACCATTCGTGCAAACTTGAACTATTTATTAATCTGTTTTTCCAGTTTTTTCAAGTTTAGCCCAGGTATCTTTGAGTGTTACGATTTGATTAAAAACAATTTTGGACTCATTTGAAAGAAGAAAGTCTTTAACAAAATAACCCTGACGCAAAAACTGAAAGTGTCTTGACATATCCGATTCTATAAAATGTTTTTCAATATAACAAGGATGTAGGAGAGTCATTGATTCTTTATTTACAATATTTTGGTAGTTTTTAGATGAATCTGTATTCTCTGTATCGTTTGAAGTTTCAGGAGTTTCATTTGATAGCAAATCTTCATACATCCTTACTTCAATTTCTTTTGCATGTGCTACGGAAAGCCAATGTAAAGTGCCTTTCACTTTTTTTCCTGAAGTATCTTGACTGCTCTTAGTATTTGGATCAAGAGTACATTTAATCTCAACAATTTCTCCACTCTCGGAATCCTTTATCACTTCATTGCAACAAATAATGTAAGCATATTTAAGGCGCACTTCCTTGCCAGGAGATAGGCGGAAGAATTTTTTTGGAGGGTCTTCAATGAAGTCACTTTTTTCTATGATTAAATTACGTGAAAATGGGACCATTCGTTTTCCAGCAGTTGGGTCTTCTGGATTATTTTCAGCTTCGAGCCACTCTATTTCGTTTTCAGGGAAGTTGGTAATAGTCAATTTTAGGGGATTTAAAACTGCCATTATGCGCGGAGCATGAAGGTTTAAATCTTCACGTATGCAGTGTTCCAACATTTCTTTTTCAACGGTGCTATTGCTTTTTGCTACACCAATTTTTTCGCAAAAGTCACGAATCGAAGAGGGAGTATATCCTCTTCGACGAAGCCCGGATATCGTTGGCATTCGTGGATCATTCCAACCATCCACCATACCTTCTTCAACCAAGGATCTTAAAATTCTTTTGCTTAGAACGGTACGTGTAATGTTTAATCGTGCAAACTCAATTTGTCTTGGTTTGCAGATGACTCCTGAGTGCTCTAAAAACCAATTGTATAAAGGACGATGGTCTTCAAATTCTAGAGTGCATATGGAATGACTGATTCCTTCAAAGGAATCAGACAATGGATGAGCATAATCATACATAGGATATATACACCATTGATCTTTTGTACGATGGTGATAGGCTCGTAGAATGCGATATACCACAGGGTCTCGCATGTTAAGATTAGGTGATTTCATATCAATTTTAGCTCTTAACACTTTTGAACCATCGGCAAAACTACCCTTTTTCATTTTTTCAAACAATTCAATATTTTCTTCGATTGAACGATTACGGTAGGGGCTATCAATACCTGCTTCTGTTAAGGTACCTCGGTATTTCCTAATCTCTTCAGCATTTAAATCGCAAACATATGCAAGACCATTCTTGATCAAAGTTAATGCGCAATCGTATAGTTGACTAAAATAATCTGATGCAAAAAACAAACGATCTTCCCAATCGAAACCTAACCAGTGGATATCCTCCATAATGGATTCGACATACTCGGTGTCTTCTTTGCTTGGATTGGTGTCATCAAAGCGGAGATTGCATTTACCGTTATATCTCTTTGCGATCCCAAAATTCAAACATATTGATTTTGCGTGACCAATATGAAGATAGCCATTTGGCTCAGGCGGGAACCTGGTGTGTACCTGAGTGATCTTTCCACTTGCTAAATCCTCATCAATGATGTGATGTATAAAGTTATTGTATAAGGAAGTATTTTCATCGCACTTTTCTTTTATATCTCCCATTTCTTTCTCCTTATTATTTACTTGTTATTAAAGTAAGCTCAGAAATTTATAACAATAAATTCCAATTGTATCATTATATAAAAAAACCAAAAATTAATACTACTTCGCTTGTTTCACACCCCCTCCCTCCCCTCATCTCCAGACACTTTCCAAAAAATTATCAAAATATTTTAATATTTTCTTGACAAGTTC
>DAOSES010000018.1:42095-51623 GCA_035363255.1 Caldisericia bacterium | reverse complement strand
CCCTTTAGGGTAAAGCCCATAGCTTTTGGTAGCTATTGTACGAGAGGGACGGGGGGAGTGACTCAAAAAGTTACTTAATTTTTGAGTCAATACCCCCGTAGTAGTAATCTTCCCAGCAGACCCATAAGAATAGCAAATGCCGAACTGCTCAAGGTTCCGATTAAGTAGTATTCAGCATAATTCTTGCCATCTTTAGAGTCTCTGATTTTATCGAACCTTACTATCGATTTTGCTGTTAAAATCCAAGTTGTTGCTGCAATGTTGTTAGTAATTACTAGTAAAAATATTATCAAACGTTCAAATAAACCAATTAATCTACCAGTAGCAACCTCCCCAGGCTCCTCGATCGATTCTTTTAATACTGAGCAATCCTCCAAAATCTTTTTGACTACAACATTTCCCGCAAAAATCGTAATTAATACTATTGGAATAAGCTTCAGCATCGAAAAAGAGTGTAAACCAGGGTGATTCCAGGGCCCAAAAATGGAATGTAAATACCCAATAAAGGTTAGAAATAGCGATGAAAAATCTGTTATTTCATTTTGAAAGAAAGCAATTAAAACTATCAAAATACTCAGATGTATGAGTTGATCAACGAAAAAAACAAACAATACTCTTTTACTCCTATTAATTTTTTGTATCAAGAAATCCACTAGAAAGTGAGTAAATCCAACAACGATCGCTACTAAAATTCTTGAAAACCATGTACTATTCACTAATGTCAGCATTGATAAAGCAACACCTGAATGAATGAGTGAATGATACATAAAAACTATCACCCTATGCTTCTTCTTTTCTTTAATCATTCCATCAGATTGCATCACAAAATCAGCTAAAACATGAGCAGTCAACAAGATCCAGAATAGTTTCATGGAGATAATACAATTTCAACGTTTATTGATTGATATTTCATTTATCAACTCATAGTGTTTGATTTTGTAATAAACAACTTTTTTCATTTGCTATTTGACTATAAATCAATTTACCAATAATCTTCTCAACCTCTTTAACTTTTGCAAAATTAGATCTTTTATATGTAGAAAAAACATTTTGGGGACTAGTTTTATTGTTGCTTGCTGCTTTCGCAAAGGTAGCTTCCTTTTCATACAAATACACAGCTTCCCATTGTTTATCAGACCAAGCACTTTCAATGACATCAATTAATAAATAGAATCCATTAACTATTTCGTCAGTAAGAATGTAATTGCTCTTGATGGTAGTTGTTTGTTTTTTTTCTTTCTTTAGTGCATCCAAACTATCCCTGGAATGAAAAAAAGCAGTACCTGTAGCACTCCAGGAGCTTTCAATTGTTCGCATATCATCAGTAGAGATATCTCCAATTCCAATGCCTAAACGTAATTTCAAAGGTATAAAATGATACCTTAACAACCTGATAGCGAGGGGTAAAGCTTTATGAACTGAGAGAATTGATTGCAACTCGTCACCTCGAGAAAGAGTAAAGGGAGTGACAACCAGATCCGGATAATGCTCAACAAGTTCTTGATTAACTTTTAAAAGTCTATCTTTCCACTTCAGCTGATCCATACTGTATTTTCGTGAATTTATGATATCAGCTGTGAGGACAATATAACTCCCAGAATTACCCATAATAACGCTTTGCATAATAAAAGTCTCCCATGTTTATATTATATCATTTTTTCAAGTTTTCGGTCTATTTTTTGCCATAGTTACAGGTTAGTTTACCATTTAGTTTCAATCCACATGTGCCACAAGGGGACGGGGGTATTGACTCAAGAATTTACTTAATTCTTGAGTCAATACCCTCTAATCTCCAGGTAACCACTTCTAATTTCTTCTTCGAGAGTTGCCCTTAAGTTAGTTTTTGTTATTTTCAAGCCATGCCCATCAGTTAGTCTTATTATTTTTGGATATCCATCATCACTTTCCAGTTGCGAAATAATGCTTGATTTCTCTTGCTTGCCTTCGCCTGAGTGGGGAACAGGTCCAAAAAGAATAAGTCGATATTTAGGGTTGTATTGAATTTTCTTAAATTGAAAACTTTTGATTTCTTCATAAGATAAGTGAAGCTCAATGCGATCTTTACTTATGCCAAGATCTTTCATAACACCCATAATTTCACAACCCTTGATAGAAGAATCTCCGAAAACCAAAATTAGCCCATCCGGATTAGTCTCATACAAGGTAATCTCATCTATTGGATATAGGTCGCTCATGCCTATACCGCATAAATATTCTTGAAGCCCACCAGTTTCATAAGTTCTTCTTAATTCTAAATGCAATCGATGAGAAGCTTCAGCAATAATATCGAGAAGTCGGTCTTTAGTGATTTTCATTTAATTAATCCTTCAATCAACCTGTCTCTCTTGTCGCAAACCATCTCCATTTGTCTTTGCAGAATAATAATTTCGTCACTTAGCATTTCATATTCTTTAGCAATTTTATCCTGCTCTTCTCTGGGAATGTTTGGAATTTGTATTTCCTTTAAATCCTGGATGCTGATGCTTTTCATTATTGTTCCTTTGGATAAGTAGTTAAACTGGATCATCCCAGCTTCACTTCTTAAAAATACCTCAACAAACACTGGGTTTACCTTGCTTTCATCTAATTCAAGAAAATATAAGTTTCCACTTGCAAGCAGCTGCTCATCAGTTTTTATCTTTGCTGTAGCGATTTTAAATGGGAATATTTTTGAGATAATAAGGTTTTTGTCATGGATGACATATTTTTCATGTTCATCTTTGAGGCTTTTTAGGGAAGGAAGATCATCTTCAATGAAGCCATTTTGAATATCTTGCAGTTTCAAATATTGAAAGTTCGTTTTCTCAGAGCAAACAAGTTGATCAAGTTCACTTGACTTCATCATTACTCCACGATTTATTGCAATACAAACATCCCCCAAAGCTATACTGTTTTTGATCTTAATGTTTTCACCAACATAGCGCTTTGGATTTAAAATGTATTCCTGCGATGCAATGTCATCTATTGGTACTGTTTTGCTGATAACTGTATCTTGTTGATAGGCTTCAAGGATTCTTTTTACATCTTTTTCCTCCAAGGAATTTTGTTTTCGACCTTCGGTATATACTTGAGTAGCATCCACCATTTTGATATCATGATTATTGTTGCTTAACACAAGCATTGTTAAAGGAATCATAGAATAAGTCAATAATCGCTCAGGAAGAAGAATGACAGCTTCAATTATCCCTTTTTCCAGCAACTTTTTCCGAATATTCTCATCGGATTTGTTCCATGTTCCTCCATTAGTCATCAACACGACCGTCTTTCCTGGTGGTTTCATGTTAAAAAAAGCTGCCATATTGTAAATCCAGTCCCCAGACACTGTTCTTTTTTCTTCATTAAAAAACTCACTAAGTAAAGGGTTTTTGCTCAATAGCATTTTCAATTCAGACAAACGCATGCCATAAGGATGGTCTGAAAAAACTTTATTGGCTGATAAATTAGAAAAACTTTGGCTAATCATGTTTCCTTGAGTTAACTGAATGGGAAGTTGCAATAAAGATCGGCGCATATTAGCAACAATTACACTGGAGGTATTGATTTCAACACCGTACAGTTTTTGGCTTGCTGATTGGTAAGCAGCCTCTGTTAAGAAGGATAAGACGCCAGATCCTAAGTCAAGAATGGTATCATTATTGTTTAAGTTCAAAAGGGAGATGGCAAGTTGTGAAATTCCCTCCGGGGTTGAGTGATGTTCTGAATCCCTAAGTCTGAGGGGATCTGAAAAAAGTATTGCTGCTTTTAGACAATCTGTGTCAAATTTTTTAGAAACATTGTTAATTTCATTTTCAAACTCTCTAAGCACTTTTTGTAAAAAGATCAGAGTTGTTTCATCCTCAAGGTTTTTTCCTATATGTTTCATGACGAAATTTCTCGACTTCATCTCGGAAAGGTATATGGCAAGGAAAGCTATACTAACTCGGTAAATTTGAATTTCTTCAGTTTTACATTTGTCCCTTAAAATATCAAGAATATAGCATTCTAACTGACTAATATCTTTACTCTTTAGTGCTTCGTATGCTTGATTATCCAAAACATACCCCCTGAAAATTAATTTATGGTTATTGTAAACCATAAATAATATTTAGCAATGGTTATTGATAACCATCTTGGTATTATGAACTATTCATCCCCATCTTGAGACACATTTCTGAGGGCAATGATCCAGATTAAGGTATTTTTGTAGTAATTGGGAACAAACAAATCCTAGTCTACTTGAATTTATCAAAAATCTCATCTCTTATGTAGTAGGTACATTTTTTAACCATAGTTAGGGGTATCATTACCATTTAGATTAAATCTTCGCCCCCTTTCAGGGGTGCTGTGACTAAGTTTTTAACTGACTTAAAAGGAAGTGTTTCAATCCACGCCCCCCCCCGCACGGGGGGGCGACCTTGCTTGACGTTGACATCATACATCATGATTACGCTTCAATCCACGCCCCCACACGAGGGGCGACATTTTGCGGAATTGGACTCTCGCCAAGTTTTGACGTTTATACCCACGCCCCCGCACGGGGGGCGACAAGTCCGTTTTCTGAAAACTTTGCATCCATCCATGTTTATACCCACGCCCCCGCACGGGGGGCGACCTCAGGCACTATTGGTTGGAACAAATCGGTAGTGTTTATACCCACGCCCCCGCACGGGGGGCGACGGGAGACAGCAACGATTTGACGGTTGCCTATCTCGTTTATACCCACGCCCCCGCACGGGGGGCGACTATTGGGAATCAACGATTTGTACTACGTGATTGTGTTTATACCCACGCCCCCGCACGGGGGGCGACTGGAGCTCATTGAATCAAAATATCATCTCAACCTCGTTTATACCCACGCCCCCGCACGGGGGGCGACGAGGGTGTTAGATTCTCCGCTATCATGGATAAGCGTTTATACCCACGCCCCCGCACGGGGGGCGACCAGTACGAACAATGTTTTCGAGTCGATGCTTCGAGTTTATACCCACGCCCCCGCACGGGGGGCGACACCGAGGAAAGTTGAACGATGTACAGCTTGCAGGTTTATACCCACGCCCCCGCACGGGGGGCGACCCAAGCCCAACTATCGCGCCCATGACTCCTGTGAGTTTATACCCACGCCCCCGCACGGGGGGCGACTCTTGATTACCATAGAACCACGCATGGCGTTGACGTTTATACCCACGCCCCCGCACGGGGGGCGACTTTTGCCAATCAAATGGGAGCCGCTTGGGTACTCGTTTATACCCACGCCCCCGCACGGGGGGCGACTTAATGAAAAAACAATGTTTACAATTCATAGGTGTTTATACCCACGCCCCCGCACGGGGGGCGACATGGTACAATGTGCCACATTTTTTGTGGTATGTTAGTTTATACCCACGCCCCCGCACGGGGGGCGACCTAAATTTAAAGTTTTGTCGTGGTTCCAGACCACGTTTATACCCACGCCCCCGCACGGGGGGCGACATTGGAGTAAATGTAGTTCTATCTCTGGTAGACCAAGTTTATACCCACGCCCCCGCACGGGGGGCGACGAGAGCTTGAGGAAGCCTATCGAATACTCAGGGAGTTTATACCCACGCCCCCGCACGGGGGGCGACTCACGGGCGACAAATTAAAAAAGGGGAGAGCCTTGTTTATACCCACGCCCCCGCACGGGGGGCGACAATTGCTGACGTCAAAAACAAGCTCCAACTCGCCGTTTATACCCACGCCCCCGCACGGGGGGCGACAGAGCGAAGGGGATGACGAATGCCGCTCACGTATGTTTATACCCACGCCCCCGCACGGGGGGCGACCAGTTCGAATGCAGGGGTTTGGAACGTGAATTTGTTTATACCCACGCCCCCGCACGGGGGGCGACTCCGCACCACTCACGATATAAGCCGTCATCCACGTTTATACCCACGCCCCCGCACGGGGGGCGACGAATCTTCCCATAGCTTCTCCAGAGTCACCACACGTTTATACCCACGCCCCCGCACGGGGGGCGACAAGGCAGCAGCTTTGTCGCTACGCCATTGAGCAAGTTTATACCCACGCCCCCGCACGGGGGGCGACAAATCATGTTGGAACTTTTACAACTCGCAATAGGTTTATACCCACGCCCCCGCACGGGGGGCGACTTGTTACCACAATAGCTAGGAGTTCAAAGACTGGTTTATACCCACGCCCCCGCACGGGGGGCGACCTTCTTGGAATATCCTCTTAAAGCATAGTTTCCTGTTTATACCCACGCCCCCGCACGGGGGGCGACAGAGCCAATAAAACATTGGCTCTCGGTAGCTGAAGTTTATACCCACGCCCCCGCACGGGGGGCGACCCCAAGTTTTGGCAGCGCTTTTGCTGATTATGCAGTTTATACCCACGCCCCCGCACGGGGGGCGACACTGTCATACATTCACGATAAAAATCGCTTAAAGTTTATACCCACGCCCCCGCACGGGGGGCGACAAATGCAATATATAATATATAAAGGAGATACATTGTTTATACCCACGCCCCCGCACGGGGGGCGACCAAACATATAAGAGCACATCAACCATTTTGTGTAGTTTATACCCACGCCCCCGCACGGGGGGCGACGTGTTTGTTCCTAAATCGACTGCACCTGAGTCTGTTTATACCCACGCCCCCGCACGGGGGGCGACGTTTTTCGTGTTCCATTAACATAGACAATTTCTGTTTATACCCACGCCCCCGCACGGGGGGCGACCTCAGCAAATATCACTGGAGGCAGGACACTTTGAGTTTATACCCACGCCCCCGCACGGGGGGCGACCCAATGGAATACAAATAAAAACCACCTTGAGAAGTTTATACCCACGCCCCCGCACGGGGGGCGACAAAGGTTCGATTGCTCGGGATATCGCCCTCGCAACGTTTATACCCACGCCCCCGCACGGGGGGCGACTCGGTAATAAATCGTACAAGATGAACCTAAAATTGTTTATACCCACGCCCCCGCACGGGGGGCGACTGTTAAGCTTTTGCGCTGTTTTGACAGCTTTCTCGTTTATACCCACGCCCCCGCACGGGGGGCGACTTGTATTAACTAATCCATCAGGTGCTTATTGTGCTGTTTATACCCACGCCCCCGCACGGGGGGCGACGAATGAGAGTTTGTTTGCTTTTAATCCCATTGCTGTTTATACCCACGCCCCCGCACGGGGGGCGACGTATGTTTGCTTGTATTCCACATGGCATGTGGGAGTTTATACCCACGCCCCCGCACGGGGGGCGACCCATGGTCTGCAGTTGTTGTCGCGAAAAATGGGTGTTTATACCCACGCCCCCGCACGGGGGGCGACGCTAGCATAATGAAGATCTTTATAAATGAAGTAGTTTATACCCACGCCCCCGCACGGGGGGCGACAATAGTCTTTTCCCCACAGGTCAGTTCCGCCAGTTGTTTATACCCACGCCCCCGCACGGGGGGCGACAAAATGTGCTTGAAGAAGCATGGTCGCTCTTAACGTTTATACCCACGCCCCCGCACGGGGGGCGACCTTAATCGCTCTATCAATTATTATATGTTTTTTGTTTATACCCACGCCCCCGCACGGGGGGCGACTTACAGCGTTTTTCATGGTTCTCTAGAGTATCCGTTTATACCCACGCCCCCGCACGGGGGGCGACGTGTTTGTTCCTAAATCGACTGCACCTGAGTCTGTTTATACCCACGCCCCCGCACGGGGGGCGACGCGGCGCCAGGCGTAGAAAAATATTTTGAGCGGTGTTTATACCCACGCCCCCGCACGGGGGGCGACATGCTCCACAACCCGTCAAAATTTTTGCACTACCGTTTATACCCACGCCCCCGCACGGGGGGCGACTTAAAGAGATATTAATACCCGCTAATACTGCCAATGTTTATACCCACGCCCCCGCACGGGGGGCGACACCAATCGACACGTGCTTATCGGGACGGGGCTCAGTTTATACCCACGCCCCCGCACGGGGGGCGACGTCAGAATCAAGATGAACGAGCTTCGATGTGTTGGTTTATACCCACGCCCCCGCACGGGGGGCGACTTAAAATGTTTTGTTTGCGGACAGCAAGATATGGGTTTATACCCACGCCCCCGCACGGGGGGCGACCTTACTACGTTAGACCAGGTAGCGACTCCATTATGTTTATACCCACGCCCCCGCACGGGGGGCGACCTTGTAAAAAATGATGAAGCTTATACTGCTCTAGTGTTTATACCCACGCCCCCGCACGGGGGGCGACTCCCGCAATCGCACTTTATATGGCGTCTTGCGAGTTTATACCCACGCCCCCGCACGGGGGGCGACTTAAGGTTTGCAACAAAAAGCAATGCTCGTTTAAGTTTATACCCACGCCCCCGCACGGGGGGCGACCAAGACTTCCTCAAAGACTACGACCCCAAAAAAGTTTATACCCACGCCCCCGCACGGGGGGCGACTTTATGGTGAGGTAATAGTCGCCCACTCTTGTGGGTTTATACCCACGCCCCCGCACGGGGGGCGACAATCGGTCTTGACGTAATCTCTCATGATGTTTTCGTTTATACCCACGCCCCCGCACGGGGGGCGACAAACTAAACAAGAAAGGATAAACAAATGGTAAAACGTTTATACCCACGCCCCCGCACGGGGGGCGACGTTGATGGTGATGATGTTGCTACTCCAGAGATAGTTTATACCCACGCCCCCGCACGGGGGGCGACCGAAGATCAGCTTTTATTGCGGCAAATATTATGTTTATACCCACGCCCCCGCACGGGGGGCGACTACCTGAAGCAAGATATAAGTACATCATTATGCAGTTTATACCCACGCCCCCGCACGGGGGGCGACCCACCAATGTCCCCTATGACATCATATAAATCTGTTTATACCCACGCCCCCGCACGGGGGGCGACTTTACCCATTAGGCAAAAGTTACTTCAGATATATGTTTATACCCACGCCCCCGCACGGGGGGCGACCATGCTCATTTGCTTCTGCTATGCATACTGCTTGTTTATACCCACGCCCCCGCACGGGGGGCGACAATGTCTTTTACTTCCCATCCTGCCAACACTCCTGTTTATACCCACGCCCCCGCACGGGGGGCGACCTAGCTTCAGAGCTATTTGGTAAATCTGGACAAGTTTATACCCACGCCCCCGCACGGGGGGCGACAAGTCTTTGGAGATTAAGACTAACAACAAATGGGGTTTATACCCACGCCCCCGCACGGGGGGCGACATTACGATTGATGACTCTGCGAGTGAGGTAGTCCTGTTTATACCCACGCCCCCGCACGGGGGGCGACCAACAGCGTGCCAGGTTCAGTAATTCCAGCTTCTGTTTATACCCACGCCCCCGCACGGGGGGCGACTGCCGTGTCAGTTTCGAAATTGTCCCTTGGAGGTGTTTATACCCACGCCCCCGCACGGGGGGCGACCGGTAGGAGATGCCGTTAAGGCACTCAAAAACGTGTTTATACCCACGCCCCCGCACGGGGGGCGACCTATGGTGAGGCTTCTCATACTCCAGATTATTTGTTTATACCCACGCCCCCGCACGGGGGGCGAC
>DAOSES010000018.1:0-41995 GCA_035363255.1 Caldisericia bacterium | reverse complement strand
GTTTATACCCACGCCCCCGCACGGGGGGCGACCGTTTCTATTTTACACCTTTATGCAATCAGTACCAAGAGAATCCTTTTTGCGAAAGCATAAAATTATTGAAAAAAATCCAATTATTCATATATATGTTTAAGTTTTCAAGGTACATGTAATCAAAACTTGCGAACATCCCAGCCAATATTACATTACTTAGGGTTCGCAATCATTTTGGATTATTAGAATTCCTTCTGGATTGTAACTTACTTTTGCTCCGATATGCTCTACCCGCCTTTCCCAATTGCTTCCCAACATATAAAAACGCAAACTATCCGCTTTGGTGTCGATTGTTTTTAATAGATCATTCTTTAGTTTTACAAACTGCGTAGGATCAATCATGCATTCAAAAACAGAATTTTGCACCCTTTGACCATAATTAAGGCACTTTTTGGCTACATGTCTTAACCTTTTTCGACCTAATGCAGTGGTAGTACAAACATCGTAGGTGATTAAAACCATCATCTTGTCACGTCCTATTTAGAGAAAAATGGCGGATATCCATCCAAATCCCCTCTTATGTGCCTTGCCAGCAACATGGCTTGCGCATAAGGTATCAATCCAATTGCCATGGACTCATTAAAGAAGGGATGCACCAATTCCTCCTGTTTCTTTTTTTGCCATGAAGATATCACAGTCTTTTTTGTTGCTTCAGTCATGGTTATTTCACCTGCTTCAGATCTTTGAAATCCATCGGGAGAAATTTGCTTTCGATTCACCAAGGAAAGTGCCATCCTATCTGCTAAATATGGTCTCAATTCTTCCATTAAATCCAACGCTAAGCTGGGTCTACCTGGACGGTCGCAATGTAAGAAACCAACTGCTGGATCCAACCCAACTGCCTCAAGTGCTGATTGCACATCATGCACAAGCAGGGTATAAAGAAATGATAACAAGGCATTAATGTAATCCAAAGGAGGCCTTCTACTACGACCATTAAAAAAGAACTGATCTTTGTTGGAGAGAATCAAGTGGTCAAAAACATCAAAGTAAACTCGAGCGCTATCTCCTTCTATACCTCTGACTGTTTCTACGCAGTCGGCAAGCTCAATCCTTTCCAGATTCTTTGTGAGTAATTTTGCAGCTTCTAAAACTTCGTCAGCGTTTATCGATTTTTCATGATCCCGGATTGCTCTAAGTAAAACTGACCGTGAATTGGTAATTTTCCCAATAATGAAGAATTTCGCTAAAGCAAGTGAGTTTTCGTCGTTATCCGCTATCCTATATTGTTTACGCCTAAGCAATACGTTTCCATTTAGCTTTCCAGTGATCCGGGCTAGAAAAAAACCATTCGGAGTTAAAAACGACAGACCAACTCCTCGATTTGCACATAAAGACATTAACGACGGGCTTGCACCGCAATACCCAAAGGCAACGATACTTTCAAGGTTATGGATTGGTATTCGGAATTTTGTTTCCTCCTTAACTTTTATCAGTACATTTTCCCCCTCTCGTGCAAGATAGGCATCATCAATCGTGACGTAGAGCGTATTAAGAAGTTTTTTCATAAATATCCTTTAAATCTTGTTGTATCGCCTGGTTTATATACTCAGATACAGATCCTTTCCTGTTGATCATTTTTGGTTCACAAATATCAATCAAAGAACAAGCCAAGCATTTCTTTTCGTATGTTGCCCTTGGGGTAAGACCCTGAGAAAATAGCCGATGCATCTCGCGACTGAGTTCAGCGACATGTTGCCTGAGTTCTGCGGTAAAGAGTACTATTTCTCTTCTTCGAGTTTCACCATAATACAAAGCTCCTTCCTCAATTTTCACTTCCAGCATTTCCTCAATGCTTAGAGCTTGTGCGCATAACTGAACCCTATCTCGATCATCAGTTTTTGGTTTTCCTCGCTTATATTCAATTGGTTTTGGCATCCAATACCCTGAAAAACCCTCCAAATGAATACCTCCTGACTCCTTACTTACCAACCAAAACTCGATAACATCAGCTTGCCCGAAAAGACCAAGTTTTAATGATCTTAAAAACATGGATCGAGTAATAATGCTATCGCTGTAAACTTCTTTGATATCAGAATTATGAGTTCTATCATGCATGATACGCCCTTCAGCAGTTCGTACGTTTTCAACCCATTGTTGCTCAATGTGTATCAATGCCCACTGTCTAGGGCAAAAAGCAAAATGCTGAATGCCCGAGAGTGGAAGGAGCTCATCTTCATAATACATTCTACAATAATTCTATCAATTTAACGCCCTCTGGAATCAACTCACGATTTATGGTTAAATTGTAATCTTTAAAATCTCTTGGAGGTTTGTTTTTATCTTTACGATCGATTGAAACTAAATCAAATAACTGCTGTGATGGGGCATTTCCCATTTTTGATTCATGTTCAAAGATAATCACTTTCCTCATTCCCATTAGGCCACGAGCTGCAGAATGATCATGATCGAACATTTTTTCCAAAGCCTCCCACAACAGAGAAAGATCCTCAGTTGAAAAACCAGTTTGGATAGCCAAAGGAGCAGAAACAAATCCATGGGCTCTATACAAACCATATGGAACTGTAAATTTTCTTCCCATAGTCCGATTATCTCCACTTTGTTTTTCAGATTCTGCCTCTGTTGCTACCGCCATTCGTGTTATGCTATGTTCTGATGCAACGATTGGATCGAGCGACCTGGCAAAAGTAAACTGCACAGGACCTCTAACTTGCCCAGCGTTAGGTCCTATCGCTAAAACTGCACCAAAACTACGAATATCAAAATAGTTATTACACATAAATTGCTTGGCACAGTCAACTTCTTTACCTTGTCCTTTTTCTTTGGTGTTTCTCTTCTTGCCATCGGAAGGATCAACAGGAGGTTCATTTAGATTAATGTTCAAATCAGCATAAGCTTGCTTAATTAGATTATTTAAGATAGCTTTCTCTTTTATAAAAATGCTGAATGGTGTCTTGTCCTCATGTTTTAAATAAATGTAATTTCTTACTTTCCTCTTCAGACAAACATCAGTTATTAAACCCTTTCCCTCTTCAGCATCCATTCGTGGTAAATTCCCTGCATCCGGATCTCCATTCGGATTTCCATCTTTCACATCAATCAACATTACGAAATCATACCTTTTTTGTACTAATTCTTTCATTGCATCATCCTTTCTAATTTTTTAGTTTAGATTATCTTCTGTTGAGTTGCTATCTGCTTCTTTAGAAACAAAGAAAGCTTGTCTCTGATGATAATAGCCAATAGCAAAACGACCTTGTTCATGTAGATCAAGATTGCTTGGAAAATCGCTTAGTTTTCCCATAACTTCCCCTAGCAGTTTTTCATAATAAACAACCCTTCCTTTTTGATCAAGTTTTGCCAAGTGGTGATTTTTTAGTTTCAACAAAATTGGATAAACTGATACAGGAGTGGCACAAGCCGCACCATAATAACGTTCTCGAATGGTGGTATTTAATCCAGGATTCGCAGTTTCTTGTATTTTTTCTAAAACAGCAAATAGCCGGCCCAGTTGATAGCCAATGGACAGCTGACTAATGTCTAAACTCATAAAAATCTCCTTTACTTTTTGATCTGGATAAAAACGATAATACCGATTTAAATATGCCTTTATTAAGGCTGCTCTAACTGGTTTAACTCGAAACTCTGTATCGCTTTTTATTCTTCTTAATGCAGCTTGCAGTAAAGTGGATGGATAAGGTGTTCCTTCAATAATTGAACGCATAAAATCACCAGCTAAAATGGGTGGTATGTTTTCGCTTTTATCCTGGGTAGCAATATTTACTAAAACTCTCCAAATAGAGTAATACTCTTGCTCCTTTGGTGGTTTTACAATTTCAAACTCATTGAAATATTGGGAAATATTTTCTGCATATTTCCCAATAGGTCCCGTGCTCCAGAATCTAACTGAAATCCTGGCGGAATTTGGTGAAAGCCCTAATAAATAGAACCTTGAGTTATTTTCCTCTTTAATATAAGCACCAGTTTGAAGAGAATTCAATAATGAGCGAATTTTATACGTGTTTTTTTCAGGATCATCTTTGTCGGGCTCTTTGAAAAAAGAGCTGAAATCTTTTTCAAAATCATTCTCTTTTTCAGACCAAAAAACTGTAGATGCGTCCCCGATTTGCATCCTTTGGTTGGTACTTCCTAGTAAGGTATTCAGAGCCTTTCCATATTTTGAAACAATGTCTTTACTGATTGGTGCATTCAAGCTTTGAGTCTTGCCGTAGGATTCAAAAGCAGATGCATTAAAGCTAACAATACATGCTCCAGTGGATTGTGCCCCCCAAACTCCTTTTATTACTGGATGAGTAGTTTCAATTGCAACATTGCTTATCCCAGTAACCATACATGTTCCAGTTGGCGCTTTTGATAAATCATGCTCATTCAAATCTTCAAGAGCTTTTGATACGAATGGAGATTGAAATGTCATCCTATTTTCAGTACCTAAAACTCTAAAGGTAAGCTTGGCATTTCCTTTTCTAAGTTCTTCTCCATAATCCATGTGTTCTAGAGCTGATTGAAAATGGTTTCTATCAATTAATCCTTTCTGAAAAAAAAGCTTAATAGCATTAATCCCTGGATCATTAGTCTCGCCAATCCATTCATTAATTGCATCTAACATGCTTTGGAGTCGTATATCTCCCTGTTTGCCCAGCCCAAAAACAAAAGAGGCATTATCCCATAACAAGTTAGCATCTTTTCCACTATTTGTATGCTTTAAAGCTTGTTTTCCAATATTGGGTAAATCTAAAATTTTTGATAAGAACTTTTTTCCTGTTGCTTCTTTTTCCCTGAGATCTTCGATATTCTTTATATTTCCATCGATATCGATACAGAGTAAAAAATCCAATCCAACAGAAATCCAGCCACTTTTTGCAATTTTTTTTTCTGAGGCCATCCTATCATAATATTCACTCAATGCCTG
Organism: Caldisericia bacterium; assembly: GCA_035363255.1. Taxonomy (GTDB): domain Bacteria; phylum Caldisericota; class Caldisericia; order UBA6126; family UBA6126; genus T3SED10-260. The sequence continues at coordinate 37,071 of DAOSES010000018.1, read as the reverse complement.
GATGATCAACCTCTCACCTCAATTTCCCTGCGATCAGTATTGACCGTTCCATTTTCGATTTTTGCTTTAAAAAATAAAGGCGTAGGGCAATTCTCATCATGGTTGAAATCCATATCGTAAAGCATATAGCCCAAATCACGCGTTTCATTAATAGGCGCAATAATGTCCACGAATGGATCAACCAATTTGAATGAACAAGCAAACTCCCTGCAACCAAGGTATGGGCGATGAAAACATTGTCCTTTTCTTGCTCTGCGATCAAACATAGCTGCATATTTTGCTTCATTTTCATCTAACTTATCAACCCCGCTATGTTCTTCCTCATCTGCCCAAAACTCAGGGCTTATGGATCGGTTTTGTTTTCTTTCCTCTGCTGGAAAAAAATCAAAATAACCATGAATCCTATATTTTACATCTTTCAGAAACAAGCCTGCTCTTTGTTGGCGTTCATCCTCAATAAAAAGACCCATAGGCGCTCCGAGTACCCCTGACATCTGCTTGGCTGTAGGCGCTGGAATAACTTTTCCTACTTCGTTCCTTCTGACAGAAATCCATTTAACAGGACTCAATACTTCAATTTTGGTGATATTCCAGCGAATAGCGGGCTTCCACAAAATTGCTTCAAAGATAGATCGAGCTGCAGAAGGAGTAATTATGTCATAACTCACTCGTTCCACTTTCATCTCTGGACGAGTAAAACACGCGTAATCACCCCATACTTCCAAACACCAATTGTGCAAAATCATCAACTCCTTTCTTCATTATTGCTTATTATGTAGTTATTTGGATCAGAAACAGAACTCACCACCATTCCAGTTTTATTCGAGTAATCATTAGAAAAAACTAATGCATAGATATTCGGGTAGATTTCCTCGATGACCCCATTTTGAATCATAGCATTAAACTGATAACTATAGACATTGACTGAAAAACGTTGAAGTTTTCTCATTAGATTTCTATCTGGTCCATTTTTCCTCAACTGCTCAATTAATTTACCTCCTGTTTTGTATTGCACTAAAATTGAATGCTGATCACCCTCTTCAATTATTTGAAATTTGCTTGAAGCTGTACGAAACTGCATACAGCACTCAACAGAATCTGGTTTTAAAAGCTTCATTATTTGCTTTTCATCCCAGGAGTTTGCCTTCCAGTAAAGTTCGGAGAAAAATTCTTCAAATCGATTGTGATTCAAAGGGTTTTCTTTGTTTGAGTAAAACATAATAGTGGTTGTATCTGCTGCTTTTCTAAGAATCCCTATGGGTGGTTCTTTGGGTGGTACAAAAACTACTACCTTGCCAAGTGAAGGCATTTTGCCTTCCCTATTGCACCTGCCAGCAGCTTGTGCAATAGAATCCAAACCTGCCAATGCGCGATAAACTACTGGAAAATCAATATCCACACCTGCTTCAACGAGCTGAGTGCTAATCACTCTAACTGCTTCGTTTTTTTTCAGCTTTTTCTTTATTTCACCAATCACTTCGCTTCGATGTTGAGCACACATCAAAGCAGATAAGTGTATAGTTCCTTCTGGCATGAGATTAAATAAAGTCAAACAGCTTTCTCGATCAGAAACAATGCACAGTATTTGTTTGTAATCATTGAGCTCTTTCGCTAGATCTTCCCAGCTTGTTATACGATTAAAGCTTTCAGGTAACTCGACTTTGACTCTTTCGAGTGATTGATATAAATGGTCAATTTCACTTTTGCTTCCCATAATTTCTTTAATGTTTTTCAAACCCGGAAAAAAGTAGTTAGCTGATTTTCTTTCCAAGAGAGCTGGTTGAGTGGCCGTACAAATAACAAAACTAACCCCATAGTGATCTGAAAGAAGCTGCATAGAATTTAAAATGGATTCAAGATACTTTACTGGTAGCAATTGGGCTTCATCCAGAATTACTACCGAATTCACAATATTGTGTAATTTTCGACATCTGCTTGATTTAGCAGCAAAAAGGGACTCGAAAAACTGAACACTAGTCGTTACTACAAGAGGCGCATCCCAGTTTTCTGAAGCCAGACATGATTTGGTATTATCTTCATCCTCAACTAAATTGGAATGATGCTCTATAACTTGATCTTCACCCAAAACTTTTCGAAACACATCAGCATTTTGTTCTATAATGCTGGTGTAAGGAATCACATATATAATTCTATCCATGTGATGCTTTATTGCATGTTCAAAAGCAAAAGCCAAACTCGAAAGAGTTTTCCCTCCACCTGTAGGAACCGACAAAGAAAAAACTCCCTTAGACTCTAGTCCAACTTGGATACATCTTTCGCGTATTTTATGGCGCAAAAGGTTGATTGGAGTTTGTTCTGCATCAGCTTCCATCGATTTGATATGCTCTTTAAAGCGGTCGTACAGCGTCGTCAGATCATAGAATTGTCCTCTTTGCTTGGTTTTTCCTGCATCCACATAGTTCTCAGTATCTAAAAAATCTGCATCAACAAGACAGGAAAAAAGCATTCGAATCCAAAGCGACAAGCCGAGATCATGATCAAACTTCCATGGAAGAATAAGGGGCATATCTTGATAATCATGAAATAAAGACTTAATTGCTGTAATGTCTTTGATGGTTGATAACTGAAAATACAAAGATTTTTTTCCTTCTTCTTCGGGAGACCAATCCTGCAATCCGGCATGATGCGCAGCTATGCAATAGGATAGTATTCGACCTTTTTGCTTAAAAAAATCCTCAGCTAAACTTGCTCCGTGTATAGCATGAGGAATTTTACCTGGTATTCCTTCCAGATGAGCATTCTCATCATAACCACTCTTTTTCATCAGATATTTTTGCCATTCCTCCCGAGCTTTCCCAGCATCATGGAGCAATCCTATGACTTTTCCCCATGTTGCTGAATTAAATTTGGATGCAAATTTTTCAGCTAACTCTGAGGTCAATCGTAAATGATCATCGAGAAAATGCGGTGCATCCCAAGTATTATCTTCTTTTAATCGTACATGCGCTATAAATTTTTTTTCTTCTTTTTCAATAAAATCCATTGCTTCTCATCCTTCTTTGTGCTATGCTAATTTTATCCTCATCTTACCCCCAGTATACTCCTTCAAAGTGCCAATTAGTGTCACTTTGCTAACTATTTTCACTAATCAAACTTTTTTGACTCAAATCTAATCTTTCTTCCGATACTTCTTACGCATTTCGGTGATTTCATCGAGCATTTCCTGCCTCAGGTGCTCGGGTTCGCGCAATATGGCATGCAAGCCAAAGCCCAGCACCCAGCGTTTGATTTCTTTGGGGTTTGCCTGAAGCTGGAGCAAGAGCTCCCCCTCGGGCAGTTCGTGGATAACTTGACTGCTATGCCAGATGCGCTCTCGGATGGATGGGGCTTTTTGGGCATCAAACCATATGCTGACCTGGGTTGCCTCCCCTTTCATGATACGGAAAGCGGAATTCAAATATTTCTGGGGGTTGAAGTCAGAGGGCAGGACAAACTTTTCGCCAGTGCTCTGGCAATCTTTGATACGATCGAGGGCAAAGTCACGAATTTCCTCCCGGGTGTGGCAATATCCGCAAAAATACCAGACTCCCTGGTGTTGAAAGATATGATAGGGATCAACGATGCGGGTGGAAGTGCGCTGGGTGCTCATGGTTTTGTATATGATTTTGACTCCGACGTGGTCGCAGGTGGCTCGAAAGAGGCAATTGAACACCTCCTGGGTATCTTTTCTGACCTGAACAGGGTTGATCTGAGAGGATAGAATCAGACACAACTCGTCCGATGAGAGGGAAATCTTGTCGCTGAAAAGAACTCGCACCTTGTTTTCAAGACTGCTCAAGGGCACCGTGCCGGGCAGGCTGTTGTATTGTTTGATTTGCGAGGTGGCAAGTAGCAACGCCAAAACTTCTCCTTCGGTGAGATCGGGTATGCGAAAAGCCCACTCCGAAACAAAAACATAGCCCTTCTTGCCATAATCAAAGCGAATGGGGGCGTCATAGTCGGTCTTGAGGGTTTCAACATAGCGCTTGATAGTACGTCCGCTGACTTCCAGGTGTTTGCTCAGAGAGCGAACCGAGCAATAGGGATTTTGCTGAACAAATTGCGTTAATCGTATCAATTTGAGCACATTGCTATGATTCATTTTTTCTGCCTTCCATTATAGTAATGAAACACTTACATGACTCGTTGCTTATCTAATATATTGATTTAATTTCTATTTTCAATCACTGCTTTTATACTTCGTATTGAAGTTTTAACCCCTTGGAGTAGAATGATGGGGTATTGCTTAATCTTCTATGGAAGAGTGGGGGAACCAGGTTTTTGGGGTGAATCCAATTGCGGTAGGGAGGGAGATCCCGTCCGAACCCGTCAGCTAACCTCGCCAGCAAACAAGTTGTGATGTTTGTTGGAGGTTTCATGTGAAAGTAAAGTGGTTTAAAGAGCTCATGGCGGGAATCACAGTTGGAATCGTTGCATTGCCTCTTGCGCTGGCTTTTGGAACAGCCAGTGGCGCGGGTCCTGCGGCAGGGATCTATACTGCCATCGTCAGCGGTCTGATTGCAGGAGTTTTTGGAGGTTCTCGCTTTCAAATCACCGGTCCCACGGGAGCTATGACGGTCATTCTGATCAGTGTGGTGTCTAAATATGGCATCCAGGGCATGCTCCTGGCAGGCTTAATGGCAGGCATCCTCCAACTCGGTTTTGCTTTCCTGCGTTTGGGAAAGATCATCCATTTGATTCCTCACAGTGTGATAGCAGGTTTTACCAATGGCATTGCAATTCTCATCTTTGTGGGTCAAATCAAACACCTTTCCGGCGGAATGCTGATCGCAGTTGTCACTATATTGGTTATTTTACTATGTCAACAATTTCTCCCCAAAATCCCCGCTTCCTTTGCAGGATTGCTTGCCGGGATGGGGGTATATTTTCTCCTGGGTTCGCAGGGGGCTTCCGTAAATACCATCCCCCAGGTGCTTCCTCAACTTTCACTCCCTCAGATGAATGGAGCGCTGATCCTTTCACTGCTTAAACCAGCGCTGACCATCGCTCTTCTGGGAAGTATCGAATCCCTGCTATCTGCGGCCGTAGCAGACCATATGACCCAAAGCTCTCATGATCCCAACCGGGAATTGTTTGGGCAAGGTCTTGGAAATATTGCAGCAGCCATGGTGGGTGGAGTCCCTGCCACGGGAGCCATCGCCCGAACTGCAGTCAATATCAAAAGCGGAGGACAAACGCGTTGGGTGAGTGTGGTGCATAGCCTACTCCTTCTGGTTTTTTTACTTTTTCTAGGCTCTTATACCTCCTGGATCCCCCTGTCAGCACTGGCAGGTATTCTTGCCGTCACCTGCTGGAATATGCTCGATAAAGAAAGCTTGTTGATGGTTTTTAAAGCACCCAAGTCCTATACCGTGGTCATGTTGACCACTGCTATCATTACCGTACTTGCAGACATCACTCTGGCAGTGGGCGCCGGGGTTCTTTTAGCTATTGTAATTCACGCTTTTCATAGCTCCAAATTTCATCTAAACCCTATCATACACCCCAACCTGCCCGACCATGTCAATGCCTATGCCATGGAAGGGACGCTGTTTTTTGGAAATACAAGCCTCTTGCATCATTTAAAGACCGAGGCTTGTCATACCCTGGTATTGGATGCCAAACGGCTTCACTGGTTGGATGCTTCTGCAGGAATCGAACTACAAAAACTTGCCCAACTTCGAAACAGTAGTGGTAAAATGTTTTTCCTCTGTGGTTTGTCGGAAGAGCTTCAATCGACACTCATACGAGTCAATGGAAAACAATTTGCATCAAATCATTTGACCAGCAATCTGGAGCAGACCTTGAACCACATGAACGAATCTTTGCAATATCCTGATGTTTTACCCTTCCCTAAGGAATATAATCTAGGGCATGGAAATGATTAAAGTAGATTATCACGTTCATTCTGCCTGGTCGCCTGACAGCAGGATGGAAGTCACCAAGGCTCTGGAATATTGCAGAGCAAATGAAATAAAGGAAATAGTCTTTACCGAGCATTTGGATGTAGGCGATCCTGGGCAAGTCCCCTTGATCGATCTGAAAGCCTACCGTGAAAACCTGCAGTTGGCGCGTCTGAGTTACCCTGATTTGTCGATTGGGATTGGGCTGGAGCTGGGAGTTCACGAGGGTAATCTAAGTGAAACCCAAAGCTATATCGCTCCCTGGGAGTGGGATTTTTTAATTCTTTCCCTGCATGAAGTGTTGGATATGGGCTGTTGCAACCCCACCATGATGCAGTTTTATGACTCTCATACCATTCTTGAAGCCTATTGGAATGCGCTGATCCATATCACTCGACAAATGACACCTTTTCATGTGTTGGGGCATATCGATTATCTTTTGCGCTACCAGGCAATCAGCGAAGAAGAGTTTTTATCCTGGGAGGAAGCGATCGATCAAGTCTTGCTAAATCTTGTGTCCAACCGGCAGGGCTTGGAAATCAATGCCAAAGGGATTCAGAGCATGGGAAGACCCCACCCTCCTTTGAACATCTTGAAACGTTTCAAAGCATTGGGGGGTGAAATCGTGACTCTGGGAAGCGACGCTCATAGTGCTAAAAGTCTGTCTCAGCATTACGAAATCCAGTTGAGCTATCTTCGTGAAGCTGGTTTTTCCTATTATGCACGACGCAATTTTGCAGAAAAAAGCTTTTATTTTGAAAAGATCTAAGCTTGCTATCGAGCTTGGATCAAGTTTAACAAGGCTGGCTGGAGCCGATATCTAGCTGGCAAGAGCGATTTGAAATCTCCATCGGCAAAGACTTCTCCGCATCCTTCAATACTCAGTGAAGCCACCTGTTCATAACTTACCCTCGGGTGACGGATATGCCTGCCCGAAAAGACCAGAGGAAATATAAACAAGAGTTTCCATTTGTTGATATTTTTCACCAGGCACACATCCAATAAGCCATCGCTACGTTGAGCCAAAGGAGTGATCTTCATCCCTCCTCCATAGCGATCGCCGTGACCCACTGCCAAAAGCATGATTTTTTCGGTATAGCTCTTGTCTGGGGTGGTGATGGTGATCTCCATGGGTTTATATTTCACTATGGCAATCACCAAGGCCAATGTATAGAGAAGGGCTCCCTTGATCAAACGAGGGATACGATTGGCAGTACGATTAACTTCTGTGTCCAAACCACAGGAAGCCACTCCAAGAAAGGGTTCGTTGTTGACATAAGCGATGTCCACCTTTTTTGACACGCCTGAAACAAGAGTTTCGAGTGCGTTTTGTCTGGTGATACCAAAGGAAGCTGCAATATCATTGCCCGATCCGCAGGGGATGATCGCCATCATGGAAGGGGAGCCCAAAGCCCCCCTCATGACTTCATTCACAGTGCCATCACCGCCAATAGCAATGATGACTTGATTTTCCCGTGCTAGTTTTTGTGCAAGAATTTCTGCATGCCCAGGGCAAGTGCTGGTAAATACTCTACATTTCCAGGAGTTTTCCTCCAAAAAACGCAAAACTTCGGGGAGTTTTTTAAGGCTTGCCCCTCCGCCAGCAATAGGGTTTACAATGAGCACGCAATCTTTGGGCATTTATTACTTGGAAACCACCGTAGCTTTGCGAATCATGATATTGCCCACAGGTCGATCGGACTGATCAGTGGAAGTTTTTTCAATCTTCAATACAACATCCATGCCTTCCACTACGCGTCCAAAGCCGGTATGTCCACCATTTAGCCAATCAGTGCCGTCTTTTTTGGTGATAATGAAAAACTGGGAACCGTTGGTGTTGGGACCGGCATTTGCCATAGCTAATACGCCATAGTCCAGTCTAATGGATGGAAGTGAGTAATCATACACAAAACCTTTTTGTTGGTATTCTGCTAATGCTTGAGGGTTGACTTTGAGGGCGTCGGGATTGATTTCATCCTTGAATTGGTAAGGTACTTGTTTGGGCATATTGGGAGTGAAGCCTCCGCCCTGAATCATAAAATCGCGGATGACTCGATGAAAGATAGTGCCATCATAGAATCCCTCTTCGGCGAGGTTTCTAAAATTAAAACAGGTCATGGGAGCAGCTTCGGGGAAAAGTTCAAGCTTGATGATCCCTTCATCGGTGTCAAAAATGATGTATTCATTTTGCATTTGCTTGATTTCTTCTGCCGTGGGCATGGCAGGTCGCTGTACTTGCATTTCAGGCTCCTTTTTTTCTTCAAGTTGAGCAAGCGGTGGAACCCGTGGGGTATCCTGTGGTGTTTGCTCAGGATTAGTGCCAGACTGGGTTTTGCATGATCCAAAAGACAAAGCAAGCAGTAAAACCAGTCCAATCATCCAATTTTTCATACTACGCTACCTCCTAAAAAACTCAAAACTTAACAAAAAAACACTACCAAAATATCCTAAGCTGGCTATTTGTCAATCAGGAATCTGAAGCCTCAGTATCTGGATCGTCTTCCTCGCTATCTTCTGTGTTCATGGCATTTTTAATCCACTTGAAACTTGTTTTTAAGTCCATGCTGGTATAAGACATGAGCTCCTGACGGATAGCCAGGTCAAGCTGGGGGTCTTTGACCAGCTTGTTGAGCCTTGCAGAATGAAGAATTGAGGCTTCTTTCCAAAGATTTTGCTCTTCCAGAAGCTTTTCCATAAAAGGTCGGGCGGGATCCTTACTGTCAGGGAATTTGTAAGAAAGCTTATCACTCAGTTGCAGGGCAGCGGTTTTACCCTGGATCACCTTGTATTGATGAGCCTTAGCGTAGTCCACCATCTGCTTTTCAAGGGCTTCTTTTTCAAGCTTGATACCTTCCAGCAGAGCACGCGCCTTCTTGTAATCTGCGCACACTTTTCCGTAAGCATTGACCATACGAAAACCCTGCTCTTCCTCGGGAAGCTCTTCTTCCTCCAAAGACAAAGCATGCGTCTTGGCAGGACAAATCTCTTCATAACTGCACCAGTGGCAGAGAGCTGAGGGCTGGGGTTCAAACAGACTGTCATTTTCGATGGTATATACCTTTTGCATGATCAAGTTTTCTTTATTTTCCAGCTGAGAAGGCTCCAATTCCACTGTCCATGCCTGATTAAACAGCAGATAGTGCCAAACCGAACGCACTTTGCTTGCATTTGGAAAATGACGGTGAATAGAGATCTGATACATCGCCAGTTGAAGATCTTTTTCCACTTCAGGAAAAGTAGGCATACTGCCCGAGGTCTTATAATCATGTATCACATAAATATCATCTGCTTCAAGACTCAAGCGATCGATATATCCCTTAAACGAATAAGGACCAATGGGAAAGGTGAGTTCTTTTTCCAAGCTCAGACTCTGATCCTCCGAGAAGGGATGATAGCGCTCATAATAGCTTTTAAGAGCCTTTTCGCCAGTTTGGCGGTAGTGCCCCGGCTCCAGAGGCATTTTCATAATCACAATATCGTCGGTCCAATTTTTCTTCCATTCCTCCTGATAAAGGGCCAATACTTCCTCCAGGCTGGGAATGCGTTGAAACAGAAGCTGTTGGTAAAAATCCTTCAAAACATGATGAATGCAGTTGCCCATGAAAGCTTCGATGGTCTTAAGCTCGGTGGGGGGTTTGATGCGATCCAGGTATTTAAACTTATACTGCATGGGACAATGGTCGTAGGTATTGATCCGGCTATAAGAATATACTGGCATCTTGCGCCTCCATTCAGCTCAAAAACTTATTCCAGATTCATGCATTCTTTGTTTAAGCGATAATCCAGGCCAATAGTGCGATCGGAAAGCTTGCAGATGATGGGCAATTTGTGTTTGAACAATGCTTTGCGTGCCAAAGATACTGTTTTTTGAACAAGCGACTCATTAAAGCCCATTTGAAGGAGTTCTTCGGGACTGTGACGCAAATCAATCCAATGATACAATATAGCATCCAATTCGGGGTAAGAAATACCCATTTCTCCTTCATCGGTCTGCCCCTCCCAAAGCTCTGCGGAGGGAGCCTTGCGAAGAATGCTTTCGGGAAGCTGACAATAAGCAGACAAAGCTCGAACCTGGGTTTTGTACAAATCACCCAGAGGCATGATGCCTGCAGCACTATCGCCATACCAGGTGGAATAGCCTGTCAACAGCTCGCTTTTGTTGCTGGTGCCCACTACCATCAGATGGTCTCGAGCGCTCAGATCAAAGAGAAGGTTCATGCGAAGCCGTGCTAAAACATTACCTCTTCGCTTGGGATCCTGAATATTCCGACCCTGAAAGAGGCTATCCGCTGTGGTTTTAATATCAAAGTGCTCCATGGGGGTTTGTAAAAACTCAGCCAAAGCTTGAGCATCCTTCTGAGACGAGGGGTGCTCCCCATAGGGCATATAGATCAAGGAAATTTTCCCATTCAGGGCTTGATGAGCTAAAAAAGCCGTTAGACAGGAATCCAGGCCTCCCGATAAGGCTATCACTGCGCCCTTAAAACGGTATTTCTCAGATTCAGCAAGAATAAAAGCCTGGATCACTCGCTGAGTAAAAGCATAATCCATTTCAGGCAGACTCAGGGATTTCATGGCAAAACCTCCTCTTCATAGGCAGATAAAAGAAGCGAAGGGTTTTCCTCGTGCTTGAGAGGAAGATTGGCAATACGCCGATGTATCTGGCTCATATTGACCTCAGCAGTCACAAGTTCTTCTTCTAAAAAGGAGGCTTGAGCAATGACTCTGCCAAAGGGGTCGGATATCATACTGCCACCATAAAAACAGATGCCTTCTTCAAAACCCACCCGATTGGCAAAAGCGAAATACATGGTGTGGTGTTCGCTGTAAGAACGAACAGTACGCTCCATAAAGGAATGAATATTGGGACCCTGAGCGCCGATACTTCGCAAAGGCACTGCGGAAGGCGCCAGGATCATGTGAGTTTTTTGCAGGGCAAGGGCTTGCACGGCATCCATATGCCAAAGATCGCGACAAATCAGGATCCCAAGCTTCCATGATCCTGCATGAAAAGCTTTGATGCTTTCCCCTCGTCGAAAATCTTTCAGGTCGTCAAACATGCCGTTGATGGGCAAATAGACCTTGCGATGCACATGTAAAAGATAGCCCTTGTGGAAATAGGCGGAAGAAATCGCATATCCCTCGCCAGGAATAAGCTCTGGAAAACCTACCACAAGATCAAGCTCCTGAGAGCATTTTGCAATATACTGAAGTTTTTCGTCCTGGAGGGTCACTGCAAGGCTGGGAGTCTGATCTTTAAGCGCATACCCCGTCAGAGACATTTCAGGAAAGAGAAGGAGTTTGACCTTGTTTTGGATAGCCAGCTCAATATATTGCTCGTGTTTATCGAGATTGGCTTTCCATTGGCCGAATTTGGGTGAAATCTGAGCTATGGCAATTTTCATAAGAATTTCTCCTTATACTTGCGAACGAAATGAACCAGCATAGACCCCCCCACTCCCACTGCAAGTACCTGACCAATACCCACAGACAATGCCACCCCAAGATAGCTCAGGAGGTGGAAGGCGGGAGGCTCCTGGATCATGATGGAAACATAGAGCCCTACTCCCAGCGCATTTATGACAATTGGAGGCAGCATGCCCCAATAAGGATTACCTGTTTTTCGAAGCTGCCAGGTCAAGACCGCGGCAAGCAAAGTGCAAAGCGAACCAAAAACCATATCAATCCAACCAAAAGGGGAGGCAATATTGGCTAAGACACAGCCTATGGCCAAACCCCAAATGGCTTCAGGAAAAAAGAAGGGAAGAATCGTGAGAGTTTCAGAAACACGCACCTGAATAGCCCCAAAGCTGATAGGATGTAAGATTAGGGAAAGCGCTACATATAAAGAGGCTATGATAGCAGCTCGGGTAAAAAAACGTAGCCTGGGGATGTTTTTCATCTTATTTTCCGTTGAGCATCACAGTCACGAAAATGATAGGCTTGCGATGCATTTCAGCAGAAATCACTCCTGCAATACATCCTTTCAGCATAATCTCAAGATCTTTTTCGTTGCCTCGCTGGCTGGACCACTTATGGACCACTTCCTGAATGCTATCCGAAATTTTATTGAATATATCGCTGGAGATACGAGAGGAAAATAATCCCTTGGTCTCGATGATGGGTTGATTCATCATTTTTCGAGCCTTGCTGTCCACCTGGATCACCGCATTTACCACCCCTTCTTTAGATAGACGTCGACGCTCATCTATCACTGAAGGCTCAATATCTCCAATAGTTTTACCATCGATCATGACAGGATTGGCAGGCACTTTACCCGATCGAAAGATGCGATTAGCTTGCACGGTAATAATATCGCCATTTTCAGCAATCAGAGTGTTCTTTTCAGGTACGCCCGTATCCTGAGCCACCTTGCAATGGGCATGCATCATACGGTACTCCCCATGGACGGGGATGAAAAAATTGGGTTTGATCAACGACATCATCGTACGTAAGTCTTCCTTACTTCCATGACCGGAAACATGAACATTATCCTGACGATAGATCACATTGGCACCCATTTTGAGCAAGCTGTCGATGACTTTGTTGACATAGGATTCATTGCCTGGGATAGGGTCTGCAGAGATAATCACCATATCCCCTTTTTTAATCTTCAAATTATCATGATTGTTGTTGGCAAGGCGTGTAAGACCGGAAAAAGGCTCGCCCTGAGTGCCGGTGGCTAAAATGAGCTGGGCATGGTCGGGGAGTTTGTCGAGATCCAGATAGGAAATCATTTGCTCTTTGGGGATTTTGGCATACCCCAAACGGTTGGCAACCTGTATAATTGATATAATCGATTTTCCATCCACCAAGACTTTTCTCCCCACTCGCTGGGCAATATCAAAGACCTGTAAGACTCGGTGAAGATTGGTGGAAAAGGTAGCCACAAAGACCCTGCCTGTGCCAGAGCGGATAAGCTCTTCAAGGCGCTTGCCTACGGAGCTTTCCGAACCAGTGTAGCCGTCTTCATCTGCGTTGGTGCTATCTCCCAGATATAGGAGAACGCCCCGTTTGCCTGCTTCACCAAAGCGCTGTAGATCGATGGGTTTGCCATCGATGGGAGTAAGATCTATTTTAAAGTCTCCCGAGTGAATAATACTGCCCATGGAAGTTTTGAACACCGTAGCACATCCATCAGGAATACTGTGGTTGACGCGTAAAAACTGCACTTCAGTTTTTCCTATCATGTGCACAGAAGGCAGTTCAATAGTCACAAAATTGATGTTTTTACTGAGATAGGAGGGCATTTCTTCTTTAAGAATGCCAATAGTAAGAGAGGAGGCATAGACCGGAACATTGATCTGATCAATAAAATAGCGTAAGGCTCCGATATGGTCGGCGTGACCATGGGAAAGGACAATTCCTTTGAGTCGATGCTTGTTTTCCAGGAGATAGGAAAAATCAGGAATGACTTTGTCTATCCCCAACATTTCAACCCTTGGAAACATAAAGCCAGCATCCAAAAGGATCATCTCGTTGTCAAATTCGAAAATTGTCATGTTTTTGCCGATTTCGCCCAAGCCTCCAAGGAAAACTACCTTAACCTGAGTGGTTTTTTTGGGAAACAAATTGGATGGAGCAGGCTTTGCTCTGTTTTGTGCTTGATTCCTGTTTGGAAGCACTTGTTTTTCTGTGTTTTTAATCATTGTACTTTTTCTTTCATAATATTTTTTAGTGTCATAAAATCTTGTTTCATTTGCTCGAAAACTTCTCTTCGATACAAACAAGCCGCAGGATGGAAAATGGGGAAAAAATTCATCCCCTGATGTTCAATGAGAGTTCCTCGAACTCGTGAAATGGAATGATTGGCTCCCAAAAGAGCTGTGAGTGCGGCATTTCCCAAAAGCACTACCACCCTGGGCTCGATGAGCGCAAGTTGGGCTAAAAGGAAGTCTTCACAGGCCCGTATTTCTTGTATAAATGGAGTACGATTGCCCGGGGGACGGCATTTGACAGCATTTCCGATAAAAACATCCGATCGTTGCAAGCCAATACCCGCCAGCAATTGGTCTAAAACCTTACCCGCTTGCCCGACAAAGGGTCGACCCTGAATATCTTCGTTAGCTCCAGGACCTTCCCCCACAAAAAACAGAGAGGCATTTAAATTGCCTTCCCCTGGAACCGGTTTGTTGCGCCCCTTATAAAGATCGCACTTCCTGCACTGGGCAATTTGAGAGGATATAGCCTGAAATACTTCGTCCTTACTCAGGTCGGATATCCTCTCTGTATCCATGTTCAGGATATTAAATATCTTTCATTGACAAGCTGACCCTTCCTTGATCATCGATCCCGATCACCTTGACCATGAGCTCTTGCCCCAAATGAAGGACATCTTCCACTTTATTGATACGTTGCTGAGAAATCTGAGAAATATGGAGCAGTCCATCCTTGCCACGTTGGATTTCCACGAAGGCTCCAAATTCTCGAATATTTACGACCTTGCCTTTGTATAGCTTGCCAACTTCAATATCGTCGATAACAGCATGCACCGCATCCACCGCCAGCATCATGCGCTGTTCGTCGGGAGCAGTGATATAGACTCTGCCATCGGGTTCGATATCAATTTTAACTTCGGTCTCTTCAATAATTTTCTTAATGACTTTGCCCTGAGGTCCGATCAATTCTCCGATTTTGTCGGTTCGAATCTGGATCACCTGGAGCCTGGGGGCATATTTGGATAAATTTTCTCGGGGAGTCTGGATTTCTTTTTCCATGATATCGAGGATGTGGAGTCGGGCGGTTCGGGCTTGAAGTAAGCCTTCGGCAACAATATCCTGAGTGATCATATCGTTTTTGATATCCATCTGAAGAGCAGTGATACCTTTTCGGGTGCCTGCCACTTTGAAATCCATGTCTCCTGTAGCGTCTTCCACGCCCTGGATGTCGGTGAGGATACGATATTGGGAGCCCTCGGTAATGAGACCCATCGCGATCCCTGCTACTCCTCCGGAAATAGGCACACCCGCATCCATCAAGGCAAGGGTACTGCCACACACCGAAGCCATGGAGCTGGATCCATTGGATTCCAACACCTCGGATACCACATGGATGGTATAAGGGAAATCTTCCTCCGAAGGGATCACGGGCAACAAAGCTCGCTCTGCCAGGGCTCCATGCCCTACTTCGCGACGGCCTGGCCCACGGTTGGGTCGGGTTTCGCCCACGCTGAAGGAAGGAAAGTTGTAGTAGTGCATGTAGTGTTTGACTTCTTCTTCGTATAAGCCCTCAATAAGCTGTCCTTCACCCTTGGCTCCCAGCGTGACAAGCGAAAGTACCTGGGTTTGCCCTCGGCGAAAGAGACCTGAGCCATGCACGCGAGGAAGAAGACCTATCTCAATATTGATAGGACGCACTTGGTCTGTTTTGCGACCATCGGGTCGAATATTTTCTACTACAATTTTTTTGCGAACATAAGCTTCGATATAGTTTTCAAATGCCAGATCCAGATCAGATTTAAGCTCTTCAAAATCAGCTTCAAGCGCAGTCATCATATCTTTTTTAAGCTGACTCACTGCGTTTTCGCGTTGGAGCTTGTTGGGATTGAAAAGAGCATCATCTATGCGGGAAGAGAGATAGGAATCCACCGCTTTGACAGCTTCTTCCGAAATCACAGGCTCAGGAATTTCAAGCTTGGCTTTGGGGTTGGCAGCTCGGATAAATTCCTCCTGAAAGGCAAGAAACTCCTGGTTGGCTTGATGGGCCAATTGAAAAGCTTCGGTAATTTGGCCTTCGCTCAACTCTTTTGCGCCACATTCCACCATCAAAAGAGAGTGGTCGTTTTCGGCCACTACCATATCAAGAGTGCCTTCCTGATCGGAAGTGGAAGTTTCATTGATGACCAGCATACCATCTCGCATGCCTACGCGAACAGCAGAAACAGGACCTTTGAAGGGTATTTCAGAAATATTCAAAGCAATGGAAGCGCCCTGGATGGCGAGTACATCGCCCTGATGAACTCCATCAGAAGAAAGAACATAGCACATGATCTGAACTTCATTGCGCAAGTAATGGGGAAACATGGGACGTAATGGACGATCGACCAGACGGGACTTTAATATTTCATAGTCGGTGGGCCTTCCGCCACGTTTGAAAAAACCTCCAGGTATTTTGCCAGCAGCATACATCTTTTCCATGTAGTCCACGGTGAGGGGGAAAAAGTCGATATCAGCCTTGGCTTCTTTAGCAATGGTAGCACAGCATAGCACCACAGTTTCGCCAGCTTTCATGAGCACAGCAGCACTAGCTTGATTGGCCATTTTGCCAACATTAACCGAGTAATTTACGCCTCGAATCGTTTTTTCAAAGTTCAGCTCATTCACTTCTTGCATTCATCAATCCTTACTTTCTTTGCTATTTTATTGCGCGAATATTTAAACGACTTAAGATGCTTAGATAGCTTTCATGATTGTATTTTTTTAGATATCGAAGCAATCTTTTGCGTTGACCAACGATCTTGAGCAAGCCTCTGCGAGAGCTGTGGTCGTGTTTGTGGATGTTGAGATGCTCGGACAGAGTTTGGATGCGTCGGGTGAGTAGCGCAATCTGGACCTCGGGAGAACCGGTATCGGCCTCATTAGTCTTAAAATCCTGAATAATTTGTAATTTTTCCTCTTTAGGCAACATATGTAAAATTCCTCCTTAAAATATGCTTACACCCAAAACATAGCAGGGCGTTGAGGAAACGCACCCCCATGTTGAAGGTAGCTGAAACTATTATACCTTATTCTTTGAATAATATAAGAGGGAATAAAAAAGAGGGAGCCTTTGGGGCTCCCTCGGTGGAAGGTAGAAACTAAACAATAAGAATTAATTTCAAAAACTCGAGCTGAAGCAGAAATGATTTAGCTACTTGAGCACAAAAATATCACCAAAGAAGGAGATTAATACGATGGTCTTGTCTTTGATTACTGGGGAAGTCCAGAATGGATCATACTTGCCATACTTTCCCTCTAATGTTTTACGCCAAAGTTCAGATCCTGTTGGAAGATCTAATGCTATTAGGTAAGCCTTTTCAAGCTTTGTGGCATTAGTGTGAACATAGATGGTATCTTGAGCGATGATAGGATCAATTATAAAAGCATCGGAGGAAAGATTTTTCCATTGGACTTTTCCACTTAAGCGATCCAAAGCATATACCCCACAACAAGTCGCTACAATCACCCATTGATCTGTCAAAGCAAGGGAAGTGGAGCTGGAGCTTTCTGTTTTATAGCTCCAACGTATTTCCCCTTTGTCAAGGCTGAGAGCGTAAACGGTACCTTCTTTTGTGTTTAGATAAATTGTATCATGACTCAGTGCTGGGATACGAGCAGGAGTATGGTCTAAGGTGGTTTTCCATTGGATCAATCCATTCGAAGCATTTAGCAAATACAAGCTTCCTTCTTCAGAAGCAATAACTATTTGCTGGTTCAAAAAGGCTGGTGAAATTAAAGTCCCTTCCAATTGGGTAAACCAGAGCACCTTCCCTGAACCGGCATCCAGGGCATAAAATACTCCATAAGAGGAACTACCATAGACTATTCCCTGATGGTAACCAATCCCTGTGCAGATGTTAAAGTCATGCTCAGGGGGTGAAAATTCCCAGAGCATATCGCCAGTGTTGGCATCAAGGGCACTAATGAGATGCTGATCGCCTCCTGCGATGTATATAACCTCATTCGCATAAATGGGGGAATCTTTGAGATGTCGTAAGAGATATCTTTCCCAACGAATCTCCCCTGTTTCGATGTCTATCCCCAACAACTGCCTTCTAGCTAAAACGGTATATATCATGGATTTACCAAGAACAAGACCAGTTTCTAGCATGATGCCATAGTTTTTGCTCCACAGAAGGTCTGGCTCTGCTCGTAGAGCCTGTTCATCATAATAACCTGTTCGTTGGGGATTGGCTCGGTTGATCCCAATTTCTTCCATTGAAGGAGATTGGTCTTTCCACCACTGGTATATTGTTTCCTTCATTAAATGAGAATCTTTATGTTGGATAGCTAGAGTAGAACTACTACTTGAAGTAATGTAGTGCGCAAAAAATAACAGCATGAACAAGAGGATAAAACCTTTTTGTATCACCCCATTACGATGTAACATATGTTTCCCTCTTTGATTAGCCATCATCCTCTCCTTTCATGTTTATAACATAATTTCACTAAGGTATCATAAAATATCCACATATCCGTTAGTTAAAATTAAGTTACTTCTAACAGGTAGTTTATCTATCTCAATCCAAGCTTGATCAGCTTTACAACTTTTTCCAAAGGCACCACTAGCAGTTTCTCTTTCGCCTCTTTGACGTCTTTTATCAGTTGTCTTTACAAGCTCGTCATTGTAAACTGTTTCTCGTACTTTTCCTCTAATCCAACTGCATCCATTAACAGCGGCACACCATGCAGCAAATCTCGCAGACCAAGCATATGTCTCTTTGCTGGGATCGTCATCAGATGCGTGTCTATGCAAACATTCAAATACTTCATAATCCCATTTGGTTTCACCGCAGTTTACCCCATTAATACCTTGTGAATCCTGCCAGCCAGCTTTCCATATTTTACAACACTCTTCGGCCATCCAGGAAGGACAATCATGACTACACGGATTACACCAACACATTTTATCGTCACAACATCCATTAATTGAAGAAGAAGAATTAGCTTTTCCAATTTTATTCCACATGATTTTCAAAGCTTCCTGCATGGTCTTCCATATTGAAAAAGCATCGAAGGAAATGAACCTATTTGGGCTTGAGAAAGGTTTTATCGTAACCCCGCCAGCAGATCCTCCTCCGATCCAGGGGAAGGTAATATTCTGAGGATTCCATGCATTGAGTAGCATTCCACTGAGGGCATCGTGTTGGAAAGAGGCTAAGGGAGCTCCGGAGGCATTGGTGAGGAGGCTCGTGTTGCCTGCGTTGTCATAATGGAAATAGACTTCTCCAGTGAATCCTTGAGCTCCTCCCGAAGGGGTATGAGTCATGGAAAGAATTCTACCGCGGGGATCGGTCGTAAAATCGAGGGTGAGATTGAGCATGCCATATTGGAGTCGTTGGGCTTTTTCCAAGCCCTGGGGTCCGTGGAAAAGATACCATTGTTCGGTGGTGATGCCTCCTACCGTTTTGCTATAGGAAGCGAGTTTGCCACGGGTGTTGTAGTTAAAGGCATAACTGCTCAGGGTGCCATTATCATTGACTTGAAGCTGGGAGACTTGTCCTTGGCTGTTCCAGGAAAAGCCTAAGGATTGATTGTTGGGGTATTGAATCTGGGAAAGTCTTCCCAAGCCTCCCTGATAGGTATAGCTTTCCTGAGAAGTATCAGGATAGGTCACCGAGCTTAAGCGTCCCGCAGTATCATGGGAAAGGGTATAGGTGCCCAGATCGGAGTAATCGAGTTCATTCATCAGCCCAGTGCTGGCATTGTAGCTAAAATCCACGGTGCGTTGTGCATTCTGGTAAGTCATGGAAGCCATGCGTCCTGCGGTATCA
The DNA here is from genome assembly GCA_035363255.1 of Caldisericia bacterium. Taxonomy (GTDB): domain Bacteria; phylum Caldisericota; class Caldisericia; order UBA6126; family UBA6126; genus T3SED10-260. The sequence goes on along the minus strand of DAOSES010000018.1, from coordinate 17,697 downwards.
TAGCTAAAGCCATGGTTTTCGGCAAAGCTTCCACCCTGTCCGTTGGTAACGCTGAAGTTGTAAGCAGTGCGTTGTCCATCACTGTTGTAGGTGGAATCGGTGGCTAGCCAGTTGATGGGAGGGTTGACATTGAGTTGCTGAACTTGGATGCTGTCGAGTTGTTTGTTGTCATAGACATAGCCCGTGCTGGTCTGGTTGGGATAAAGGAGTCCGGTGATTTGATTGGCAGTGTTGTAGCTGTAGGTATAGCTTTGAGCAATTTTACTGGTATCAGCCATGGTATGAAGGAGATACTTGGTATTGTAGGTATAGGCATAGGAGCCGATGTTCCCGCTGCCCGTAGAAGCAGAGGGAAGCCCCAGGGCTTTGGAGCCATGGGTTCCAGTGTAGCTGTAGCTGACAGCTCCGTCGGTACCATTGCTGTTCCATTGGGTGATATTGCCAATTTTATCATAGCTTAAGGTTTCCAGGTTTTTAGCAGCTACACGGGAGTCCCGGGTATAGGTCCAGGAATCCGAGCCTCCTCCAGTGTAATTTACCTGGGTGCCTCGACCCAGGAGGTCGTAGGAATAGGAAGCTCGGGCGTCGCTTAAGAGATCGCCACGGAGATTGTAGCTAAAGCTGAGATTGCCCTGGATGGGATCGCTGAGGGAGGTGAGACGGCCTGCATTGTCGTAGCCATAGACGGTATCGCCCTGGGCGGAAGTGTTGAGATTGACCAGACGGCTGTTTTTGTCGTAAGTGTATTCCGTTTGAGTAGCATTGGGATAACTGATGGTATCCACCCGACCAAAACTGTCGTAGCTGTAGCTGGTTTCCCGATCCAGATGGTCAGTGATGGTGCTGAGTTTGCCATTGCCCAGATAGTCAAAGGTGGTGGTATAGCCATTCGAGCCCGTACGGGTTTGCACCAGAGGACGGTAGGTAAGATCTATCCCGCCAATACACCCAGGGATGGGAGTTAATCGAATGGGAGGAGAAGGGCGAATAGCAGCATCATTATTGCCCGTGGTGGTAGTATAAGAGGTGGTGGTGTCACAATCATCTTTCAGGGAGGTATACAACGCCCCATTGGCAGTAAAGGTAGCACTTGTGCTGATACCCGTCACCAGGTCTTCCGTGCTGATATTCTTGCTGAGTTCATTCCAGCTAATGGTGGTGTTGCCTTTGACGACCCCATTGATCACAGGACCTTCATAGCGAAGGGTTTGAACTGCCAGTCCATTGGCATTGTAGCTCATGGTGCTGGCATTGGTTTCAGCATCCGTCACTTGGCTGAGAAGATAGGAAGTGGGATGATAGGAAAAACTCATGGTGCCCGTGCTGGGATTAAGGGCTGTTCCAGTGGGATAGGTAATTTGGGTAGGCTGGCCATGGGAGTTGTAGCTGATAGTGGTGGTTTCATTCAGGGCATTGGTAATGCTCGATGGAAGACAGGGAGCATTTTGGTCGGTATAGGCTAAGGTGGTGGTATTCCAGGTGCTTCCAGTAATGAGCTCTTTGCTTTCGGTAAGTTTTCCGCTCAAACTATTGGAGGGAGTATAGGTGAATAAGACACGGAAGGGATCGTCCTGAGCTGTGGCGGGGGGATAGCTAATCTCGGTCAGATGTCCGACAGAGTCGTAGCTATAGCTGGTGGTATGCCCCATGGGATTGATAGAGCTAGTGAGCCAACCATCAGAATTGTAAGCAAAGACGTGATAAATATCGTCAGGAGCTGTGCCCATGGAAGTCTTTTCCAAGGCTAGGGAAGTGGAGCCAAAGTAGTAGTCGGTATCGATATTGGCTCCATCGGTAACGGTGGTTTTGCTGGCATAACCCTGCACCGAGGTATCGTAAGCCAGTACCCAGGTATTGCTCAGGGAGTCTGCCCAACTTTCCAGTTTGCCTTCGTGGGCTCCGGAGGTGTAATAAGTGAAATTATAGTCAAAGCCTTCAAAGTCGGTATGTGTTTCAAGGAGATGGCTCGTGCTGTTATAACTGAAGCTGGCGGAAGGGGGAGTGGTTTCACCGGGCTGGGTGAGGGTAGTAAGGTGTTGATCCTGGTCGTAGGCAAAAGCCCAGGTGTTTTCAAGCATATCTTCGACTTCACTCAGGTAGCCATTTTGATCCCAGGCAAGGGTAATGGCTCGAGAGGAAAGGGTATCGCTTAAGCTGGTGGGACGACCATTGCCATCATAGGTGACAGTCAGAGTGGCGTCTCCACAGGGAGGACTGAAAGAACTGAGTTTTCCGTTGGAGGAAAAGGTTTGGCTGCTGCCATCGAGGGAAGTAATGCGGTAGCTTCCATTGGGAAGTTTTTCGATCTTTCCCATAAAGCTGGGAGGATTGATATAGCTTTGGGTATTGGCATCGTATAAAAAGAGGAGTTTAGCTCCTGTGCCTGTGACAAGGAGAAGGTTTTGGTCTTGGTCTTCGGTGATGGTGGAATGGAGATTGCTGGTCCATCCTTTGCCAAGTCCGATATCCACATCAGCATTAAAAGCATTCCAGGTGAGGTTGAAATTCAGGGGAAGCAGGGTGCCGGGAAGTTGAAGAGGATGAATAGTAAAGAGAAGATTACCGTCCTGGATGTCAGCGATCAGCGAAGTCCAATCGGTGGTGGCTTGGGTGATGTATTCGTAGGATCTTCCTTTAAGTCCTGCCAGGGGAGAACCTTCGGAGGTTAAGGTGAGAGGATAGACCCTTCCCGAGAAATAGACAGGGGAAGCCAACATTTGAGCAAACGAGCTTGGTACGGAAAGAAGGAAGATCAGCACCAGGGAAAGAAATGAGGCTAGCGTGCGAGAAACAAGCGAGGAAGAGCGATTACTCTCTCTCTCTCTCTCTCTCTCTCTCGATAAGGAAACGATTTAACAACTTGCAAACCAATTGCCATTAAAAAAACCTCCAAGTATAAATATAATAATAAATACCGAAATTGAAAGAAAATACCCGTACCAAATGGCATAGCACTCCTGAAGCTTTTCGAAGTTCCCTTTTGAACTGATTAATACTGATGCAGAGTGAGTCATTGCAACTATACTCCAATGCTACTTATCAAACTAGCTTTTAGTTTAGTATATTTTTATCACTTGTCAAACGGTAATAGCGTAGAGCATAAATATCAGTCAAGGCATAGAACAGAATACTATAAAAGCTTTATGTCGCAACAATCGGCATTAGCTTCGAGTTGAAAGTTGAGTCAATGACTCTAAATAAGAAAAGAGGGAGCCCCAAAAGCTCCCTCGGTGGAGAGGAGGATGAATGGCTATTACCCTATTCTTATAATCCACATAATAAGGTACAAAAAGAACAAAGAACTCACCATGAAAGACACCAAACCAAGGGTGTTCCATCTGTTTTCTGAAGCGTTAAAGCTTGCCAGATCCTTCCAGTTGATACGATTCCATGTTGCCCTGCGAACATAGAAACCAAAAACCACATTAACTGCCAAATAAACAACAAAACGGATAAGAACATTGAGCAAAGCCTGCTCTTTGGATGATCCTAGAAAGTTCCATCGGCCTAAAATCCCAAAAGGACCATCCCAATTTGTGATACTTTTCGCAGCTTCAATTTGCGATCGAGTGATGACATCTCCAAGGGGTCCTATCTCCTTGAATTTTGCAGCAATATCTCTACTTCTTATGGCATAAGGCAAGAATAAGTGAAAAAAAAGAGCTGAATAAACAACTGCTTTAACGACTATGAAATCATATCCTTTTGTAAAGAAATGATAAAGAAACAAAGGGGTGAAAGAGGAAAAAGAAAACTTCTTGAGGTGTTTGCTACGAAAATTAGTCTGGTTCATCATTATTTTGATACCTCCATCATTGCTCCACCGAATCTTCCCCGCGCAACTTGCTCCATCTTTAGCACACTGTTTTATGCTTTAATTTTAAATCCAAGCAAAAGCTTAGTCAACAAATGCAGCATACAAAAGAGGGAGCCCTTAAGAGCTCCCTCGGTGGAGGGTGAAGTAAAAGGATGCTATCTACGTAAGCGGTGTTTTCCAGCGGTAGAGTACAAAATCATCCAGCCAGTAAAGATAGGTGCCATCGGGGTGGGTTTTGAGGAAGTATCGCTGCTTATTGTTTGACCCTACTTCAACAATCAGTTGGAGTTGAGCGGTCGAGTCGTAGATATGATGTCGTTTTTGCCAGGTATCTTCTGCTTTGATGCTTTCTTCTATCATCCAGTACTTGCCAAACCAGGCACCATTGGGATTGAGGAAGGCATAGCACAAAATTTCGCCTTGTTCTGTCATTTCTCGGGTCTTTCGCTGGAAAACGATTCTTTCACTTTGATCGCTGAGATTGATTTCAGCAACTCCGGTGGTGCTTATTGTTCCTTCTTCGCTTGGAGTGTGGTAGTTAAAGGTTCCATAGATTTTTTCTCCTTCGATATGAGAGATCTTGCTGAAACCATTTTGAACTTCCTCTTTCTGACCTTCTTTCCTGCGAATCACTTCCATCCGATATAATTCATTCAGTGTGGAGGGGTCGAGAGAAGGGTAGTCGATGGAATACAGGGTTCGCTGTGTTTCCTCTTTGACCGTTTGCTCCTTCACAAAATACAAGCTTTGATCTTTGAGATAAAAGGAGCTTATCCTGGAAGAATTTACCAATGGCTTGCTCTGAGAGCTTTTTTGTTGGATCAGATCGTAGCTCACGATGCCTCCTGTGCTAAGATCAGAGGTGAGGATCTTTTGATCTTCTGTGACCCAGCAGACCCCATCAAAAAAACCAAGGGATTGTTTAAGTCTGGGATTCAGCTCCGAAAAAACTTCCTGAGAAGTGAATTCCTGAGTAAGAGGATTAAGCTTTAAATAGTGGATGGACTCGATTTCTTCTGGCTCATTGTTCTTAAAAGGCATATAGACCAGATGAAGGGAAGTGGAATCTTCGTAGGGAGAGGTAAAATACCAGCCTCCGATCTGTTGCTCTTGGGTGAAGGGAGCTCCCGGGATGGAGCGTAGATCAGCTACTTTTTCGATTTCGTTTTCCTGGATACTGACCAGTAGGGCAGTATTGCTTAAAGCTTCGCATGAAGCCAGGAAAAACAATAAGAGGAAAGACAAGACCATTAAACATGACTTTTTTCTTAGCATGCTTTGCTCCTTTTTCTTATTTCACTTATTATATCGCAAAGTTAAATAAAATAATACACCAGGAGACTCAGTAAATCCAGGAGGGGATTACTGGAGCCAGAGGGGTTTCAGCGCCTCTGCAATTGGATTTGACAAGGATTTTGAGCTCTTCCACCGATCGAAGCAAGTCTTCGATAGGTATCTGGGGAGCTTCCATGATAAAGGGCATGGATTGAGGAAAAAGCGACAGCAATGCGCCCAGAGCTCCAAGGCCGATAAAGCCTTTTCCCAGCTCTTCGTGACGATCTCGAAAGCTTTCAAAGGGTTCTTTGGAATCGTTGACATGCAATAGTGCTACTCTATCAAACAATTGAGAATATTGGTTTCGAAGCTGGAATGCCGCTTCTTTATCTTCAAAGAGATAGCCACTCGCAAAGAGATGAGCAGAGTCCAAACAAATTCCCGTAGGCGTCCAATCATTTAGTTGATCTGCAAGCTTGCCCAAGTGATCAAGCCGACAACCAACAGAAGCTCTTGGGTAGGCAGTGTTTTCCAGCAAAAGAGGGGTCTTTAACAAGGTGTCATAGAAAACTGAAGAAAGCTCATTGTAAAGGTTTTTATGATCCAGGGGATTTCTTAGATTGACATGAACAATCAAGCCATCCACCCCCATTTCCTCACATTGTTGAAGCTGATAGCGCAGGGTTTTCCAGGATCTTATGCGGTGATAGCGAGATTCTCCGCTAATGTTGGAGTGGTCGGGGGCATGAAGGAAGATTTTCTGGATATGGTGCTGTTTCTTTAACTGCTCGAAAATGCTTTGATAATGAAATCTCGTTTTTGTGCCTGCAAAAATCGATGGATCTACCACCATTTGACAAGCATCCAATTGAAGAATGTCTATGATTTTAATCCACCGATCCAAGCCTTGTTTTCCAGAAATTTGAATCCCAATCATTTCATAATACTATAATAGCTTATGGAAAGAGTGCAAAAGTCTTTCCAATAATTTAGCCTTAAAAAAGGGGGAAATAATGAAAATAGTCATAGTTGGTGGCGGTCCTGGTGGCTATGTGGCTGCTTTATCAGCCATACAAGCTGGAGCCAAAGTAATCCTGGTGGAAAAAGAACATCTGGGAGGCACCTGTGTTAATCGTGGTTGTATCCCCACCAAAGCGCTACTAAAAGCCATTCATCCCCTGGTGGAAGCCAAACGATATCAATCCATGGGGATAGATTTTTCCGGGGTCAAGACCGATCTTGCTAAAATCAGAGCTCACGCGCAAAAGGCTGCTACCCTTTCTCGCAGTGGAGTGGAATATCTTTTGAAAAAACGTGAAGTCCAACTCATTCGTGGAGAAGTGGTAGGAAGCAAAGAAGGTGCGGTCAAGATCAGGCTTTCAGATGGAGAAGAGTTTTTTGAGAGTTTTGACAAGCTCATCATAGCCACAGGATCTCAGCCTTCTATCATTCCTGGAATGCCAATGGATGGTGAGAAGGTTGTCAGCAGTGATGAAGCTTTATTGCTGAAAAAAATACCTGAAAGCCTCCTGGTAGTAGGGGGTGGAGTGATAGGGATTGAAATGGCAACGATCTATCAAGCTTTAGGGTCGAAAGTTAGTATTGTCGAAATGACTTCTCAACTTATCCCAGGCGAAGATATCGATTGTGTAAACGTTTTGACGCAAACTCTGATGAAAATGGGAATTCAGATTTGGACTTCTCAGAAAATTGAAGGCATCGAGACACGTGAGGATGGATGCAGTGTTTGCTTGAACAGGGACAATACCCTGTCGAAAGAAGATTTTGAGCAAATCCTGATAGCCACTGGCAGAAAACCTTTGCTTCCTGTTTCTGTGCTTGAGTCTTTGGGGGTCACCTTTTCGCCCAAAGGCATCCCGGTGAATCCTTTTATGCAGACCAATCATCCTGACGTATATGCGATCGGAGATGTCAATGGAGTTTCACTTTTGGCTCATACCGCTTTCAAGGAAGCAAAAATAGCCTGCAAGCATATCCTGGGGCAAGAAACAGAAGGGATGAATTACACAACGATTCCGAGAGTGGTCTATTCCATACCCGAATACGCTTCCACCGGAGATCTGAGCAAGGGAGAAGTTTTTTCTTTCCCTTATGCTGCCAACGGCAGAGCTCGAGCATGCAATATTCGCGAAGGACTCATCAAACTATTTGTGGTGGATGGTTTGATCAAGGGATGCGCTATACTGGGAGAAAACGCTTCGGATATGATCAGCATGGCAAGCATAGCTATAGACGAAAAACTACCCCTCCACCGTTTGGGAGAGATAGTCTTTCCCCATCCAACTTTTTCAGAAGTGTTTGCAGATGTGATTGAAGTGGCTTTGGGAAGCCCCATCCATCTGGCATAAAAGGAGCAGTGGTTTAGTCTGTTTTGTGGTCTTCGTCGGTGATGCCGGCGTCGGTGGTGGAGCAATCGGGATTGTCTGGGCCACAGCCGTCGGCATTATCTGCGAATAAGTCTTCTTCTTTGAAGGGTGTCATAAGCCCAACGATGAATACGATGGCTCCAGCAAGAATGATCATGGGCCCGAGCAAACCTCTGAGTACTATCATGAAATCTTTAAACCAGATAGCAATGAGGAAAGCTCCAAGACCAGCAACAAGTACACCAAAAAACAAATAAAGTAATTTTTTCATCATTTCCTCCAGGCTAAAAAGATAGAATGATTGATTTGTTTAGTTGCTTGCATTGAGCTTGATGATGATCTCATCGGAAGTTTGGGCATCTACTTGAATGGTTTTGCTCTGGCTTTGATATCCCGCTTTGCGAATTTCGATGGTGTGGCTTCCATGGGGAAACATTACTGTGGTTTCCTTGTTGAAGCTCATTTCAAACTTGCCATTGAGATAAAAATCGCATAAATCCAAGTCGGTGCGGATGAGAATCGTCCTGCGCTCGGGGGGCATGCTGATGGATTTGCGAATTTCGGTATTTTTTTCGTCGATTAAAACGGGTTCCTGGTGCTCTCGTCCGGTTTCATCCACAATACGAAGCATATAAATGCCAGGCTTGATTTTGACTTCGCTGCCAGGAAGTGTGATGTCGGTTTCTCCAAGAAACACTTGAAGTTTTTGGTCGGAGGGGAGATTTAGGAAGGCTTTAACCTGGATGGGATCGGTGCTAAAGGGAGGCGAGGGATCTTTTTGGGAGTTTTGACCATTGGGATTGGAGGGCTTAAGTGGATCGCTTGGAGCCAGGGCTTTCTGGATGCCCCAGGTGACGATAAAGGCAACGATAAGCACCAAAAAAGTTCCTATTCCAATTCGTAGCCAATTTACATTCATTTTGTTTTTCATAATCTATTCATCTATAATTTAACTGAAATTTAAACCCTGTAAAGAGGAATATAATGCAAAGAGATGATTTCGATTTTAAGAAAATTGATGAGAAATGGCAGGCTGTATGGGAAGCGAATGACTTAAATCGTAGATCAATAGACCCTACACGACCCAAATATTATGTTTTGGATATGTTTCCCTATCCCTCGGCAGAAGGTTTGCACGTAGGTCATCCCGAGGGCTACACTGCCAGCGATATCGTCTCTCGCTACCAAAGCATGAACGGTTTTAACGTCCTCCACCCCATGGGTTGGGATGCTTTTGGACTGCCCACCGAAAACTATGCTATAAAAATGAAGATACATCCTCAGATTGCCACCGAACGCAACATTACCAATTTTCGAAGGCAAATTAAACGTTTGGGCTTCAGCTATGATTGGAGCAGAGAAGTCAACACCTCTGATCCCGAATACTATCGATGGACTCAATGGATCTTTCTTCAGTTGTATCACAAAGGTTTGGCCTATATATCCGAGGCTGCTATCAATTTTTGCCCAGAATGTAAAACAGGGCTTGCGAATGAAGAAGTGAGTTCGGGGCATTGTGAACGTTGTGGAAGCACCATCGAACGCAGATCGATGAAACAATGGATGCTTAAAATCACTGCTTATGCCGACCGTCTGCTCGAAGACCTGGACAGCCTGGATTGGCCAGAGAAAATCAAAGCCATGCAACGCCACTGGATCGGAAAATCCGAAGGTGCTGAAATTCAATTCAAACTCCAAGCCTCAGACGAATGCTTGACCGTATTCACAACCCGTCCTGACACCCTGTTTGGAGCCACCTATCTTGTCCTTGCTCCCGAACACCCCTTACTCAAAGCTAGAATAAGCGACAAATTTCGTCCCGCTTATGAAAACTACCTCAAACAGATCTCGTCTAAAAGCGATCTGGAACGCACTGAACTCAGCAAAGAAAAAACAGGGATCGATACTGGCTTGAAAGCCATCCATCCCATTTCGGGGCATCATGTTCCCATTTTTGCTTCAGATTATGTTTTGATGAGCTATGGCACTGGCAGTATCATGGCAGTACCCGCTCACGATCAAAGAGATTATGACTTTGCCAAAGTGTTTGATTTGCCCATCATACCAGTAATTTTGCCTGAAGTTGGACAAGCTCCTGACGATAGAGCATACGAAACCGAGGGTGTTATGATCAATTCTGATCAGTTCAACGGCATGCCCTCAGAAAAAGCCAAACAAGCTATTATTGAACAGCTGGAAAAAGATGGAACTGGTAGAAAAACCATCCAGTATCGACTCCGCGACTGGGTTTTTTCCAGACAACGTTTTTGGGGAGAGCCCATTCCAATAATACATTGCGATAACTGCGGCATCGTGCCCTTGTCAGAAAACGATTTACCCCTGGAACTGCCCAAAGTGGATCATTATGAACCAAGTGGCACTGGAGAGTCCCCCCTGGCAACCATGGAAGACTGGGTGAATACTTCCTGCCCGGTATGCAAGGGTCCCGCTAAAAGAGAAACCAACACCATGCCCCAATGGGCTGGCTCCTGTTGGTATTATTTACGCTACATCGATCCAAAAAACCAGGAAGATCTTGCCTCCAGGGAGGCTATCAATTATTGGCTTCCAGTGGATTTATACATTGGGGGCGCAGAACATGCAGTTTTACATCTCCTTTATGCGCGATTCTGGCATAAGTTCTTGTTTGACCTTGGCAAAGTCAACACCCCTGAACCCTTTCTCAAGCTCCGCAATCAAGGAATGGTGCTGGCAGAAGATGGCAGAAAAATGTCCAAATCTTTGGGGAATGTGATCAATCCTGATGAAGTTTTAGACCAGTATGGGGCTGATGTAGTGCGATGTTATGAAATGTTTATGGGACCTTTTGATCAGGAATCCCTCTGGAGCACCCAGGCCATCGAAGGGGTAAATCGCTTTATCCGCAAAGTATGGGCTTTGTTTGATCCCTCGAGTATAGGCGGAAAAGAAGCTTCTCAAGACACTTTACGCTTGATGCACAAGACCATCGCAAAGGTGAGTCATGATATTCAACATTTTTCCTTCAATACTGCAATCTCTGCCATGATGATCCTGGTGAATCATTTGGGAAAGGAAGAGCGAAGATCCAGACAAGTTCTTGAGACTCTGCTCCAGCTTTTGTCTCCCTTTGCTCCCCATCTATGCGAAGAATTGTGGCAGGAACTCGGACATCAGAAGTCTATCTTTCTCAGCAGTTGGCCTCAATTCGACCCTGAGCTGGCAAAAGACGAAGAAATCGAGTTACCTGTTCAAGTGAATGGAAAACTCCGAGAAAAACTCATGGTATCAGCGAATATTGAGGAAGCAGAATTAAAAGACCTGGTCTTGTCGAGCGAAAAAGTACAGCAGTTTCTGAATGGTCAGGAAATTAAAAAATGGATCATCATCCCAGGACGTCTGGTCAATATCGTGGTATGAAGAAAAGCATCAGCTTTATTGGAAAAAAGCTGTTACCTGCATTAGGGATCATCCTGCTTGTGATGATTCATGGTGCCTTTGCCCCCAATGAACGTCAAGCGGTGTTGTATTATCTTGGATACCCTGAGAGTGTGACCCAGGCTATCCTCCAACAAGAAGATGAAGTGGTTCAAATCTTCCTGGAACAGACCTACCTTCCCTATTTTGATAAAGCATATCAGCAAATACAAGGAGACGGGATCTTTAAAACAGATGAAATCTCCCTGTTGAGGCATCTTCAGCAAACTTATCCCAAACATTATTTGGACCAAAAATCTCTGGACTTCTTTTTTGAACTTATCAAGATACCTGAGTGGGAAACATTTTTTGACTATCCCCTCCCCCTGACTTTTCTCGACTCCTTTCCCATCCAGCCCAATATGATGGAATTGAGTCAGGAAGAAATCTATATTATCAAGCATCCTTATATCCCTGTGCTGATGTATCACAAACTCGACAATAGCAAACAGTGGATTGATGAAAAATCCTTTATGTGGCAACTCGAACAACTGGAAAAAGCAGGATTTAGCACTATTCGCGCTGATGCGTTCATGAAGGCAGACTTTTCAGCTATTCCTGAGGGTAGGAAGCCAATCCTGCTTACTTTTGACGATGGGCGTTATAGCCAGTTTCAATTGCTCGAAAACGGAAAAACTGATCCCAAAACAGGAGTAGGCATGTTGGAGAGTTTTGCGGAAAAATATCCTGCATTCGGTAAAAATGCGGTTTTTTATCTCTACTTTACCATCCTCCCTTTTGAAAATGTCAACGAACCTATGCTTTGGAAAAGCAAGATAAGTTACCTCCAGGATCAGGGTTTTGAAATAGGCAATCACACCTATGACCACCAAATTTTGACAAAGTTCAGACCGGAACAGGTAAAAAAGACTTTGGATCAGTTTTATCAAGTGCTCGAAACTATTCCTCAATGCCGTATCGATGAAGCCATGACTTTGTGTTATCCAGGAGGAGGTCCTCCTCGGGACAGATCTGGCGTTGAGCAGTATAAATACAAGGATAAGCCCTTGTTAGGAGCTTTTACAGCATGGGGAGGAAAGTCCCTGATCCCAATCCACCCCAAAGCAGATCGCTTTAATCTTCCAAGATATGATGCAAACGACGAACATGTAAGACAAATAGTTAAAGAGGATTTTTTTCAAAAAACAAGTCAGCGCTTGACGCTTCCGCGCTATTTTACAACATCGGTTGATACGATAAAACTATATTTGAAGGAAAACACGAGCTTGCTTCAACACGATCTCATCTGGAATGGTCATTGGATAGGCAAAGAGCAAGCACAAGAAACGGAGAACAAATGATAGGACCCTTGGAACATCAGCACATCGCCTACATAGTCGGAGGTCTTGGGATCTTTCTCTACGGATTAGTGAGTTTTAGCGAATATCTTAAAGAAATTGCGGGAGTAAGATTAAAATCCATCCTGGATGCTGCCACCCGTTCTCCCTGGACAGGCCTTTTAACTGGAGCTCTGATGACGATGCTTGTTCAATCCTCTTCCATTGTGTCTATCGTTACCATTGCTTTTGTAAACTCGGGTCTGCTTCGATTTGATCAGGCATTGGGTTTAATCTTTGGAGCCAACATTGGTACCACCATTACCGCACAAATCGTTGCTTTCAAAATCACTGAATGGGGCTTTTTTATTTTTCCTGTCGGTTTATTGTTTTTTTTGTTGGGACGTAAAAAAAGGGTACGCGACATCGGGCAATCCATTATTGCTTTTGCCACTCTGCTTATCGGCTTGTATTTAATGGAAAAAGGTCTTTATCCACTGCGAAACTACGAGCCTTTCACTCAGCTCATGGCATCCATGGGCAAACACCCTTTCAAAGGCATTTTGGTTTCGTCGGTTTTTACAGGCATCATTCAATCTTCCTCAGCCACCACGGCTCTTGTAGTCACAATGGCAAGCCAACAACTCATCGCTATCAGCTCTGCTATTCCTCTGGTGCTGGGAGCCAATATCGGCACTACAGTCACCGCCATGCTTGCTTCCATAGGCACAAGACTCAGTGCAAAACGCATTGCCCTTTCCCACTTTTTGTTTAACGTTGTGGGGGTAATCATCATATATCCTTTTATAGTCAACGGATGGTATGAAAGAGCTGTTTTTTCTGTATCAGGCCTTTTTGGAGATCTCAGTGTTGAGCGCCTGGTTGCCAATAGTCACACGCTTTTCAATCTTCTATGGAGCTTGTTTTGGGTGTGGCAGATACCCCTCTTTTCACGCATTGTTAAAAACTTACTTAAGGGAGAGGAAAAAACCTGCCTGCAGGGAACTGCCTATCTCGACCGTCGCTTGCTTCAGACTCCTTCCCTGGCAGTGGATGCAGTCAAAAAAGAGCTTTATCGTATGGCAACAGTGGCGCACGAAATGCTCGATTCTCAAATTAAAAATATCGCTGGCGATCTCCCTTATTCTGAAGCCAAACGCGTTTGGGAATTGGAAAACCTGGTGAATGAAGTGCAACGAAAAACTCTGACATATCTTCGAGACATCCATGGTGATAATATATCTGATGAAATGAGCCAAACGGTTTCTTCTCTTATGCAAAGCGTAGATGATATTGAACGCTGGGGAGACCATGCCACCAATCTTTTTGAGATTTCAGAATTTATTTTTGAAAACAACGTTCGGGTCAATGAGGGCACTAAATGGATCATTAAAGAGCTTTACTCCCTGGTAAACCAAAACATCATGCTTGCCATTAACACTTTTAACCTCTTCGAATACCCTGAGCAAATCATGCAAAAAGCAGTCAGTATCGAACAACAAATTGACCAAAATGTTAAAGATTATCGAAGTCATCGATCTGAAACCTATATCAGCGGTGAAACCGAGGTTGAATCAGCTTTGGTGTTTACTGACATTATTATGAATCTTGAGAGGGTGGCTGACCATGCGTTTAATATTATCCAGCTTAATACTTCCAGCTTCTCCAATTGATAGGAAAAGTTTTTTAATTTTTAAGTAAATAAATGTTTTCAATTCAAGAAAAATAGTTTAAAATAAAATATCTTTTGCTGGAGGGATAGATGAAGCTTTTGATCTTGGTTTTGATAGTTATTCTATCGATCGTCAATGTGCTTCTGATTGTTTTTTTACTCATCCGAAAAGCGCTCAATATCTATCGCGAACGCAAATATCATGATTACGAAAAACGCATGCTGTCTGAAATTGAATATAGCATGATGAATGATGCCCCCAAGGTTTTTATCTCCAAGTTTGTTGATCGCAGGCAACGTTCTTTTATCTATCGTCTTCTAATTACCCTTGCCGCAGAAAAAGGTGAAGATTTTCATTTTATATTCGACGAAGCAGGCTTCACCGAGGAAAAACTCAAACATCTCACCAAAACCAAAGACCTTCAAACCATCAAAGATCTTTCTATTATAAAATCCCCTCTTGCTTATGAAACTCTTTTTGAGCTATTGGATTCCCCCTCCTCCGAAGTCACCTACCGAGCAGCTTATGCCCTTGCAAACATTGAATTAGACTCCATCCAACAAAAAGACGTCATCGAAACCCTGATACATACCAATATCGTGGTCGATCGCGTCATTGAAATTATCGAGATTATCAATCCTCCCGTCGAAGATTATTTCAACCTTCTCAAACAACAACGCAATACTCGAGGCAAAATCATTCTTCTGCATTTTTTAAAAAACAAACTCAAAAACAAGGATACCACTTATCGCTTCCTCAAAAAGAAAATCCAAATTGAGAGCCAGAAAATCATCGAACAAGTATTGCCCTTCATATACGATGAAGATGAAGTTGCCATATCAGCCATTATGGTTTTGTCAGAAACCAGAGAGATGATTGCGCTGGAAGCCATTCTTGAAAAGTATCGCATCAGCAACACTGATACCGTCAAGATAGCCATTGCCAAAGCATTGAGTTCCTTTCTTCCTCAGAAGGTTATTCCCTATCTGCGCAAAATGATCGATACCGAAACCTGGTGGGTCAAATTTCATGCTTTTGAAAGCTTGCTCAAATTAGGCAAGGAGGGCTATAACGAGATATTGGCCATTTCCATGAATGCTGAAAACCCTGTTCAAGCTGATTTGGCTTATCAAATGATTGGGGGAGGGAATCCCAGTGCCTTCAGAATGGTCAAAAGACCTAACGGAAATGAGGAAGAAACAATCCAATGACAGCCTATCAAATTTATTACTGGTACAGTCTGTTTATTTTTGTTTATTTTTTTGTCATCAATGCCCAATATATTATTTTAATTCTTATCTCTTTCCAACGCCTCAGAGAATACCTTCGACTATCAAAAACTGATTTTTATGTAGCCACCGAATATACCCCTTCCATTTCCATCATCGTTCCCGCTCGAAACGAAGAGCATACCATTGTCGAAACCGTGATTTCCCTATTTCGTCTCGACTATCCCGATTTTGAGATTGTAGTGGTCAACGATGGATCTACCGATAGCACCCTGGACAGCCTGATTGATTATTTTGAGCTTAAACCTGTGGAAGCCTCCTACGAAAACAGCGAAGACTGGATCCCCTGCGAAACAGTTCATGGCCTTTACTCCTCCTTTGTCCATTCTCATCTTTTGGTGGTCGATAAGAAAAATGGGGGTAAATCAGACGCCTTGAATGCAGGTATCAACTTTGCCAAACATCCTTTGTTCTGTTCGATCGACGCAGACAGCATTCTTGAAAAACAAACCCTGCTCAAACTGGTCCAACCCTTTCTAAACTCAGAAGAAACCGTTGCTGTGGGAGGAATTGTCCGAGTAGCCAACGGATGCACCATTCGAGACGGGGTTTTGAAAGATGTGGTATTGCCCCTTTCTCCCCTTATCATTACTCAAATTATTGAATATTTACGAGCCTTCCTCACCAATCGGGTAGGATGGGAAAAAATCAACAGTCTGGTCATCATATCGGGAGCCATTGGTTTGTTTAAACGATCAGTGGTAATGGAGCTTGGAGGCTACAAGCATACCATCGGCGAAGATATGGAACTCACCCTGCGCATGCACAAACATTTACGGCAAAAAAGGCGAAAATATCGCATTGACTTTGCTCCTGACGCTGTATGTTGGACTCAGGTCCCTACCAATCTTAAAAGTCTTTCCTCTCAACGTATTCGCTGGCAGAGAGGCATGATCGACTCCCTCTGGACCCACAAAGACATGCTGTTCAACCCCCGCTACGGCACGGTAGGCTTTTTAGCCTTACCCTATTTCTGGTTTTTTGAGATGATGGGTCCTGCAATAGAAGCTTCGGGGTATGTAGTTTTGCTTTGGGTATTTGCAAGCGGAGTGATTTCTGATTTTTTTGTTTTTGTTTTTTTAATGGCTTATCTTTTTGGTTTGTTTTTCTCTCTTGTAGCTATCTTCATCAATGAAATTTCCTATAACTACTACAAACGATACAAAGAAATCTTGAAGCTCATCTTGTACGCCATGCTTGATCCCATATGGTATCGTCCATTTACAGTTTACTGGCGTATTAAAGCTTTTCTGGGTTATACCAAAGGACGCCGAAGCTGGGGCACCATCAAGCGTGAAACCTTTCTGGAGTCACAGCAAAAAGCCAAAATTGCTTCCTCCTGAAACCGCAGTGAAAGGATGAAACGAACATGAAAAAGCGCAAAAACCCAAAACTTAAACAATCCTCGGTATTCCTGGTGATACTCGCCATTCTTTCATTAGCATTTCTTCCTATGATGATTTGGCACACCCAGGAATCAACCCCCTTAAATATTTGGATTCTGGACAACACCGTGCCAGATTTGAGCTACCGAGAGCATAGCGGTTTGATGTGGACCCTCAACCACTTCAAAGTCACCCCTCAGAACGTGAATTATTTTAAATACAATCGCGAGTATTATGGTTTTTTTCCGCGTGCAGACAAAAGCTATACCATCAAAGATCTCATTTATGCTCCTGATTATCCCGATATGATCTATCTGGCTGATTCCTATGGAGTTTACCAGCAAGAATTTATGACCAAAAAACCCAGAGGGGACAGATCTCCCTTGATATATGGAGGTTTGAGTCCTATTGATATGTTTCGAGTCAGGGAGTTTTTAAGAAACGGTACTCTGGTAGTCGGCGAATTTAACACCTTTGCAACCCCTACCTCCCTTGAAATCAGACATCAATTGGAAGAAATCCTAGGAGTACGATGGAAAGAATGGATGGGACGTTATTTCCAGGACTTGAAGCGAGACAAGGAAGTAACCCGTTGGATGGTTCGAAACTATGAAGCTCAGTATAAGCGACCCTGGAATTTTGAAGGTCCAGGCTATGTTCTTACCTCCAATTGGGATGAAATCGTAGTTTTGGAAGCAGGAATCGATGTGGGCAACGATGAATGTCGTTTTATTGTTCGCAACGAATACGTGGATGAATTCAAGATGGCAAAAGTCATCCCTTATTATTATTGGTTTGACTTTGTTCAACCCATGGAAGGCACCGAAACTATCGCAGATTTTTATCTTGATCTGACCGACAAGGGAAAAGCCAAATTAGCAGCCATTGGGCTAAGTGACGTTTTTCCTGCCATCATGAGACATAAGCATCCAGACTACATATCCTACTATCTTTCAGGGGACTTTGCTGATCATACTGCCGTGCCTCGTTGGTGGAACTATGCAGGTTTGAGCAGTGTCAGAAAAACCATGGCTATGCATATCAAAGGTGAAGCCAATGCTTTTTTCTGGAGAGGATACACTCCTTTTATGAAGAAAATTCTCAGCGACCTGCGAAATGACCCTGGAGTGGAAAAACG
>DAOSES010000017.1:0-54572 GCA_035363255.1 Caldisericia bacterium | reverse complement strand
CTGTCATGGTTAATGGAAAATCCTATACTATCGATGCTCCTCCCGTTATAGTGAAGGGACGTACTTTTGTACCTGTCCGTTTTGTAGCAGAAATCCTTGGCGCAACGGTAGAATATGATGCTACCACCCGAACAGTGAAAATTATCAGAGATATTCTTCCCTGATGAAATAAGCTGATTCCAGCTTAAAAAGCCCCCGCAGAAGAGATTCTGCGGGGGCTTTTGTGTTTTTACTATTCTTTGAACCAAAAAAAAGCGAATAGGTTTACTAATCTGGAGCAAGCATTTTTTTACGTGTGAAATTGTGGTAAAACTATAGTAACTAACATCACTATCGATGGAGGAGAAAACATATGGAACGTTTAACTAGAAAGCGTGATGGGAGCATTGTCCCGTATCAA
Source organism: Caldisericia bacterium (assembly GCA_035363255.1). GTDB lineage: Bacteria > Caldisericota > Caldisericia > UBA6126 > UBA6126 > T3SED10-260. Next base: position 54,172 of record DAOSES010000017.1, on the reverse strand, counting down.
AGAGAGAAAATTGAGCTTGCACTTCAAAAGGCCGCTAAAGCCGTAAATTTAGTTCCTTTCAAGGAAAGTTTTGATTTATCCAAAAATGTTGAATTTATTTTAGAAAAAGAATTTTTCCGAAGGGGCAGTATCCCCTCTGTTGAAGAGATTCAAGATATTGTAGAACGCGTACTCATCAAACAGGATTACCCAGAAATTGCAAAAGTATATATTCTTTATCGCGCGAAACGCCGAGAGGCCAGAGATTTAGCAGAAAATTTACCATCAGCTCTATCTCTTATTGAGCAGTATCTTGATAAAAGCGATTGGCGCATCAACGAAAACTCCAACATGACTTATTCTCTCCAGGGGCTGAACTTTAACGTTTCTTCCTCTCTGGTTTCTCGCTACTGGTTAAACAAAATTTATCCCGAAGAAATACGAATTGCTCATGATACAGGCGTTTTTCATATGCATGACCTGGGAGTTCTTGGTCCCTACTGTGTGGGATGGAATCTGGAAGATCTTATTCAACTGGGATTTGGAGGTGTTCGTGGAAAAATAGAGTCCTCTCCTCCAAAACATTTTAGAACAGCTCTGGGGCAAGTGGTTAATTTTTTCTATACACTTCAGGGCGAAGCTGCAGGAGCACAAGCATTTAGCAATTTTGATACCATTTTGGCTCCATTTGTACGCTTTGACAAATTGACTTATCCCGAAGTGAAACAGGCTATGCAAGAATTTATATTCAACCTGAATGTACCTACTCGTGTAGGTTTTCAAACTCCTTTTACCAATCTAACCTTTGATCTCGTTCCTCCCACCAATTTTAAAGACAAAAAGGTTATTTTTGGTGGTAAAAAGTTAGAATTAAATTATGGTGATTTTCAAGAAGAAATGAATATGATTAATCGTGCTTTTGCAGAGCTGATGATGGAAGGCGATCGAAAAGGACGTATTTTTACTTTTCCTATTCCAACCTACAACATTGCTAAAGATTTCGACTGGGAAAATGAAAAACTAAAAGAGATTTGGGAGATGACTGCTAAATATGGTGTGCCCTATTTTGCCAACTATGTAAACTCTGACATGAGCCCTGAGGATGCCAGGAGTATGTGTTGCAGGCTTAGGCTCGACAATCGGGAGCTTAAAAAACGTGGAGGCGGATTGTTTGGTGCCAACCCTTTAACTGGGTCCATTGGTGTTGTAACCATCAATATGCCCCGTCTTGCTTACACTTCACGTAACATGGAAGAATTTTACACCAACTTGTCTTCTGCAATGGAAATGGCAAAAACTTCCTTAGAAATCAAACGTAAAATCATTGAATCTTTTACTGAAAAAGGGCTATATCCCTATTCTGCGTACTATCTTTCCAAAGTCAAAGCCAACTACCATACCTACTGGGGCAATCACTTTTCCACTATTGGTTTGGTGGGTATGAACGAGGCAGCTCTCAACTTTCTGGGTAAAAAAATCTCCCAGGAAGAAGCCCGAGAATGGACCAAAGAGATTATCCACTTTATGCTCGAAAAAATGAGATCATTTCAGGAAGAAACAGGAAATCTCTACAATCTTGAAGCAACCCCTGCCGAAGGAGCTTCCTTCAGTCTTGCTAAAAAAGATCGAAGTTATTACGAAAGTATTGTTGCTTCAGGAGATTGCAACACCCCTTATTACACCAATTCTGTCCACCTTCCAGTGGATGAAGAGCATGATATATATGAGGTCATGGAACATCAAGACGAACTACAAACTCTTTTTACTGGTGGAACCGTAGTCCATTTGTTTCTGGGAGAGTCCATATATGATTGGCGAATGGCAAGAGACCTGGTTCGTAAAATAGTATCCAATTATAGCCTCCCTTATTTTACTCTCACCCCTACCTTTTCAGTCTGTCCAGTCCATGGATACTTAAATGGGATGCAAGCTGTATGCCCAAAAGAACATTCTGAAGAAGAATTGAAGCTTTACGGGAGAAGATCTGATGAAATGTCTAATGAATTGTTTATTCGACCCGAAGTATATTCTCGAATAGTTGGTTACTTCCGCCCTGTCGAAAATTGGAACAAAGGCAAAAAACAGGAATTTTCTGAAAGAAAAACATTGAAGGTAAAAGTATCATGATCAAGGGTTTTATTGGAACCAGTCTGATTGATTACCCTGGTCAGATTTCAGCTGTAGTTTTCACAGGAGGGTGCAACTTTGTTTGCCCCTTCTGTCAAAATGCCTCCCTGGTGCTTCCCGAAAAGCTCCAATTCCAACCCGATATCCCAAAAGCAGAAATCATATCAAAACTGTATGCAAGGTCAAAATTTATTGATGGCATAGTTATTACCGGAGGCGAACCAAGCATTCACGGCGAACAACTTCTACAATTTATTAAAGAAGTTAAACAGATCAATTCCTGCACGAAATCATTACTTGTCAAACTTGATACTAATGGGTCCAACCCAGCACTACTTAAAAAACTCATCAACGAAGGTTTGATTGATTATGTTGCCATGGATATTAAATCTGGCCCTGATCGCTACCAAGAGATTACACACTTTGACAATAGCCAAACCTTAGCAAGAGAATCAATTCAAATTTTAACCGAAGCTCGTATTCCCTATGAATTTCGAACAACAGTGGTTCCCACATTGATTGACATGGAAGAGCTTAAAAAGATTGGGGAAATGATCAAGGAATGTAAGCTCTTTGTGCTTCAAACATTTCGACCAAAAGGAGTAATTGACCCTTCTTACGAAGAGCTTGTTCCATATCCAGCTTCATTTTTGGCTGATGCAGCAAAGATGCTCAGAGATACCTTTTCTTTTTCCACCCAAATTAGATACTGATTTTGTTTTTACGTTCACTCCACTGCTGAATAAAACCGGTATGTATCTTACCTGAGATAAAATCTTCATCTTTGATGAGGTCCTGGAGTAGGGGGATGTTGGTTTTGATGCCTTCAATAGTACATTCATCGAGACACCTGTTTGCAAGCGCAAGACAGCTGGTACGGTCCTTTTCATTCACAATAAGCTTGGCAATCATCGAATCATAATGAGAAGGTATGGTATAGCCATTATATACATGGGAATCGACCCTTACATTTCTGCCTGCTGGAAAGTGTAGAAAGTTGATAGTTCCAGAGCTTGGGGTGAAGGTATAGGGATCCTCTGCGGTAATTCTAAATTCGAAGGCCCAACCTTTTTGGTGAATATCTGACTGTTGGAAAGGCAATTGAGCCGAATCAGCTATCTTGATTTGTGTTTGAACGATGTCTATGCCTGTGGTTTCTTCGCTGATGGGATGTTCAACTTGAATTCGAGCATTGATTTCCAAAAGATAATAATTATCATTTTGGTCAGCTAAAAATTCACAAGTACCCGCATTTTTATAATTAATTGCTTTTCCCAGACGACAAGCAGCCTCTTGCATTTCTTGAATGCGCTGAGGAGATAAGCCGAGACTGGGAGCTTCTTCGATGATCTTTTGATGTTTTCGTTGGATGGAGCACTCCCGAACTCCTAAATGGATAACATTTCCTGCGCCATCGCCAAGAATTTGAACTTCGATGTGCCTTGGATTTTCAAGGCATTTTTCGATATATATTTCATCTGATCCAAAAGAAGCAAATGATTCCCTTTTTGCTATAGGGAACAGCTCCTCAAGTTCTTGCTGATTATTTACTTTTCTGATACCTCTACCTCCGCCACCCATAGCCGCTTTGAGTAGCACGGGGTAGGAGATCTGCTCTGCAATTTTCTTGGCTTCTTCTTCATTTTCTATTGGTTCGAGCGTACCTGGTAGAATAGGCACACCTGCTTGATGAGCAATTTTCCGAACATGAGCTTTATTTTTTAAGGATCTTAACATGTCAGGAGCAGGCCCTATAAAGTTGATGCCGTAATCTTGGCAAAGGGAGGCAAAAGAAGCATTTTCAGACAAAAAACCATATCCCGGATGTAGCGCATCTACTCCTAAAATAGTAGCCGCTCCAATGATAGAAGACATGTTTAAGTAGCTTTGGTTTGGAGAAGCGCCCCCAACACATACTGCTTCATCTGCGAACTTGACTGGCAATGAGTCACGATCCGCTTCCGAGAAGATTTGGACAGTTTTAATCGACATTTCTTTGCATGCCCGGATGACTCGAAGAGCTATTTCACCACGATTTGCAATCAGTATCTTGTTGATATTTTTTGAGTTCATTCGCTCGGATCCTCTATGAGTTCTAGTTTGACGAGTGCTTTGCCATAATCGACCATTTCTCCATTTTCTACCAAAAATTCCACGATTTTTCCTTTTTTTTCAGATACAATTTCATTCATGACCTTCATGGCTTCAATGATGCATAAAGTTTGTCTTGGTTCGACCTCTTCTCCAATTTCTGCAAAGGGAGGGGAGGAGGGTGCGGGAGCACGATAAAAAGTTCCAACCAAGGGAGATGATATGTAAAAAAACTGATCATTCTCGCTTTCTCGAGAAGTGCAACTAAGCACTTGAGCAGGATGAGCAGGCTCAGACGTGGGTGTAACAATTTCATTTTCTGAGTTTACAATCTCCAGCTCCAAATCATCCGATTTCAGATTAAGTTTTTTGAGTGCGTTTTTTTTAACTAGTTTAACCAGTTCCTCAACTTGAGATATTAATTCTTCATTCATGCATAGCCTCCTGTGCTAATGATATTGTACTTATGACGATCGCACGGATACCCTTTCCACTTCCTGCAGCATCCATCCCTTTATCTGACGTTGCTTTGAGGTTGATGCAGTTTGGGGAGATATTCATAGATAACGCAAGATTTTGTTTAATACTTGGGATGTGAGGAAGTAATGAGGGTGTTTTTGCTACCACGCTTACATCGATATGGTGAAGGTGGAAGCTTGGGTGATGACTTTTTATGTAATCCAACAAACGGTTGATGAGTTTAGTGCTTCTTATCCCCATTAAATCCGGAGTCGCAATTCCAAAAAAACTCCCCATATCTCCAAGCGAAAGAGCTCCAAGTATTGAATCTAAAATAGCATGGGTGAGAACATCGCCATCCGAGTCTCCTTCGAGTCCGTACTCAAAGGGAATATGAAGCCCTCCAAGAATTAAAGGTTTTCCTTCCTGGAAGTAATGGAAATCATAGCCTATCCCACTTTTCACCTCCATGCCTCTCAACCTCCTCATAAAGTCAACTTGTTCGATACAAGTGATTTTTTCGTTGCAAAATTCACCTGGAATGGTTTTGATTTTGGCTTGGGGGGAAAAGGTCATCACAAGGTCTGCTTCATCCCTGAATACAAGATTGGTTTTCTGAGCTTGGATAGCGCTTTGATACAACAAGTGAAAATCATAAGCTTGAGGAGTTTGGGTGCGATACCAGGTAGAAGAGTTTGGTATTGCAGATAAGTCGCCATTATCGAGTGATTTGAGGCTATCGTAAAGGGGTATCAGGGGAACAACTCCCTGATGGGTAGGAAATTCTAATAGAAGCCGATCTATTAACGCAGAACTCGCGTTTGGACGTGCTGCATCATGCACAAGCACATAATCGGGAGGAGTCTTTGAAAAGAGGGTATGGATTGTTTTTAAACCATAAAGCACACTTTCCTGCCTGCTTGTTCCCCCTTCCACCACGCTTCTTAGCTTAGAATAAGTAGTGTTTTTGATAGATCCCACTAGTGTGGGATGAGCTACTAAGATGATATGATCAATCTTTGCGTGCTTTTCAAACAAAAGCAGAGAATGATCAAGAACATTGCCATGATAAAAAGGCACAAGTAGTTTATGCGTGCTTCCACGAAAACGAGTTGAGTTGCCTCCAGCAACAATGATGGCAGCTATTTTAGGCATCGTTGGTTATGGTTTTAACATATTGACCAAAAACAATCTTGCCTGCAGTGGATTGCAAGACAGAAGTGCATTCAGCCAAAACACGTTTGCCAATGTATGGTTTGCCGTCTTCGACTATAATCATCATACCGTCTTCAGTGTAGCCTATTGCCTGTTTCTGTTCTTTACCCTGTTTGGACAAAACAACTTCAAACATTTCTTTGGGAAGAATCTGGATACGAAAGGCGATAGATAGTTCGTGTATATTTATCACTGCTATCTTTCTCTTTCTGGCATTCTCTGTGATCCAGGTGTCAAGGGTTAGAATCGTGGCATGCATTTTTTGGCTGATATCTAAAATATGTTCACGTATGGAAGGTGGGGCTTTTTGAATATTTAGAAAAAAAACTTGATTTTTGCATAAGCTTTTAAGTTTTTCTATGGATTCCAAACCTCGTTTCACCCTTCGAGAGTATATCTCACTACTCTTGTTTAAGCGATCCAGTTCGTCCATCGTGACTGAGGATATGCAGATGGGGTGATGGATGATTCCAGTCTTTACAAGCTCAACCACTCTTCCATCCAGGATAGCACTGCTATCAAGCAGAAAGGGCTTGATTCTGGTGAATTTGATCCACCACAAGCGATAAGCCAGAAGCTCAAAGCTGATGGAATCGGACAAGAAGGGGATCAGAAACAAACCCGTGCAAATCCCTATGAAAGCTCCAAGTAGGGTAAACCAATAGACATCATGAAGACTTTTGAAAAAATTACCGAAAGGATAGCTGAGAATAGCTGCAGTGACTAACTTGATCATACGTTTGTTGACACGAAAGCTTACTTGTTTTTTTGGCATCGCTTTGTTTCCTTTGATAGCAATATCCATATGGCTGAAAATAATAGAAGATAGTAAGACCAGGGAACTAATCTGGATAAAGTTTTCACATGGTAATTTACTTCCAGATGGTCCTTAAAGGCTTCTGAGCTGAAGACAAGCGTTTGGTTTTGATCTTGAATCACTTGGATGGTATCGTTTAGAATCTTTACAAACACTGGATCAGATCGAAGATGAGTGCCCTGAGCATTGCTAAGTTGTTTGATTTGTATTGTTTCATTTTGTCCGTTTTGGCTAAAACTCAGGGTAAACCATTCATTAAATAAACCCTGGGGAAGTTCTTCTTTTCTGTGTTCAATATAGGAGACTTTGATATCTCCCAGAAAACGAACTGAAGCCTTTTTAATTCTGAAAACACCTTTGCCTACAGGCAAGAGATGATGGTCAGAGCCAAGAATGGAAAGAGTGCTGGTTTTCATAATTTCTTGAGGAGTTGCTTGTGTGCGGTGATAAGTCCATATAGCGGGTAAAGCTGTATAGCTTGAATTTTTAATAAAGACTTCGATGGGGTATTCGGTAAGAGTGCCGGTATAGATGGGAAGAGTACGAGAAGAGGATAGCGAAAAACTTGCAGTAAGCTCTTCGATCGAGGTACTTTGGTGGGGGACAAGATGAAGCCAGTGGGTTTTTGTGGGAAGAGAGATGAGTATGAAAGCAAAAATCATCAAAGGGATGGAGCTATGCAAAAGTATGTTTCCCCATGAAGTGATTGGAGTTTTTTTCAGGTAGCTAAAAACTGCATACAAACAGGATAAGCATAAAAAACATGCCAAAATAAGCATTATGCCTTCAAAGCTCAAAATGCTAAGGGGAAGCGAGGGTTGAAAAAGGTAACAACCTACAAATGATAGAAAAAAAAGCACCAGAAATTTCTCTGGGGAGTAGAGATTGCTGTGTTTTCTTCGAAAAGCATGTTTGTGATACAGCAGTAAGAAGAACAAGAGACCAAAACCCGAAATGAGTTGAATAAAGGTAGAAAAGGAGAAAAGGTAGCTCAAGCCTATACCAAGAGAAGAGTTTTCAAAAAAAGGCAGATGTGTGTATGTGAAAAGTAAAAAGATAGTGCCCATCAAAAGCCAATGGGAAGCAATGAGAGCTTTACTTTTTTGTGAGTGCTTAATCTTTGGAGAAGGAGGAAGTTTATGGTGAAAAAGAAAAAAATAGCTCAAAGGAACCACTAAAACGAGGATATCTATGGCAAGTAAAATCCATATTAAGTTTCCTTCAACATAAGAATGAGCACTCACTTGAGACAAGAGGCCTGAGCGTATTAAAAAAACCATATGAATGATGCTGAACATGAGAAAAATACAAGACAAAACAATCTGTTTGTGATAGATGCGATGGCGTTGATAGGACCATATTAGGTGCATCAAAAGGGCAAGGAGCAAGAAAGCAATCAAAGAACCGTTTTCGATGGGATCATAGGACCAATAAGCTCCCCAGCCAGTAGCTTGGTAAGCCCAAAGTGATCCCAGCAAGATGGCAAAAGCAAGAGAGGTAAAAGCCCATTTGCCCAGGAGGTAAATCTTTTTAATCAAGCTGTAGGGGTTGGGGTGGGTAAGGGATATCAGAGCATAAATAAAGGCAAGAATGATGCAGGAATATGCAATAAAGGCGAAGGGGGGGTGAATAATCATCATAGGGTGGCTAAGGACAGGATTTAAACCAAGACCATCAGAGGGTAACAGGGGGTTGAGAGCAAAAGGCTCGGAGCGAGAAAACAAGATGAGTAAGACCCCAAGAAATAAAAAAAGAAGTGGAAAAACTCTTGATCTGTTTTGCTTGTCTTTGAACACCAAAGAAGAAAGAAGGGTCAGGGATAAGATCCATGCAAGCATTGATCCCGATTGACCCGACCAGATCGATGCCAATAAAAGGGCTTTGGACATAGCCATGTTGGAATGTTGATGAACCTGGACATATTGGAATTGATGCCCTAAAAAAAGGAAAGCATAAAAAGCAAAAAGCATAGCGATGCTAAGCATGGCACAAATACTGAACCCCAAAGGGATTGAAGGGCGAGAGGATTTTGAATAAATGAGCCAAAGAATGATAGAACATACAACAAATACGAGCGATATTACAAGCAGAGCATTACCCATGCAACCCTCTCTCCATATGAAAAAACATTATCCTTCTTGATAAATATATCATTTACTTATATTATATATGACAAATGGGACATGTTTAATAATAAAAAAATGACAATATACCGTGCCTTAGTTTTTATTGTTACTTTCATCCTAAGTTCTTCATTTTTATTTTTTTCCTATATCCTACCAGAAGGTGCTCTTTCCAAGCAATGGAATCTCAGTCTTGATCAATATATTAATGCTTATACCATATCCTCCTGGGGGCAACGTGTAGCCATTGGTACAGATCAAGGTCAGGTTTACATCTACGACAACAAAGGACAGCTCATCTACGAAAAAAATTTCAAAGATCCAATTCAAGGTCTATATTTTTCTGATAAAGGGGAATACCTTTACATTAAAACTTACAACCTTCTTATGCTTGATATTGCTCAAAACAGCATCTTGTGGGAAAAATTCAAACCCAATCATTATGTCGATAAATTTTGGGTTTTTCACGGAGGCAATCTTGGTTTTCTCTTTTCAAGTAAAACCTCCCTGGGACATATCTTTCTTCTCACAGACAAAAAAGGACTCACCTTACACGAGTTTAATTTACCCGATTTATATGAAGATTTTGAAAGTGATTGCTCTCCTAATGGCAAGTTTCTGTTTATTTCTACCGAGGGAAGCGATTTATATCACATGAACCTCGATGGTATGGTCAACTGGATGATGAGACTCGACCCTCCAGCCAGCAAACAAAATTACGAATATCCCATTGCCTTTGATATCAATCCACAGGGAGAAGTTGTTTTAGCTTACTCCTTCGAGCAATATGGAAAAAAAGGGCATCAAGTCGTTTATATCAACGATGCAGGTGAAATTATGTGGCGTTCCGAAACCAAGCAATCCCTGCTCAAGTTAGAGTTCTCCCTGGATGGACAGAAAGTTTTAGTCAACACCAGCGATGATCTATTCGTATTACGGAAAGATGGAAGCAAACTTTTTGATGCTGATCAGTTTGGCTATCATTCGCTTGACTCCCGTCTATATCCTACCTACCTCACCATCAGCTACTACTCCAAACACCTTCTTTCCATTATACCTTCCTCCATCCAGGAGCTTCCCTCCGAAGCACTCATTAAAAGCGTCACTCTTGATACAAGCAAGATCAAGTGGCAAAAAAGAATCAAACAAAAAGATCAATTTTATATAATATCCACTGACGGAAGACACTTTCTTGAAGTGGTGAAACCCGGTTCTGTAAAGTATTATGCTTATGTTTCAACTAAAATATTTAAAAAGGAAGGTGCTTCATGGCTCCAATGAATTATGAGACTTTGTATGCTGAAAGAGCTCATCGCGCAAAATCATCTGTTATACGCGAGTTGCTCAAGCTTGGCAGTCAGCCAGGGATCATATCTTTAGGTGGTGGTATGCCTGATCCAGCCCTCTTCCCAGTAAAACTTTTCAAAGAATGTATGGATTACGCTCTCGAACAACGTCCCAACATCGCTCTTCAATATGGTGAAACAGCTGGTTATATGCCACTCAAGGAAGCTCTGGTCATCTTGTCTGAAAACGATGGTATAAAAGGGATTGATAGTGATAACGTCCTCGTAACCTCCGGTTCTCAACAGGGCATTGATTTTATGGCAAAGATGTTTATTGAAAAAGGCGATACTATCATCACCGAAGCCCCTACCTATCTCAGTGCAGTGCAAGCTTTTGATACCTTTGGGGCGAAATTTGTCACAGTTCCTATCGATGAGCAGGGAGCTGATATCGATGTTCTTGAAAGCAAATTGGCTTCTTTGCAAGCCCAGGGCATTAAAGCCAAATTTTTCTACACAATACCCACTTTTCAAAACCCAGCTGGAGCCAGTATGTCTCTGACTCGCAGAAAGAAGCTTCTCAGTCTTGCCAATCAATATGATCTATTAATCATCGAAGACAATCCATATGGCGATTTAAGATACAGCGGTGAGGCTTTACCTCCTCTCATTGCTTTGGACGATCAGGAAAGAGTCATTTACTTGCGTACTTTTTCCAAAATCTTAGCTCCTGGCATCCGACTTGCATGGATTGTTGCCCCCAAGATTATTATTTCCAAGATTAATCTCATGAAACAATCCACTGATTTATGTTCCCCTGCAATAACACAAGTTGCCACCGCTGAATACCTGAAACGAGATTATCTCTGGCCACACCTTGAAATAATCAAAAAATCCTATGCGCATAAGGCTGAAGTTATGTACAATGCAATTCGCAAGCATTTTCCCTCCGATATCCAGATCAATCAACCCGATGGAGGAATGTTTATTTGGGTGGTTGCACCCGAAAAAATCAATGCTAGTACGATGTTTCGTGAGGCTGTCGATAAGGGGGTTGCATACATTCTCGGTTCAGCATTTTATCCAGATGGCACTGGACACAACACCATGCGGCTCAATTTTACCATGCAAACTCCCGAAAATATTGAGGAAGGTATTCGTCGTTTGAGTCTCTTACTCAAGGAGAAGCTAGCAGGATAGCAAAACATATGAAACATAAAAGAAGAATCATCGAAAAACAAAATCAAAAAACAAGTACTAAAAAAAGTACTCCTGCTTCCTTACATCCCTGGATCCTTCCCCTACTCATTTTGTCGCTGCTGCTTAACTTATTTTTATCCTACAAAACTATCAATCCTACTAAATCGATTGACGAGATTCTGACACATGCGGTATCCAAAGCCGCTTATTCTGTTTCTTCCTCAGTAGTTTTACGAGACACAGAAAATCCCTCATTTCGTATTCGTGTGGGTGATTTATGGGACCATAAAACTCAGCGTATGAGTGGTCAGATCGCATTAATTCCCCTGGAGCGTTTTCCATCCCTTGCCATGATGATTGACTCTGAGGCAAGAATAGTCTCTATGAGTCTAACGAACCCATTGCGTTTGGGAGGCTCTAATATTCAACTCAACCAGTATTTTGCTCGTTTTTATGGGCTTGGTCTCGAAGCCCTGGCTGGCAATAACGGTATTTTTAAACCAGAAGAGCCCGAGTTGAGTCGTTTTTCTGATCAGTTTAAAGACGCTATGCTAAAAAGCATGCAAATGCTTTATATCAAGACCATGGGAAAAGATCAATTCGATCAACGCTTTCCCAATGGTATCCACATGGCTTCCACGGGAGACCATTTGAAGAGTTTTCAAGCCACAGACACCACAGGAAAAACCCTCACTTTACAAGATTTACGTCAACAAAATACTGCTCTGATTTATGTTGACACTTCATGTGGCGCTTGTGAGGTTAAATGCTCACTGATACGGGATTTAGCTCTTGAACAAAATCTAAAAGTTATATTTGTCACCACTGGCGACGAAGAGCAAACTACAGCCTTTTCTCAAAAATATGTCAAAGGGGAAAGGGTTATTCAGGACAGCGAAGGAAAACTTTCCAGACTTCTATACCTGGGAGACCCTCCAGCCCTGATGCTAATAGACAAGAACCTTAAAATACTCCACAAAGGATATGTGGGAGATGTGGCGAAAGATGCTGAGCCTTTTTTGAAACTTTTTTCCAAATAAGAGTGTTAAATATTAAATATGGGGTAGAATTAAGCTCAACTTATTTGGAGCTACCAGAAAGGGCTTAGCTTTAACGATGCTTGGCTTTGCTAATTAAAAACCTTAAGAGGTGATGAATATGATAAGGAAGTTATGGTCTATTTTGTGTTTGGTTTTTTTGGTTTCAACGACTTTTTCGGGATTGAACTTGCTCTCCTCGGTTTCTCCGGTGCTGGCAAGTTCTAAGAAAATCGCTATTACAGAACTTTTTACTACCGAGTGGTGTGGTTACTGCCCTCCCGCTAATAAAGCCCTGGACGATCTCATGGATGAGTTTGGAGGAAAAGTATTTATTCCTATCAAACAGCATGGTTCGGGTAATGGAGGAATGACAAACAATTATTCCAATTCACGAGCTCAACGTTTTGGCATTAAGGGTTATCCAACCACAGTTATTGATGGAAAAGAAGCAGTTGACCCTCGAGACAAAAACGGCATCAAACAAAAAGTAACTTCTCTCAACAAGCAATCTGTCAACACAGACATCACTTTTTCAGGTGAATTAAAAAATAACCGAGTAACCGGTACTATTACCTACTCCTCAGCTCCCTCAGGTGCGAAACTAAACATAGTCTTGATTGAGGCATATTTTTACTTCCCTGGTCGAAACGGAGAAAAAATACATCGTATGATTTCAAGGGCTGGTCAAGAACTTGACATCGAAGTCAATGGAAAAGTTGCTGTAGATATGCCTGTTCCAGAAACCATGGCAAGCGAAATGTTACGTTTAGTAGCATTTATTGAAACCAATAATGGCGTCATTCAATCCACCTATTGGAATCCTTTTGGTGCTGAACCCAAAACAACAGACATGATTTTGTCGGTTACCCCCAACGAACTAAACTATGGAGCCCAAAGAGAAGGATACAGCAACAAATTTGACATAGTAATCAGCAATTTTACAAAGCGAGAAGTGCTTGTAAAGCTTAGCTCAAAGGATTCTTTCGTTGAGCTAAACCAAAGCGAAATCAATCTAAACGATATTGGTCAGCAAAAAATTAGTGTCTCGGTGAAAGCGGATACCTTGAAGCCAGGCACCTACCAATCTTCCATTGACCTTGTTTCCAGTAAGTTTAAAAAAAGTATTCCTATAGTTTTTTCCATTGTTGAACGTCCAGTGCTCAGTGTTTCGAGCACCGAGCTTGATTTCGGAACTTTACGCAAAGGCGAAAAATCAAGCCAAACTATTGAAGTTTCGAACAAAAGAGCTGGAGAAATCAAAGGCTCAATTTCATCCAGAGCACGTTGGCTTGAGTTTAACGTAAAGAGCTTCAACACTAACAAAACTACCTTGGAAGTCACTGCAAACACGAAGGAACTTGAATATGGGTCTTATGATTCCGACATCCAGATTAGCAGTGATGGTGGAGACGCAAAGATATCAGTTAAACTTGATGTTTCAGCCTCTAAACTCACCACAGAACACAACAAAATTGAATTTGGCGCAATCACTGAAGACAAACTCAATGAAGCTAACTTTGATTTAAAGATTTCCAATGTTGGCTCTGAAGTTGCTGAAGTTGAATTGGACAAAATCCCCGATTTTCTTAATACCAAAGAAAAGAAGTTTAATCTGGGAGTCGAAGAATCCAAAACCATTAATTTTACTATTAAAGAAGACAAAGTAAGCGCAAAACAGGATTATTCCGATGTTCTTGAAATCATTTATACTGATGGAAAGCTAAGTATTCCAGTCAGCATCTCGGTTCAGGAAATGCCTCCCCTCCTCCAAATCTCCTCAAATCAGGAGTTGGGCGAAGAACTCAGCTTTGAGCTAAAGTCTGGAGAATCAGCCAGTTTTGAGCTCCAAATGGAAAACATTGGTCGAGGACGTTTGGAAGGAAAAATTAGTTTTCTTAAAAAACAAGACTGGATAAGCTCATCCAACAATCAGTTTGCTCTACTAAGAGGGCAAAAACGAACTATTACCTTTACTCTGAACGCTGGAGAGCTTAAGTCTGGAACTTATCAAGAAACCATAGCAATCCAAACTAATGGTGGCACTAAAGAATACAAAATCTCCATGATCATACAGAAAAGCCCCATCATTATAGTGCTTCAAATAGGATCCAAAAATGCAAGTATTTCTGGCAAAGCAGTCACCGTAGATCCTCCCCCCTATATCAAAAGTGGAACAACGCTCGTGCCTTTACGTTTCATCAGTGAGGCTTTTGGTGCAAGCATTGACTGGCAGCCAAAACAAGGCAAAGGTACCATTATCATCAAACTCAAAGAGCACCTGATTCAGATTGAAATTGCAAACACTCAAGCCCTGGTGAATGGAAAAACCATGACTTTGGTAGTAGCTCCAGAAATTGTCAACGGTCGAACCTTTGTGCCTTTGCGTTTTATTAGCGAAGCTTTTGGCGCAAAAGTAGAATGGATCGCTGAAACTCAAACGATACGAATGAGCTATGAAGGATAGGGTGCTTGTAATTCCTTCGGCTTTTGATAAAATACATCATTGTCTTTTTAGTTATTTTGTGTATTGAGGTGAATAATGGGAAGGAAAAAAAGCTCCGGAATTAATGGAAGAGATTCCAACCCCAAATATCTGGGCGTAAAATTGTATGATGGACAGATGGTGAAAGCTGGAGGCATTATAATCAGACAACGTGGAGCTACCATCAAACCAGGCACAAACGCCGGTATGGGAAGGGATTACACCATTTTTTCCTTGGTTGAAGGAAAAGTTAAGTTTGAGCGCTTGGGTAGAGACAGGAAAAAAGTATCCATTGTATAAGGTAAACCTTATCCTTGATATCAACATAGCCCCCTGCCGTTTATGGCGGGGGGTTTTTGCATCTCTTGAGGTGATATGTGTTTATTGATGAAGTAGTGATAACTGTCAAAGCTGGTAACGGTGGAGACGGGGTGATAAGTTTTCGACGTGAGAAGTTTATAGCTCGGGGAGGTCCAGATGGTGGTCATGGAGGCACAGGAGGTAGTGTTTACCTCATTGCCGATGAAAACATGGACACTTTGCAAGATTTTGTCCACAATCGATTGTTTCGTTCAGAAAATGGCAAAGCAGGTTCGGGAGCCAATCGAACTGGTAAGTCAGGCGATGATCTGTACCTTAAAGTACCCCTGGGAACTATGGTTTTTCAGCAGATGCTACAGCAAAACTCCCCTGGCGAAGATCAAATCATTGCTCTATCACCACATACCTTTCTATGCGATCTAGACAAGCATGGAGACAAGTTTTTGTGCGCAAAAGGAGGAAGGGGGGGTAAAGGAAATGTATCCTTTGCCCATTCACTCAACCAAACCCCAAGACTAGCAGAAATGGGCGAAAAAGGTGAGGAAAAAACCTTGTACCTGGAGCTAAAGGTACTTGCAGATATTGGTTTAGTGGGTTTTCCAAATGCCGGTAAATCTACTTTACTCGGCAAGATCAGTCGAACCGATCCCAAAATTGGAGCATATCCTTTTACCACTCTTAGGCCCCAACTGGGCAAGCATTTTATTCCTTTCAAAAAGCCTTTTACCGTTGCTGATATCCCTGGAATTATTGAAGGAGCATCTCAGGGAAAGGGTCTTGGAATACGCTTTTTAAAGCACATCGAACGATGCAGGATGCTCATGTTTATGGTTGATCTGGACCAAGACATCGCTCATGCCAAAAAGCAATTGGAGACTCTTTTCCAAGAAGTATGTTTTTATAACGAGCATTTAAAAGAAAAATCCTGGATCATTTGTGGCAACAAAATTGACACGATTCAGGGCAAAGAAAATCAAAACCTGATGGAAGAGTATTTCAAAATGCTTGCTTTGCCCTATTTTTTTATATCAGGCAAAGAATCCATCAACATTGATAGTTTGATGAACTACATCAGCGAAAGTTTGGATCATATTCCCTCCCTCCCGTCGGAAACACGTAGCTTTACCCTTTACACCCTGGAAGATAAAGCAATCCGAATTGAGCAATTGGCAGAAAAACTTTATCGTGTTCATTGCCAGGATCTTGAACGCATTGTCGCTGCAAGTGATTTGCACCACCCTGGATCTTTGCGATATATAAGTCGTATGTTTAAAAAGCTTCAACTCGAAAAAATCCTCTCAAAGCATGGAGTAAATGAAGGTGATTCTGTTGAAATAGCAGGAAAGCGTATGATATGGACCTAATTCAAGAAAAAAAAATTAATATTGGTATCATGGGGGGTTCTTTTAATCCTATCCACATGGGACATCTCTTTCTTGCAGAGCAGGCAAGAGTTTGTTTTCAATTAGATTCGGTCATCTTTCTTCCTACAGGCTTGCCAGGATATCCCAAAGAAGAAATGCCAGTCTCTCCAAAACATCGTATAGAAATGACTTCTTTGGCTATCAATCCCAATCCATTTTTCTTCCTATCCAGGTATGAAGCTGAAAACACTCAACCCAGCTATACCATCAATTCTCTTCGTGCTTTTCGAAAGATATATTCACCCGACAAGTATGAGTTGTATTTTATCACTGGTGCTGATGCTGTGATAGATATTTTTAACTGGAAAGAATCAGAAGAACTCTTATCATTGGCACAGTTTATAGCAGGCTCTCGACCTCACTTTTCTTTTTCAGAATTCCAAAAATCTATCGCCGATTGGCCCGAAGCAAGATCTAAAATACATATTATGCAAATGCCTTTGCTTGAAATATCTTCCAGGCTAATTCGAGACTATATCAGGCAAGGGAAGTCCATTCGTTACCTTGTTACCACTCCTGTGGAAGAATATGTACGAAAGTATGGTTTATATTCACAAGAAAGGAGGTTTGATTTATTGCATGATACCAACGATTGATTCAAAACAACTTAAAGAAACAAAAATGACAGAAGAAAAAAAAGAAATCATTGTTGAATTGTTGAAAGAACTTAAAGCAGAAGATATAACACTAATGAAGATGAGTGAATTAACCTCGATCACTGATTACTTCATTCTTTGTTCCACCGACAATACTATGCTTGGCAATGCTATAGTGCAAAGTGTGATCGAAAAAATGAAAGAACACCGATGGAAACCATTGTTTTACCCATGGAACACCGAAGCAACCTGGATAGTACTGGATTTTGGAGACGTGGTGCTTCATATCTTTCATCCCGATGAAAGAAAGCGGTATGATTTAGAAACACTATGGGATATGGCTCCTAAAACCTATATTTCATCTTAACTCCTTGACATGAGTTTCATTTAAGGTAACTTATTATATCGGTCTTATTTATGGAGAGGTGGCCGAGTGGCTGAAGGCACTCGCCTGCTAAGCGAGTGAGTGATGAAAATTGCTCCGCGGGTTCGAATCCCGCCCTCTCCGCCAAAAATTTGACGGTTTCAATTACAAGTTTTGATAAAGAACAAACAATAAACAATAAAAAAAAGACCATTCTACCTAAACAAATAGGTAGAATGGTCTTTTTTTTATTGTTTCAGAAAAACTTACTTCTTTTTTTCAAGCAATGATAGGAAAATCAGGACAAAATAAATGGTGGCTACCACTGCCAGCATCACTGGATTAATTGCAAAGGTATCCAAATGCCCAAGAGAAAAAAGAATCAACCAAATCGCAAGAACAACTTTTGACCAATCTTTTAACACTATATATCCTCCTATAATAATTAGAGCCTAAAGTGGAAAATCCTTAACTACAATTTTATGAATGCGGTCCATAGCCTCTTCAATGTTTGGGCTTGAGTTGGCATAAGAAAAACGAATATAACCTTCGCCAGTGTCTCCAAAGGCACTACCTCCCAAAATGGCTACTCCAGCTTGATAAAGGAGGTGGTCTGCAAAGGCTTTGGAGGTAAGTTGGTATTTGTTTAGTATTTCTTTTACATTTACAAATAGATAAAAAGCTCCAAGGGGTTCTCTTGCATGAAAGCCTGGGATTTGGTTGGCAAGTTTTACCATGAGAAGACGACGTTTGGCAAATTTTTCCTTCATCATAGCCACTTCGGGGTTGTCTCCAAGGAGAGCATCAATGCCTGCATATTGAACAAAGGTGGGGGTACATGAGACTGTGTTGTTGATAATTTTTTGCATGGGAGAGAAAAACTCTCTGGGTACGGTAGCGTAGGCAAGACGCCATCCGGTCATGGCATAGGTTTTGGACATGCCGTCCATTAAAACAGTGCGTTCTTTCATGCCTGGGAGGGTGGCAATCGAAACATGAGGCACTTCTTTGTCGTAGATGAGGTGAGAATAGATTTCGTCTGAAAACACCACTGCATTAGAGCCTTTTACTACTTCAGCAATTTTTTCAAGATCAGCTCTATGCAAAACTCCTCCTGTGGGGTTTTGGGGTGAGTTTAATATAATTAGGCGAGTTTTGGGAGTGATGAGTTTTGATAAGCGGTCAATATCTACGCGATAATCGTCTTCTTCAAGCAAAGGAAGAGGCACTGGGTGCCCTCCAGCCAAACGAATAGCTGAACGGTAGGGAGGGTAGCCAGGATCGGGATATATTGCTTCATCGCCTTCCTCAAGAAAAGTCATGCATGTGGCAAAAATAAGAAGTTTCCCTCCCGTGCTGATAAGAACGTCAGCAGGCTCGTAGTCTGCACCACGGTGGAGGTTGAGGTATTTGGCGACGGCCTCTCTCAGCTCTGGAATACCTGCGGCAGGAGTGTAGTGGGTGTGACCTTGATCTAAGGCGTTTTTGCACGAAGCTATGACTGCTGCTGGAGTCGGAAAATCGGGCTCACCAATCTCAAGGTGTATCACCTTGATTCCCTGTTCTCTTTCCAATGCCTTTGCTTTGGCTAAAACTTCGAAGGCTCCTTCAGCAGTACAATTTTGTGCCCTAACTGAAATTTTCATTTTGATGCTCCTTTAAAATATTGTAAAACATTTATCGACGATCTTTACGTCCTGCAGTACCCTTGTAAAAGGGCTTAGAGACAACTACAGCACTTTGTTCTTTTCCTCGAATATCTATACTCAAGCTTTGCCCCAATTGATTTAACTGAGGGGGGACGTATGCGAGACAAGCTGCTTTTTGTATTGCTGGGCAGTAGGTACCTGAGGTAACAAAGCCAACTTCTTTGCCTTCGTGAAGTATCTTCATGCCATGTCTTGGGATTTGTTTGTTGTCCATTAATAGGGCACAAAAGGTGCGTTTTAAGCCTTGATCTTTTTGGGCTTGAATGGCATCTCTACCCACAAAATCTTTATCAAGCTTGACAGCAAAAGTCTGCCCAGCTTCAAGCGGATTTATGGTTTCATCGATGTCGTTTCCGTATAACCATAAGCAGGCCTCAAAGCGAAGAGTGTCTCTGGATCCAAGACCACAAGGTTTTAAGCCGTGCTCTTCCCAGCGTTTCAGCAGTTGTGTCCATATTGCTACAATATCTTCCCCTTGGGCAAGAATTTCAAATCCGTCTTCTCCGGTATATCCTGTACGGGAAGTGATGGTTTTGACGTTTTGGATGGTAATTTCTGCAAATTTAAAGACTTTTAACTCTGAAAGATCAAATTCAGTAAGAGCCTGAAGAAAGCTTTCAGCTTTTGGACCTTGAAGTGCTATTTGACCATAGGCATCTGATACGTTGGTGATAGTGACATCAAGATCCATGCGATCTTTACGTATTTGTTGGATATGAGCAAAATCTTTATCAACATTGGATGCGTTGACTACCAACATCATTTTTTCTGAATTCATGCGATAGGCTAAAAGATCATCCACCTGTCCTCCATGAGAGTAGCACAGGGGAGAGTATCGAATATCTCCGTCCTGCATATCGGTGGTGCGGTGGGTGATGAGGTAGTTGGTAAAAGCAAGAGCGTCTTTTCCTGTGATTTCTATTTCACCCATATGAGAAACATCAAATAGTCCTGCGTGTATTCGCACACTTTGATGTTCTTCGATCATGGAGCTATACACCAAAGGCATTTCAAAACCAGCAAAAGGAACGATGTTTGCTCCCAATTCCTGGTGTTTGTAATATAAAGGTGTTTTTTTTAACTCACTCATTGCGATTCATTCTCCTTGTGAAGCTAGTAAAGCTTGATTTATTTCGTTTAGTCCAGCGAGGGCTTGCTCAAGGTTGGGGGCCTTACCATGCCAATCAGCTTGATTTTCCATGAACGAAATCCCTTTGCCTTTGATAGTTTTCCCAATAATTACGCTGGGTCTGTCTTTTTGTTTTTTGGCTGCATCAATAGCCTGGTCAACTTCAGAAAAGTTGTGACCATCGATTTCAAAAGGAATCCAGTTGAAAGCTTTGAATTTGTCTTTAACTGGGGCAATACCCATGACATCTTCCACCCAGCCATCAATTTCAAGGTTGTTGTAATCAAAAAACAGGGTAAGGTTGTCAAGGCGGTAATGAGCTGCAGCCATGATGGCTTCCCAAATTTGTCCCTCCTGGGACTCCCCATCTCCGCAAAGTACGTAAACTCGGTTGGAACGATTTTGGGTTTTAAGGCCCAAAGCGAGACCTACCCCAACAGACAGGCCTTGACCGAGCGATCCTGAGCTTACTTCAACTGCATCGAGCCTGGATGAAGCAGGATGACCCTGGAAAGGGCAGCCCAAGGTGCGAAAAGATGCAAGAAGTGATCGATCGTAATAGCCGGTTTCGACGAATAATGAGTAGAGCAAAGGACTCACATGGCCTTTGGAAAACAATACAAAGTCACGACCTTCCCATTTGGGCTCTTGAGGGCGATGACGGAGATGTTTTGTGTAAAGAGTGCTCATCATTTCTACCGAGGAAAGGGACCCTCCTGGGTGACCTGATCCTGCTGAAAAAGTACTTATGATAATGTCTTTTTTAATTTGCGCGGAGAATTGATGAAGATAGGTCTGATCAGCGTCGAAGGGATATTGGGTATAGGTCTGAAAATTAGGAGCATGCTCTTTTAAGAGGGACAATGCTTTTTCTTTTCTTTCCAAAGCTTCCATGGCCACCTCACTTACTTTTATTCATAATAAACAGTATCACTAAGGATTATATGAATAATGCCAATTGAAGCAAATAAGGAAAGCAAAAAAAACACCTTTCATAAAGAAAATCATTGAAAATGCAATGAAACAGTTTATTATATTCTTCACTATGAAAAAAGATATGATAAAGACCTTTAAAAACGAAGAAAAGGCACAAGCTACAGTCTTGTTCTCAGTTCTTTTGTTATTAATGGTGACAGTAGGTTTGATTTCCCTACAAATTGGACAAGGAGTAGTCACAAGAATTCGGTTTAGACAACTTGCTGACAGTTCATGTCTTTCAGCCGCAGCAGCATATCCTGCTCAAGCTTCGGCCATTGAGCAAGCTTCTTTGTGCAACGAGTACGTCATTTTGTCTGCCAAACTTAGCATTACGCTGGACATTCTCAATGAAGCCGCAGCGGTGATGAAAGCCAAAGCTCCTGGCTATGATACACTATCTACCTATCTTTCGTCTTCTGATTTTAATACTCTCCTCACCACTTATACCGATCTTATTATTTCCATCAGCAATACACCCCAAAATCCCAATCTTTTACCGCCAACCTTCGAAGCCGAAGCAAGGGCTTTAATGCATTTGTCATCACTGCATGCTGCTCGGAGAAACAATCTCGACAATCAAAGCCTTTATGGGGGTTTGTTTCAAGAGCTTGAACAGGTAGTGCTTCCTGATAGTTTTTTGTGGAGTGATGACCCATTAAATCAACCAGTACATGGATTTATCCAGATTTCCGACATGCCTGCTCCTCGTTTCTTTTTTTTAAATGCCTTTCCTTATGCATCGATTGAACGTAAAGGGAAAATGGTCAATGCGAGTTATACTTCCCTGATTGATTTTAGCAACCCTAACCCAGAAACAATCCTCACCCTAAAAGAGTGCTTTGATCAACAAAGTTTAAGTCTCGAAAATCTTAATCAAGCCAATGCTCTTCGTTTAAATAGCATGAAACTCATCGCTCTTCCTATGGACCCCGCCAAGAGAGCCAATCTGACTTCCCTTTGGGAAAGCATGATCAACGACTATCAGCAGTGGTTTCAAACTACTGTTGATATGGATGCTTTTCGCTTGGGTTTTTCCACTGTGCAATATTCTATCCCGTCATTTACCACCTTATTGAATGCCCAGTACCAACTCGGTGAATATGTTCAAGATATTGCTGAAAGCAAAGGAATCAGTACATCCCATCACAACACCATGAAAGAAGAACTTTCACCCTCCTTGAATCTGCGTGATTTTTTTTCTCCTTCCTCGACTGAGTCGGCTGTCCTTTCTTTTCAAGACAGGCTCATTGCTTACTACGAAGCTCTCCAACAAAACACCACTGTTACGCAGAATTCGATTAGTCTTCTTCTACAAAAGCTTGATCCGTTTGATAGAGACGAAGCTCTTCCCAATCAAGATGTTCCTTCAATATTGCAGACCATCTCTGAGGCTTTGGGAGACCAGCTAGATGAAACATCCCACAACAAGATTCAAGCTATGGAGTTTTTTTTAAGTGTTTTTTCAGGGCACACACAAAACCTCTTTGACCAAATCAATTCCATATCATTAAACTGGAATGCTCAAAATAATCTTCTTAGTTTGTCTCTACCCTTACCTTCCAATGTATATTTTGATGATGCCTCGGATTTCTTTGTTCTGCCCTACACTCGCCTTGAAAGCAATTAGTTTGTCGCTGGTACGATTACTTGCATTAAGCACCTTGCTTTGCTTTATGAGTGCTTGTTTTAAACCAAGCCTGGTATGGGTTGGCATTGCTGAAGATCAAACAGGCCCCTTGGCTCATATTACTCGAGAGCTTGACCAAGGTAGAAGACTTACTCAACTTATGTACAACCAGGAAGCTCAATCCAAATCCCTCCTAAGATTTAAGACTATCGACACCTTGAATAGTCCTGAAAAAACGGCTAATGCTTTTCGATCGCTGGTTGACCAGCAGAAAGTTCAGATCTTGTTGGGTGTTCCCTCTTCTGAATGTGCCCAAATCGCAAAGCATATTGCTGAATTTAGAAAAATACCTTTCATTTGCAATGCTTTTGACTCTTCGCTTGAAACTAAGGCTGGTCAAACCAGGCTTTTTCGGCAAAGCCCATCTCAAATGGGAAGCTTAACTGCTTTATATTTTTTTTATGTGCTGAAAAAAAACCGCTTGGCAGTTCTTTATGATGAGGCTTTGCTCTCTACCGTTCAAGCATCTGAAGCTTACCTGCGTGAAGGACGCTTAATTGGAGCAAGTATGCAGGAAGAACCTTTTTCTTCTTTCGATCGACCACCTGATTGGCAAGTGAGTTTATCCAAGCTTCAATCTGCCTCCCCAGATCTTGTATTTCTCGCCGCTGATCCTTCCCATTACAAAGATTTGCTTACAATTGCCAGAAGAGTTCTTCAAATGTCTTCTATTTTTGTTCTCCACCACCTTCCCTTGCTCGAGGATTTGGAAAGTGATCCAGATCTCTTCGAAAATGCATATTTTATGTTGCCTTTCTATGAAAAAAAAGAGAAATTTGTACAAAGCTCTTTTTATCGACAATACGAAGATCGCTTCAATCAAAAACCAGGCTTTTTCAGTGCTCAGGGTCATGATGAAGTTGTTCTTTTACATGAACTGATTAATGCAGACAGAAACAAAACAATAAGTGAACGATTCGCTCTTCTGCATAGTTTAAATTTTGATAAAAGCAAATTTCTCACTGGTTTTAGAGGATTTACCGAAGAGGGGTATTCCATGCATGAGCTTGATGTATTAAAAATGAATCAAGGTAAAATAGAATACCAGGGAGAATTTTGGATGGAATCTCTTTCGAAAGGAAGCTGAGTATGAACAGATCTGCAAGAATTTACATGGATTGTGCTGCCACTACCAAAACTGAAGCACGTGTCTTGGATTATATGATACCTTATTTCAGTGAGATCTATGGCAATGCTTCGAGTCTTCATTACGAGGGAATGCTTGCGCATAAAGCTGTTGAAAATGCTCGAGAGCAGGTTGCTCTGTTGATCAATGCAAACCCGGAAGAAATCTTTTTTACTTCCGGAGGCACTGAGTCAGATAATTTTGCATTAAAAGGCATTGCGAGAAAAGTAAAAAAAGGACATATCATCATATCATCGATCGAACATCCCGCCATTTTACAAACGGCTATGGCTCTTGAAAGAGAAGGATTTGAGATTTCCTACCTCTCAGTAGATGAGCACGGTATCATAAAGCTCGAAGAATTGAGATCTTCCATTCGTTCTGATACTTTTTTGGTTTCTGTGATGATGGCTAACAACGAAATTGGAACTCTTCAACCCATGCTAAAAATCAGCCAGATAGTTCATTCAGCTGGAGCTTTGTTTCACTCAGATGCTGTGCAGGTTGCAGGAAATTTGCCCCTTGACGTAAAAGCACTTGGAATAGACCTTCTTAGTATTTCTTCCCATAAGCTTTATGGTCCCAAAGGTATCGGAGCACTTTACATCAAAAAAGGAGTTCAGATTCAAGCCTTAATGGACGGGGGAGAGCACGAAAAAGGAAAACGCTCGGGCACCTATAATACACCTGGTATTGCTGGCTTTGGAAAAGCTTGTGAGATATCACGACTTGAGATGGACAGTTTTATACCACGTATCCAATCCCTTAGAGACAGATTAATTGCGGGGATTTTGTCAAGCATACCTGAAGTTCAGTTAAATGGTCATCCCACCTTACGTTTACCAGGGAATGCTCATTTCTCCATACCCTATGTGGAAGGTGAGGCACTGCTTCTTCGCCTTGAT
This sequence comes from Caldisericia bacterium, assembly GCA_035363255.1. GTDB lineage: Bacteria > Caldisericota > Caldisericia > UBA6126 > UBA6126 > T3SED10-260. Next base: position 29,114 of record DAOSES010000017.1, on the reverse strand, counting down.
GATGCTGGCTTTGCAGTATCTACAGGTTCTGCCTGCAGTTCTCACAACTTAAAAATATCTCACGTTTTAAAGGCATTGGGAGTGGATGCAGTATGTGCTCAGGGATCTCTTCGGATCAGTCTTGGGAGGCATAATACAGAAGCTGATATTGATGCTTTATTACTGGCTTTACCCAAGGTAGTCCAAGATCTGCGTCAAATGTCTCCTCTCTACAAACCAACAAATAAAGGAGCTTAATCTTATCATGATGTACAACGAAATCATACTGGATCATTTTAGAAGTCCACGTAATGTTGGAGAGCTTGAAAATGCCAACGGTATCGGAGAAGTGGGCAATGCGGTGTGTGGCGACATGATGACTTTTTATCTCGACATCAAAGATGATATCATTGTTGACGCCAAGTATAAAACTTTTGGCTGTGGCGCAGCTATTGCAGTTTCTTCGATGGTTTCGGAAATGATTATTGGCAAAAATATATATGAGGTTATGAAACTCACTCATAATGATATTTCCAAGCAGTTAGGCGGTTTGCCTCCACAAAAAGAGCATTGCTCAAATCTTGGTATCGATGCGGTTAAAAAAGCTATTGAAAGCTATCTTGCAGGGAAAGAAAAAAAAACTGAGAATTTATGACAAGTTTTACATGTTTGCATTGCTTTTTGAAGTATATATACTTTGTATGGTTAGTTGCATAGATTGCGACTATATGCGATAGCATAATATAGGAGGAAAAATGGCTAAACCTAAAATTGCAGCAGATTGTTGTACTGGATGTGGGATCTGCATTGATACTTGTCCCACCAACGCTCTTGAGCTTCAGAATGATATTTCTGTTCTTGCGAGACCAGACGATTGCACTGGCTGTGGAGCTTGTGCAGAGTCTTGTCCCCTGGAATGCATTAGCATGGAAGACTAAGCAACAACAAAAGACTTCCACCCCCTCTCAAGATATGGCATCCAAGCTTTAGCTTTGGAGGGGGGTCTTGACATTAATCTGATTTGTATTTTAATGTTAACAAATCTTTGAGGCAATTGGAGTTGAATGAGTAAACAAAGAGGTAAGGGTTTTTCTATTGTCTATATCCCTCCCCGAGGGAGCACTAAAACCTATTATATTCCTTCTTTTGTGATTTATACCCTGTCTTTGTTCCTGGTTCTTGCTTTTGTGTTTTCCTACCAATTTCTACAACATTTTACCCAACTTCGCACCGAATACATCAAAATGAATAGCTTTTCGATGGAAGAAAAACAACTCATCATGTCAGAAGAGCTTTTTGCTGTCCAGCAAGTTTTGGGTCAGATCAGACCAGTGCTCGAAGGCAACAAAGAAAAAATGAAACACATCTCTTCCCAGGACCAAAAAGTTCGTAAAGCTCTTGGTTTGAAAAGCCTTGATTTGAGCCTTGACAAATACACCCTCCAGGGGGGTAATGATCGCAAAACTCTTGGCTTGTACGGCAATCCTCAACTCAACCTCATCTATACCATAGGTCTTGAAGACAAAGTGCTCGAACAAAGCCGCAAACTTGAAGAACGAAGCGAAAATCTTCAAATAGCCGAAGATTCCAGCAGTGTCTATACCAAACGTCTTGCCCAGACTCCTGATGTCTGGCCTGTTCCGGGTGTCATCAGCCCTGGTTTTGGATGGCGCATTCACCCCATTTTTAGAATCCAAGATTTTCATACTGGCGTCGATATCACTGCCTCCAAGGGCTACCCCATCATAGCCGCCGCTGATGGCAAAGTGACTGATGCAGGTTGGTCTGGAGGCTACGGGCGAATGGTCAAAATATATCATCGCGACGGTATATCCACCCTTTATGCCCATTGTTCCGAGTTGTTGGTCAAACCTGGCGACAGCGTAAAAAAAGGCTCTATCATTGCCAAAGCTGGAGCCACAGGCACTGCCACCCATTCCCATCTGCATTATGAAGTGCGCTTATACGATAAAGCAGTGGATCCCGAAGATTTTTATCGCAAAGGGAGGAACTCCCGATGAAAACTCGTATCAATGGCAAACTGCTCATAGTGCCTGATCACCATGGCAAAACTATCGAGATTCATCTCGACAAATCAAAAAAGATTTATTTATCATTGTTTCTTTTCCTAATTATTTCATTATCTTCATTTATTGGCTTTCGATATGTCTTCTATCGTGATCAAGTTTATGCCTTGCTCAACAATCAAACCCTCAATTCCTCCTCGATCAACCAAATCTCCAACGATGGGGTTCAAACCAAACTTGATCTCATGAAACTTAAAGCAGAGATCGATCTCATCGACAAGTTTATAGCTTCCTGCACCCAAATGGACAACGAACTACGAGCCAACCTCAAAATACCCCATTCCAGTGTCACCTTTGCCGACATCTTCCAACAAAATTCCAAAAATCGACCTGCCTCCTATCCTGCTTCTTCCATCGAACCCAAACAAAAAACTCAGCAAAACATCCTTGAATCCCAGCAACGCCAAAAAAGTTATCAAGAGCTTATGGACCGCACTCCCTCCGGGTGTCCGGTTAAGGGTCTTCTTATTTCGAATAAAACTCTCCTCCAGGGTCCTGGCTTAGTATTCAAGACCAGTGTTGGCGCCTTGATCCATACTACAGCCACTGGAAAAGTTTCTTCCATTCGTGAGATGCAAACTCCAGGTTTCTACGTCATTGAGATTGAGCATCCAGCTGATGCTTCAAAGCACGTACTTACCAGATATTTATACTGTACCCGCTTGCTGGTTTATGAAGGGCAGGAGCTCAACAAAGGGCAAATTATTGCATACACTGGCTTGATTCCCTCCATACAAGAACCCCTTGTCGGGTATCAGCTCTTGATCAACAAAATGCTCATCCAACCCTAAGGAGGCAATTATGGCATTTGGAAGCAAACAAGAATCCCCTCAAAAGACACTTTCCACCTCGTTTCTTGGAAAAGGCACCTACATTGATGGAAAATTCCAGGTAGAGGGCAATGTCCGTATGGACGGCAACTTTAAAGGCGAGATTCAAGGTAATGCTGATTTAATTATCGGTGAGGGTGCTTATGTTGAGGCTAATGTTCAAGTGCGCAATCTCACCATCATGGGCGAACTTCATGGTATAGTTCATTGTGTCGAAAAATTAGAAATCCACAACACGGGCAAAGTAGTGGGGGAAATTAAAGCTGGAAAGCTTATCATCGAAGAGAACGCTATCTTCGAAGGTACAAGCGCCATGAACAAAAAAGAAGAAAAAACCCCGAATGCTGAAACAAAAGCTGCGCCCAAAACTCCAGAAGCTAAAAAATAACAAAGTAAGTAAGCAGGTCGATAGTTTATAAAAAATTGATGGTGGAGGAGATATGAAAAAAACACTCAGTATTCTTGTTTCTTGTGCAATGCTTTTATCATTGCTTGTTTTTTCGCCTATGACGTCTTTTTCTCAAAATGAACTCGATGAAATGGGTTTTGATCCTTGGTTAAACTATCACCACGACTCCCATGGCTCTAAATTTTCCAGAAGTGATTTACAACTCCCCATAGAAGAAGCCAAAGGGTCCCCCTTTGAAATGGGAGGAGGAAGAACCTCTTTTCTCAGCAGAGGCGTTGTGGTGCATAATGGAGTGTATTATACCCAATATATGCCCGATATTGCGCAGACTACCAGCCAGGTGTTTGCTCTCGATGTTGAATCGGGCGATGAGCTCTGGAGCGTTGACCTTGAAGGTTCCAGCGCTTGGAGTACTGCTCCTTGTATTGATGTTGAGAGTCAACTTCTCTACGTAGGAGTTGGACGCCGGGGCTTATACGTTAAAGAAGGAGAAAAAGGTCGTGGCACTACCATGGTTTATGCTCTTTCTATCGAGGATGAAGGAGAAGAATCTTGGAGCGTTGGCGTTCAAGGCACCTATTCCGGTGGTATGGTATTTGATCCCGAAGACCGAGCTTTGTATGTTCGAAGTATTTTCTTCAAAAACATAACTGACGGAGACTACAGCATAGCTGATGATGGCTCCATGATCACCAAAATTGATGTTGATAGTGGTGAAATCTTGTGGGAACGAGAACTTAGTGGGGCATGGTATTTCGAATGGGATAGCCCTCCAGTCGTGAGTGACGGAAAAGTATATACTTCCACTTCTTCTTTTAAGATGTCGGGAAGCGGTACTATTGCCTTCGGTAATCCTGTCAGAATTTACGCAATTGATAGTGAGACTGGTGATGTTGCCTGGGAAAGCGATGGCAGAACCGAAGACTCCCGTTTATGTGGAGGCGTTGCGGTTGATGAAGATTATGCTTATATCTGCTTTACTGAGGTAGCAGGTGACAATGCGAACATTAAGTTATATGCTTTTGCCAAAGATAGCGGAGATTTAGATTGGGAATTTAGCACCTCAGGTGTTACCTATTGGCCTACCCCCATATACAATGACGAATACGTCTTTTTTGTATCTCAAAATGGAAGTCTTTATGCTATCAACAAAGAAACAGGGAAAAGTGCTTGGAATAAAAGTATAGGCAATATCAGTTATGGTTCTGTTACTGCAGTAACAGAAAAATATGTTATCGCTTCTGCTCTTACTGTTTCAGGAAATCAACTTTCCGGTTCAAAAGTGCAGATGTTTGACATAGAAGCCAAAGGCAAGAAAGTATGGGAAGAAAAATATACTGATCGCATTGGACATATTGCCATTTATGGTCATTATGTGATTGTTTCAGGTATGCAGGGTATTTATACCTACAAATCAGAAGTTCCTATGCTTGAAGTAAAGCCCGACAGAGTCAGTTTGGGTGAGATTGAAAGAAACAACCCCCAAACCTTTACCCTCAGCATTCGCAATACTGGCGTTCCAGGACTCAAAGGTAGCGTTTCGGTTTCTGATCCTGAATGGTTGTCAGTCGAACCCACCGAAATTAATGACAATACCAAAGAAGTGGTGGTCACCGTAAATCCTGCAAGTCTTGATCTTACCGATTACCGTGGTTTTGTGAATTTTGAAAGCAATGGCGGAAAGAAAGCGATCCCAGTGTCTATGACTATCGTAGATACTACTGCTCCTGTCGTTACTATCAACACCGACGATCTCATCAAGATTGACGATTTACTTTACACCAATCAAACCAACTACATACTTAAAGGTCAAACAGAAACAACTGCTATCGTTTTAATTCAAGGCAAAGACGTGGAACTTGATGCTGATGGAGTCTTTGAAAGCCCCGTTACGCTTAAGGAAGGTAAAAACGAAATACAGATCGAAGCTACCGACGAAGTCGGTAATGAAGGACAGAGCACCTTCGTTCTTTACCTTGATTCCAAGGCTCCAGTCGTTACTGTTACTACTCCAAACTACAAACTCAGCGTGGATCCAAACGATTACCTTATGGGAACAGTAGATGACTTAAAGGCTGTAGTTACGGTCAATGGCGAAGAGCTTCAGCTTGCTCCCAATGGCAGTTTTGCCAAGATGGTCTTTTTGGCTCGTGGAGTCAACGAATTCACCATCCAGGCAAAAGACAGAGTTGGAAATATTACCGAACTAAAGCATTATCTTGTCTTCCCCGAAAAGAAGCTCATCATCCTCTTTATCGGCAGAAAGACAGCCGAGATAAACGGCACACCCGTTACCTTGGATGTTCCTCCCAGAATTATGAGTGGACGCACCATGGTACCTTTCCGCTTTATTGGCGAAGCTATGGGCGCTGAAGTAGCATGGGAAGCCTCGGAACAGAAAATCACCCTTACACTTTTTGGCAAACAGATCGTATTGCGAATAGGCTCTACTACCGCTATGGTCAATGGAAATCCTGTGGTACTAGACGCTCCTCCCACCATTATTGGTGGTAGAACTCTTGTTCCAATTCGTTTCGTTTCAGAAAGTTTGGGAGCAAAAGTTGATTGGGAAGGAACCCAGCAACGCATTACCATAACTTTTCCTGCTTCATAAAATTTAAGTTAGAACAATAAAAAAGAGGGGGCTTTGAGCCCCCTCTTTTTTATTACCAAGCCAAGCTAAAACTATTTTCTAAGCAGGACTTTTTTAGCTTTTTCGTAGATATCCTTGGAAGTCAGATGATATTTACACATTAACTCATCAGGAGTGCCCGATTCACCGAAAGTGTCGTCAATGCCTACCATTTCAATAGCTACGGGATGGTTTAATACCACTACCTCAGCTACAGCAGAGCCAAAACCGCCCATGAGCTGGTGTTCTTCGGCAGTAACGATAGCTCCTGTTTCTTTTGCAGCTTGGATAATGATGTCTTGATCGATAGGTTTGACGGTTGCTATATTGATCACTCGAGCATGTATGCCTTCTTTTTCAAGCATAGTTGCAGCATCTATTGCTTCACATACCATGGTTCCGCAGGAGATAATACTCAGATCCCTGCCTTCTTTAAACTGCATTCCTTTCCCGAAGACAAAGGGAGTATCTGCCTGAGTGATGATAGGTACTGGCTCTCTGCCAAAACGAATATAAACTGGTCCTGGAATGCTGAACGCTGCCAAGGTGGCTTTCATGGTTTCGTAATAGTCACAGGGAACGATAAGTTTCATTTCAGGCAAGCTTCTCATCATGGAAATCTCTTCCAATGCCTGGTGAGTAGCGCCATCAGGTCCAACGGATATGCCTCCATGAGCTCCACCTATCTTCACATTCAATTTTGAGTAACAAATGGTAGTGCGGATCTGATCATAAGCTCGACCGGATACAAACACCCCATAGGTGGAAACAAAGGGTATTTTGCCTGCAAGGGAAAGCCCTGCAGCCATACCCAGCATGTTTTGTTCCGCAATTCCTGCATTAAAAAACTTTTCAGGATATACATCAGCAAAGCGTTTTGTAGTGGTGGATTTTGATAAATCAGCATCCATAACAACAATCTCAGGATGCGACTTGGCTAATTCCAATAAAGCATCCGAATACCCAAAACGGGTAGCTTTCATCTCTCGTTTAGTTTCGCTCATCCCCTCACTCCTTTTTTAGTAAAACAATTTTGCTATTTCCAGCAATTCAACCTCGACTTTTTTTCTTTCTTCGATTTTACTCAAATCAATACTACACAGTTTGCCTTGATAAATACTGGACATTTTGCCCACTTCACCTCGTCTTAGCATTTCCACAGCTTCCACACCGAGTTGTGTGGCAAGGATGCGATCAGATACACTGGGAGCTCCACCTCGTTGCAAGTGACCCAAAACGAGTTTGCGTACTTCGAAGGAACAATTGGAGCAGATGTTGTCGTATAGGTAGTCGATGATATCACATTTCTTTGAGCTATAAGAATGGTTTTCCATGGGAGGCATTACTTCCTCGCAAGCTACGATAATAGAAAACTCCTTACCACTCGATTGTCTTGATTCGATGTGTTTATATATTTCTTCCAGATTATAGGTTTTTTCGGGAATCAAGATAAGATCTGCTCCACCAGACATACCACCCATAAGTCCTATCCAACCAGTTCCTCCACCCATAACTTCAACTAAAAAAACGCGATGATGAGAACTGGCAGTAGAATGAAGACGGTCCAATGAGTGTGCTACAAATTCGATGGCGGAGGTAAAACCTATGGTTTTGTCGGTAAAAGGAATGTCATTGTCGATGGTTGCAGGAATACCAATGACGGGAATATCTTCTTTGTCGAGTTGAGAGGCAATTTTCATATAGGAAAAACCACCGATAACAATCAATGCGGTGAGGCTGAATTTCTGCATGATTTGTTTGAGATGATCGATTTGGTCCTTTTCTTGGAAGGGGTTACCGACGGAAGTACCAAGAATAGTTCCTCCAAGGGGAAGAATCCCAGATACCGTTCCTCGATCCATGATGAACAGATCTTCTTTAAGCAAGCCCTTAAAACCGCTTTTAACTCCAAACACTTCATACGAGTGCTGGAAAGCATTTCTCGCCACCGCTCGAATGGCTGCGTTCTGACCTGGAGAATCCGCTCCAGCAGTTAAAATAGCAATTCTGCGCATATTTCACCTCCTTAGGGTAAAAACAAAGGGATAAATACAAGAGATATGATGGAAATAAGTTTTATCAAAATATTTAATGAGGGACCAGCAGTGTCTTTCAAAGGATCTCCCACTGTATCGCCAGTGATGGAAGCGTGATGAGCAGGGGAACCCTTCCCACCGAGTTTACCAGTCTCAATGTATTTTTTTGCATTGTCCCATGCGCCACCAGTGTTTGACATAAATATCGCCATGCAAACTCCACTGATGAGCGATCCAGCAATAAGACCCGCTAAAGCTTCAAGCCCTAGAAGAAAAAAGACAATAAAAGGAGATAAGATTCCTGTAAGACTTGGAAAAATCATCCCTTTTAATGCGCCAATGGTGGCAATATCTATACACTTTTCGTAGTCTGCCTGGGCTTCTCCCTGCATGATACCCACAATTTCTTTAAACTGTCTGCGTACTTCTTTAACCATTTGGTGGGCAGTTTTGGAAACAGCGGTCAAAGCCTGGGAGGAAAAGAAGAAAGGTAGCATGGATCCAAGTAAGAGTCCTGATAAAAGTTTGGGATTGTTTAAGCTCAAATCGACTGCATGCGTATTGATAGAGAAGGTATTGAACAAGGTTAGGGCAGTAAGAGCTGCTGAACCAATGGAAAAGCCTTTTCCTACAGCAGCGGTAGTATTGCCTATTGCATCCAGTACATCGGTGTTTTCACGCACATATGATGCTTGATGGGTGAGTTCTGCGATACCTCCCGCATTGTCTGAAATGGGGCCATAAGCATCAATGCTGATGGTGGAGCTAAGCGTCAGAAGCATGCCAAGCCCAGCCAAAGCTATACCAAGCAAACCAAGTGAAGCAAAAGCCAGCCAAATAGACAATGCAATGACTAGTATGGTTAAAAAGGTGCTTTCCATACCTGTGCCAAGCCCTGCAAGCACATTGGTGGCACTTCCGGATTGGGAATGATTGGCGATATTAATGACAGGCTTTGATGAAGTATAGTAGTCGGTGATTTTGCCAATGAGAATGCCACACAAAGTGCCCACCAAAACTGAAAAAAACTGAGAAAAACCGCGAAAAATATACCAACTAAGCAAGGCAGAGCCAATGATAGTTAATAAGGAAGCGAAGAGGCCGATATTTCTGATGAAGGATTCGGGAGCTATTTTAGCCTTTCGTATGAGCTTTCTGCCAATAAAGATGAGACTCATAGAAGCAAGAAAACCCAGGGAAGTGATGCAAAAAATATACAAAGGGTAGGCTTGCTCACTTGCTGTGAGTAAACTAATCGCAAGGCAACCGTAGAAGGCGCCAACATAAGATTCAAACAAGTCCGCACCCATACCAGCGACGTCTCCCACATTGTCTCCCACATTGTCAGCTATAACAGCTGGATTGCGAGGGTCATCCTCAGGGATCCTGGCTTCAATTTTGCCAACAATATCTGCACCAATATCAGCGGCTTTGGTGAATATTCCACCTCCAATTCGTGCAAATAGTGCTACGAAGGAGGCTCCCAACGAAAAAGCTATAAGAAAATGAACTGAACTATCAGCCCCGCTCATCATAGAAAACCACTCTACAAAGGTAAAACCAAGGATACCCATGGAACAGGTAAGAATGCCCATCACACTACCACCCGAAAAAGCAACATACAGAGCATGATGGATAGAACTTTTTGCTGCGAAGGTGGTTTTGTGATTAGCGATGGTAGCTATGGACATGCCAGTGAAACCGCTAATCAAGGAACAGACAGCTCCTACTATAAAAAAAACTGAAAACAGTGGGCGAAAGAAAAAACCGAGAGTAAGGGCTAAAACCAGTAAAAAAGGAGCCATAGTTTTGAATTGACGCTTCAGATAAGCCAGTGCGCCTCTTCGAATAATCTGTCCCATATTCATTAATACTTGATCGGAGGGAAGACCTTGTATGTCTCTAATCAACACAAAAAGCCCCAGGAGACCAAGTATTCCAGTGCTAGCACCGATCCAGATATTAAGCATTTTTTTCCATCCTATATTTAAATCACTCTATAAATATTCTTTTGACATTCTATGGCACAAGTTTATAATTCATTTATAATAATTCAAGACGTATTGTAGGGGCGGATGGCTCAGCGGTAGAGCACTTCCCTCACACGGAAGGGGTCACAGGTTCAAATCCTGTTCCGCCCAGGTGTTCTTGTGTTGGCGCCGACGTAGCTCAGCAGGCAGAGCAGCTGATTCGTAATCAGCAGGTCATCAGTTCGATTCTGATCGTCGGCTGGATCAAGAGGAGAATGATATGGATGAAAAAAAAGTAATTGGACCATACGAAACAACAGAAGAGCTCGGAAGAGGCGGGATGTCCATAGTTTACAAAGCAGATCATCCTACCCTATCAAAAAAGGTTGCGATCAAACTACTTTCACCCTCCCTATCCCAGGACCCAAAGTTTATTGAACGTTTCAAAAATGAAGCCAAGCTTCTTTCCTCTTTTCGTCATCAAAATATCGTAAGTATCATCGATTTTGGCGAAGACAACAAGCAATACTACATTGTAATGGATTTTATTGAAGGCTACACCATACGCCAAATGATCCAACAAACGGGTCCTATGTCTCTCAAGATTGCCTTAAATGTTATGAAAAGTGTTGCTTCGGCCATTTCTTACACTCATCGAAAAGGGATCATCCACCGAGATTTAAAATCATCCAATATCATGATCGACCATACCGGCAGAATTTTAGTCACCGACTTCGGGCTATCCAAAGATATCAGCCTCAAAAGTATACCCGAAACCACCATGCAGTCCAACGACATCGCAGGCACTTTTGGCTACATTGCTCCCGAACAACTTGATCCCAAGATTGGCAATATCGACGAACGCACAGATATCTACTCCCTTGGGGTGGTTTTTTATGAAATGGTAACCAGCCAATTACCCTTCAGCGAAAAGAATGCACCCATCAATCTCGCATACATGCATCTGTCTGTCATACCAGAGCTTCCCTCCAAACTCCGAAAAGACTTGCTCCCAAAGGCTGAGCAAGTGATTATGAAAATGCTTGAAAAAGATCCGCTCAAGCGATATCAATCCTTTGATGAGATTGTTTCAGCTGTCAGCGAAATAGAAGATATAGCCAAGTATTATCGAGAGAGCACCGGAGATGCTTCGGGATCATTCTTCGAGATAGTCACTGAAGACCAATCCTTCACTAAAAGTATCGAAGAATTTAACAAAACCTTTGAAAGTAAAACTCCTGAACCCAAAAGCCATGATGAGTCTCCACTGATTGGCAAAATCATCCAAAACAGATATCGTATCGAAAAGCTCTTGCTGAAGCGCATTCTCAGCAATTTGTATCTGGGCTATGACATGCAACAAAAACAACCAGTAACTGTCCAAATTCCCAATGAAACTCGTCCTACTTTCCGAGCCAGACTTGAGCGAGAAATTGAAACCATGAAACAAGTCGATCACCCCAATTTTGTTCAGTTTTTAGATATCATCAACGAAGAAGACACTTTCTATGTGATTCGTGAGTACATCGAAGGAAGGTCAGTCAAAAATCTCCTTGATAGCGGAAAAATCGATATTGATAAAGCTGTCGAGATTGTAATCAGTATCCTGGATGGTCTAATCTTTTTGCATGGAAGAAACATTATTCACCGTGATATCAATTCTGATGTGATTATGATAACAAACGACCTCAAAGCCAAGATTACTACCCTTGGTATCACACGAGTTGAAGATGCCTCCTCGGTTTCCAGCGGAGAATTTTTAGGCATCGTCCAATACACTGCTCCCGAACAAATCACTCAATCCAAGTCTGATGCCCGATCTGATCTGTATTCTGTGGGCATCCTATTGTTCGAACTACTTACTGGCAAACCTCCTTTTTCTTCTCCTTTGCCAGTGGACGTCATGGATATGCACCTTAAAAAAATTCCTCGCTTTCCAGACCAATTACAAAATCAAATTCCCTTAAATTTGCAACGAATTGTTTTAAAAGCTTTGTCAAAATCCCCCGACCAACGCTACCAGACTGCCCAAGAGTTTCAAAAGGAGCTCAAACATTTCATGAAAAATCATCTTGGCTCTGACTCCGAGCTTTCCGATGAAGCTTATAGTGGTGAGGTTTCTTTGAGCTCCAGACAAGACCAGGATATTTCTTCTGAAGTCTACAACACCATCCTTGAAAGCAACAAAAATTCCCCTAAAAATCTCTCATTTTCAATCAAAAAAGGAGCATCTTCTGTTGCTCCAAAAAAGAAACCAAAAAGGGATATGGACGACATGATTACTGAAAATATCAAGCCGAAACAAGAAAAACAAGCAGTTTCTTTTGATATGGACAACACTCACGACAAAAACAAAAGAAAACCCACCTTTCTTCTACCACTTGCGCTGGTGCTTTTACTTGCTGTGCTTAGCTATCTATTCTATCCTCAGGTGTCAGGTATGTTTACCGCAAACTCTCCTAAAACAACCACTACCAAGCCTGCATTAGCCCCCATTGTCCTGGCAGAAAACCAAAGTACCTCCTTTCCAAGCTTTGAGCCTTTTACCATCAACTTTAATCTCAATCAGTCAGTAGCACAAGTTGTGGTAGAACAACTACCCCAGGAAGTTAAACTGTTATCCTCCTCCCTACAAGACAAAACTTTCAAAGCGGAGTTAATGTCAGAATTGATCAGTATCAAAACTCCATTTGTTGCTAGATTGATTGGGCTTGATGCTTCTCAAAAGCAAGTTTTTTCTAAAGATTTTATCTTTACCAGCGAAAACAAAGATATGATCATGATCCAGTTTACGCTTGGAAGCACTCTCTACAAAAAAACTACTCAAAAAGGGACTGAAAACCTTGATTTTGAGGTTCAACCCCTGCTACATCATTTCAATATCTACCTTCCACTTCGTTTTATCATTGATACCTTCGACGGACAGCTTGAATATGATTTTCCTCAAAACATGATCACTATCAAAAACCTTGGAGAAGAGACTTACCGCTTTTTCCTATACCAAAACAAATATTATGCTGGCGAAAAACTTTTTCCCGTCAATCCTATTCTTGAGATAGAAGACCGAGCCTACTTACCCATTTTTCTCTTTAGCGAAAAGAAGGGTCTCTATACTACCATTTCCCCAGGAGAAAACGGAAATGCTCTGATTTCCGTTATCAAGCTCAGGTAAGCAAAAGTGGATAAAGACCAAAGCGCAAAGTTATCCATTCTTCTTGCCACCGGCAAAAAAAACGAAGCCGAAGAAATTAATCGTTCACTCTCCAAGGAGCCCGATTTCTATATTGAAGAAACTATCAATGATGGTTTTTTGCTTTCTGAAAAAATACGAGTTCTTTCCCCTGATATTCTTGTTTTAGATTATCACCTCAAGAATATTGCCATGGAGCAGTTCATTGACGAAGCCCAAACGCGCAATCCATCCATGACCATTGTCTTACTTATCGATGAGTCGGACTATGTTGATCTGACCAAGTTTTATGATTCTTCTGTCAGAAATGTCCTGGCTAGACCTTTTACTTTTTCAGAATTTCCCTCCATCATTCGAAGTGCTTTTTTTGTTTCTTTCAAAAAACGTAAACAACAAGCTTCCGTTTACACCAACAAAACCCCAGGTATTGTCATTTCTTTTTCCAGTGCCAAAGGGGGAGTTGGAAAGTCCTTTCTTTCATCCAATTTGAGTCTGGTACTTGCCAACCTAAAAAATAATTTTAAAGTACTTCTGCTTGATTTTGCGCTTCCCTATGGAGACCAACGCGCCATTATGGGCATCCCACCCTCCAGCACCCAATCTGTCATGGATTTGGTCAGTATCGCCGAAGAAATCACTCCCGATCGCATCTCGTCTGTGGTAGTCAAAAGCACCGTTTATCCCAATGTGGATGTCATCCTATCCTCTTCAAACAAAGAAATTAAAAGCAATTTTTCTGAAACTATCCCCAAAGTTTTAAAAGCCCTGAGACTCACCTACGATTTTATCATTGTGGATCTCAATCCTGGTTTGGACGAAATATCCACTCCTGTTTTGGAAAAAAGCGACAAGATTTTGTTGGTTTTCACTCCAGAAATACCTTCTATTTATCGGCTGATCAATTTTCTAAAAGATTTCCAATGGCTCAAGATCATGAATCCTCCCGAAATCATCTACAATCGTCGAAGTAAAAAATCGGATAGGGAAGTAGGAGCCTTATTATCCAAGGTTTTACCTTACAAGATTTTTGCGACGATTTCTGAAGATATCAGGACGGCCTCCTACTCCTTAAACTTTCTTACCCCAGCAGTCACACGAAAATCTCCCATTAGGAAAGACATTCTTGGCCTATCACAGAAAGTCTTGGAATGGTTTGAAGGTGCCAGGCAGGATATCTAATGGATGAGTCCAAAAATCTCCCCCTGCTTGATAGCGAGGAATACTATCGCAAAATACGTGAATTTATATTCCGTTATCTAAGTCCTGCTGAAATCCTTCGAGAAAAATCCAAAGCAGGAAGTCAGATAAAAAATGAAATCCGAACGCTTGCTCTAAGGGCCGTACAAGAATCAAAACGTATTATTCCTATGGAATATCAAGAGCAATTAATCCAACGATTGCTAAATGAAATCTTTGGTTTTGGCATCATTCAACCTTTGCTTGAGGATGAAGATGTTGCAGAAATCATGATTGTCAGTCCCGATCAAGTATATATCGAGCGGAGCGGGAAACTGATCTTGGCCGATTATCGCTTTGACAATGAAGCTCAGATCTTACAAATCATAGATCGTATAGTGAGTCCCCTGGGTCGAAGAATAGACGAATCGAGCCCATTGGTGGACGCCCGGCTTCCTGATGGAAGTCGTATCAATGCGGTTATACCTCCCATTGCTGTCAAGAGCCCTACTCTAACTATACGAAAGTTCAAAACCAGTATTCTGGAATATCAAAGTCTTATCAAGCTTGGCAGCATGAACTCAATGATTGCAGAATTCCTCGACATTTGTGTACATGCCAGAATGAACATCCTTATCTCTGGCGGAACAGGCTCAGGAAAGACTACCCTCCTCAACGTTTGTTCTTCTTCCATCCCTGCGGATGAACGCATCATTACCATCGAAGACTCCATCGAACTCCAACTGCTCCAGCCCCATGTAGTCTCTCTTGAAGGCCGTCCAGCCAATATCGAGGGACAGGGAAGAATCACTATACGCGACCTGGTGATCAACTCGTTGCGAATGCGTCCCGACAGGATAGTAGTGGGTGAGGTTAGAGGGCCCGAAGCTTTTGATATGCTTCAAGCCATGAATACTGGTCATGACGGGTCCTTATCCACTATCCACTCCAACTCTCCAAAGGATGCAGTCTCACGTCTTATAGCTATGGTCTATATGGCAGGTATTGATATGCCAGTGCATGTTATTCGCGAAATGATTTTTGGAGCAGTCGAAATTATTGTTCAAACTTCTCGCCTTCCTGACGGTTCTCGTAAAATCATTGCAGTAAGTTCGCTGGATAGTTTTCAAGAAGATGAAATTGTTATCCATGATATTTTTCAATTTGTCTGGTCGGACCAAAATGATGATGAAGGCAAGATTATTGGTCACTACCAATTCAATGGAATTGGCAAGCGACTGGATCAAAAAATACGTCGAAGCATGCGCAATAACCCTCTTGCCAAAGCATTTCTCGAAAAAAACCAGCTTCTCCAAGAAAAAGAAAGGTAGAAATGAGTCGCAAAAAAAACCTGGACCGCATTTTTAAAAAGTACTATCATGACCTTCCTCAAGCGGTTACCAGCGAAGAAATTCAAGCTAATGCCACTTTTTTTAGCTCAGTACCCGCCTTATTAGGTCTTTCAAGCTCCCCGCTTGCTTTTTTGATGATGTTTATCTTAGCTCTTTTCAGCATCTGGGTGCTGGGTTGGGTCTTTTTCGCAAATTTGGTCATGGCTTCATTGATGGTCTTCGCAGCTTTTTTTCTTTTTATGTCCTTTTTGGGGAGCAAACGAAAAGCGAAAGAAGAGCTTTTTACCCGCCAATTGCCCGATACTTTAAATGCCGTAGCTAATTCTCTTAAAGCAGGTTTTTCGTTGGATCAATCCTTCGAATTTGTCTCTGAATCCATGCCAGAGCCTACCAAATCTGAGTTCTCACGAATTCACATGAAATATAGAGTAGGTTTTACCATGGCCGAGACCCTCAAGGAATTATCCGAGCGCTATCCCAACGCAGAAGTGATGCTTTTTGTTTCCAGTATGGTCTTGCAAAATCAGGTGGGAGGAAATGTTATTCCCTTTTTGATGGAGCTTGGAGCTATCCTGCGTGAGAGAGTCAAGCTTAAAAACCAGATAGCCGTTGGCACCTCCCAGGTTCGTCTCTCTGCACTTATCATTGCAGTTATACCCTATTTTTTACTGGTATTGCTCCATTTTTCGGGGTATAAAGCCCTGACAGAAACTTTCAGGGGCTTCTTGTTATTGATGTTTGCTATAACACTACAAATGGTGGGAATGACTATTATCTCCACCTTCATGAAGGTGGATATCTAAGATGCAATTGTTTGATGTAATCATTCTCTATGGCTTGATTTTCCTGTTGCTGGTATTGCTGATTCTGTTTTTCTATAATCGTAGTCGTGACCAAATCCAAAAAAAACTCTCACTTCTCTTTGAAGATTCACATGAAAAAGCAAAATCCACTCGTTCACCAAACCTTATCCTTGGTTTGATGGTTATTTTTTCAAAAGTTTTAGCTAAGTTCCTACCTTCCATGTTGGTTTACATGAAACGTTCACTTCCCTTGGCTCAAAGCACAAAGATAGAGAAAAATCTTCAGTTGGCTGGTTATCCCTTCCTCTTGGACGCTCATGGATGGTATTGGTTAAAAGTAAGCACTGCTTTTATCTTCTTTTTAACTGTCGTCATGATCAGCTCAGGCAACGAAAAATGGTCTTACATGATATATGCTGTTCCCCTCACCATTGCTGGTTATTATTATCCTGACTATTTTTTAAACACACTACTTCAAAAACGCAAAAATCGCATCAGCCGCGAACTGCCCGATGCCATGGATTTTTTATCCCTCAGCCTTGCTGCAGGTATGAACTTTCAACTTGCGGTAGAGGAATATGTCAAGCGAAATGAATCTATGCTTGCAGATGAGTTTTCCATTTTTATCAATCAAATTGATGTTGGTGTGCATAGGGTGGATGCTTTTGAGTTATTGTTGGATCGCAACGAATCCGCTGAAATGCGTAGTTTTCTTTCTTCGGTCATTCAAAGCGAACGCCTGGGCACCAGTTTACGACCTGTTATAGCCTCACAAGCAGAAGATTTACGCGACAAACGCAAGCAATTTGTTGAAAAGATGATAGCGCAAGCACCAGTAAAAATGCTTTTCCCTATGATGTTTTTTATTTTGCCAGCGATGCTTATCATCACCTTATCCTCAGTTTTGTTGCCTAAATCAACCCAAGAGCCAGCCTATACTCTTATTGAACAGAATTTTTTGATCATGCCCGTCACTCCCGATATTCAGGTCAAAGTTAATGGCAAAGCTTTTCCTTTATACTACGTCCAAAAAATAGAAGTTGAAGGAATTATTCAACTTATTCCCAATTCACCCAAAGCTATTAACAGTCCAGAGCAAAGAGCTTTTCTTCAAGAGTATTTTGAAAAAAATCGAAGTATAAACCGTGTTGCTTTCTTTCGAGTCGATTTACCTACTGAACAAAGAACCCGACTCTATATAGAGCTCAGATCTGAAAATGGAAAAATCGAAAAAAAGAATATGACTGTTAAACCCATTCATTTCAAATTGGATGGTTTTAAGGAAGGCAGGATGGACACACAGTCTTCACGAGTATTGTTTAAAGGGAAAATCACAAGCGATTTGAGCTTGAGTTTACAACTCAATCAAAAACCCGTTGAAACAAAGCAGGATGAAAAAAATCCTGAATTTTTTGTGAGTTCCTTTGTTAGCTTACGAAACGGTAGAAACGACCTACAAGTCAGCATCAAAGACTCTTTTGGAGGCTTGCTGGAAAAGAGTTTTACAGTAAGATATACAGGGATTGTTTTGAATGCTCAGTTTAAAGAAGGAGAAGCTACACTTCATGATTTAGCTACTCTGGAAGGTGAAGGTACCATAGGCTCAATACTTCACGTCACTCGAAAAAAAGGGAATAAATATCTAAAAGTAATAGAGCATTCTCTCCAGGAAAAACCCAAATTCTCTCTTAGCATTCCTCTTGAGGTGGGGCTTAATGAGTTTCAGCTTTTTCTACGACAGGAGACCAATCAAAGCCCAATTCTCAAGAGAAACATCACACGAAAAATGACCGACTAAGTAATTATAACTAAAAAAACATGCTTAATATTCTTGACACTCTTAGAATATATGATATAAGA
Source organism: Caldisericia bacterium (assembly GCA_035363255.1). GTDB lineage: Bacteria > Caldisericota > Caldisericia > UBA6126 > UBA6126 > T3SED10-260. Next base: position 10,790 of record DAOSES010000017.1, on the reverse strand, counting down.
AAAACAAGTTTTTAAACGAAAGGAGAATTTTTAATGCTTAATTTTCTAAAAGATGAAAGTGGTCAGACTATTCTGGAGTACGCTTTAATTGTTGCTGTACTCATTTTAGTCATCATCGCCGCTATCCCCAACCTCCGCAATGCTGTAACTGGAATCTTCACCAATGTTGAAGACAGACTCGTTGTACCCGAAGATTGATTCAATTTTCCTAGGATTTTTTATTATTTTTGAAAGCCGGGGATTTTCCCCGGCTTTTTTTACACTAAGGAAGAAAAATGAATGAACCCGGTCTTGTGGCATTACATTCCATCATACTGATTATTTCACTGATATCAGCATATACAGATCTTCGATATCGAAAAATTTTAAATATTGTTACCCTTCCCGCTATGATTTTAGGTTTTGTGCTTCAATTAGTTTTTTTTGGATTTCCAGGTTTGCTTTCAGCTTTACTTGGTTTTTTAATTGGTTTTGCTTTTTTCTTTTTGTTTTACATTTTTGGTGGAATGGGAGCAGGAGACGTAAAGCTGATGGGTGCTCTTGGTATTTTGTTTGGAAAATCTGATATCTTGTATGTTATTGTATTTACGGGTTTGTTTGGCTTGGGAGTGGTAGTGATACTTTTTTTCCCTTATTTGTATCTTGCTATCAAAACAAGGAACCCAGGAGTCTTTTTAGCTTTTCGCAAGCATTACATGCCCTACGGTATTGCCATATCACTGGGAGCTCTTTTAACGCTTGCTTTGTATTGGACAGGAAATTTAACCATCCTATGGTAAAATAATATTCATGAGAAAAAACTTACCTTTTACTAAAAGTGAAAAAGGAACAGCTCTGCTCGAGTTTGCCATGGTTTTTCCTTTGCTATTTTTTCTTTGCTTCATGACGCTTCTTTATCTCTTTTGGATGGGCGATGCCATGATCCAGTCTCATATCTCCTTTCGTGCCAACCAAGCATTGGTGAAGCAAGTGCCAGTGTTTCAAAATCAAAGTAATATGTCAATATTGGAGCTGGCTCCTTCCTTAAATCTTTTTCAGGAAGTGAGTTTCACCCAAAATTCTCTTTCTTTTGATGCAGAAAATTTTCTCGTAATAACTGAAACTCAGTTCTCTAATCCACTTCTTCCCACCCAGTGGCTGCGTCTATCCCTTCTTACTGATATCAATAATCGAGACAATTTTACTATGCTCAGGAGTTCTGCTGTTGGAATTCGTGAGCCCTATCTCCCAGGCAATGGAAACTAAATCTATCCATAAAAAAGAGCAAGGGCAATCCCTGGTTGAGTTTGCTTTTGTTTTTGGTTTAATGCTCCTTGCTGCCTTTATCTTTTTAAACCTCTGCCTGGGCACCTACTATCAGATACAGCTTACTCGTCTGGCTCATGATATCGCCCGAGTAGAATCATTAAGCGAATTTGAAGATGCTTCGGCTAGCGATCAAAAAATAGATCTCCTCTTGTTCCAATATCAAAGCAGGAGTGCTTTTCCTATGGACTTACTCAACGACAACATGTTTTTTTATACTGTTCAAGAGCAATTTTACAATCCCCAAATGCAATTCATCACCGTACAAGTCAATTATGCTGGTTTTACCCTTCCATTTACAGGTTGGCTCAATGTTTCCAGCAGTATTATTTATCCCAAAATTACCTCCGAAGGTCTTCCATGAAAAAAGTTTGTGTTGAATTAAATGATAAAATATTGTGGAAAACTGCCCTTTTAGCTCAATACCCCTGGGAAAGAATGAAGGGTTTATTAGGCAAGGCTTCTATCTCCAGAGAAGAGCTCCTCATACTACCCAAAACCAACAGCATACATATGTTTTTTATGCGTTTCCCCATCGATGTAGTCTATCTAAACCGATGTAAGCAAGTTCTCAAGGTAGTACATCAGCTCCAACCAGGGCAATTGAGTGCTTGTCTAAAGGCATATTACACGCTTGAAATGAAGGCAGATTCTGCTCAAGAATATGATATAAATCCTGGTCATAGCTTCTTTTGGGACGAAAGAGCTCAGGCAACCATAGAATATGTGCTTATTATTGCTGTTTTTCTTTTAGGCGTGATTGCTGTGTTGCCCACTCTTACCAATGCCTTCCAATTATACGCATCTCGTCTGCTATTTTTTATGGCAGATATTTAATAAAGCTATTCTTCAATAAAACGCTTTTCAACATATACAGAATTCATCGCAAAAAGTAGCGAGGAGTAGTTTAACTTGAACTCAATCAAATCTCCAATGCGAAGGTCAAGGCAATCTTCCACATCCAAAACCAAATGATCTGAAGAAGCACCAAGAAGGTGAACGTTTTTATTGATAGCCTGAATCTGCTTGATATCGGTATCAAGTCTTCCAATATTCAGCAAAGCTCTTTTTCTAAAACCCCCTTCAATAAAAGAAGGGCTTTCTCCAAATGCATTATGCGCCAAAGGACCCTGGATAGTGGAGGCTTTGGTGATGAGTTCAATAAGCTCACCACTAAGCGAAAAACAATCCTGCCAAGTGCCTGGTATGGCTTCTCCGTGGATAGCATCCACTCCCATGACAATACTTTCCCCTATTCGAACGTGATTGATGCATGAAGGAAGCTTATTGCTCAAGATGAGAGGCATTAAATTGGATCCTCCTCCTGAGATCAGCGGTTTTTTTTGAATGATTTCTTCAAAGATTTGACGTGCCTCGAATAGAAAGCTTAGATTTTCAACAGTTGGGATCAAACCTGCAAAACAAGTGGCATTGGTGCCAATACCTTCCACCGAGATCATTTTTAATGAACGACATTCCACGAGAAAAGATCTTAGTTGTTCCAATAAAATACCTTCTCTAAGATCTCCCATTTCGAGCATGACTATAACTCGATGTTTTTTACTGCATTTTTGGGCAACATCATTTATTGCACCCAAAACTTCTAGGTCACTTTGTAGAGAAATATCACACAACTCAACCACTGCTTCTACATCACTAAGAGCTGGAGTGCGGATAAGCATAAAAGGACCCAGTATATTATGGGATTTCATACGTAAAATGTCGTAAATACGAGAATCTCCAATGGAATGGGTTTGTTTCTGGTATAAACGAGCAATTTTGGGATGACCCATAACCACTTTACTAACTGGGGTGAGTTGAAGCCCTGATTCCTGACAGAGCTTTCGAATTTGATCGAGGTTGTCTTGAATTTTTCTAAGATTAATGGTGATAAAGGGAGTGCTCATGAGCGTATGATGGTCCTTAGTTTTGGTATTCCAAGCCAGAAAAGCAAAGAAAGGAGTATAGAGGAGAGAAATATCCATACCAGAGCCACTTGGAAAAATGAGAGAGGAAAAAGGCGAATTAAAAAATCAGTCCTTGGATCTAACAACCAGAAATCATTGGTGAATGACACAAGATGGAACACATGAAACAAAGAAGAAAAGAAAAGGATTAGCAAAAAACTTAAAGAAAGCAAAATACCCACAGTATAGTATCCTATTCTTTTGCACAGAAGAAAGCTTAGCGGGGAAGTGAATTTAATACCGAGAATCAAGAGAAAAGCTGAGAAAAGCATCCAATAAAACACTTTTTGGAGGAGCTTTGCTACGTCCAGCATGTGAAGCACTTCTTTGGAGTTAAAGAGCTCAAACCCCTGACTTGAGCGAAATTGGATAGAGTTTATAGTTAGAAGAGCTTTTTGAATATGACTCCCCAATGCTATCCGATCTCTTTGATTTAACTGCTCATGATGGGCATTGATGGCTAAAACCTGGTAAACTCTATCTGATCGCGCTAAGTATAGCACATTTACACTAAGGAAAAATGAGATCGATGTTAATATGAGAAAAGTAAGCTGGATGGGTTTATTCATGAGTGGCGTCAAGTTTCTTTTGAATAGCATGACTTACTTCACAACCCAGAAGAAGTATGATCATGGTGTAATTTAGCCATATGAGTAATACCACTGCTGTGAGTAGTGATCCATACAACAAATTGCGTACTGGAAAACGTTGAATATATAAACGATATCCGATCCGTGCCAGCTCTCCTGCAAAGGTGGCAAACAATGCACCTCCCAAAGCTGCTCGTGTTCTTACTTTGATAGTGGGAATAATCTTGTATATCAGAAAGAAAACAATTAATAAGAGGATGATCTGCAGGAAATAAATCAAAGTGTTGGGGAGGGTGGTGAATATTGGATACTTTGAAAGAAAAGACCAGTTTTCTGGTTTTAAAAAAAGCATTAATAAGTTGGTGATGAGGAAAGTCAAGAGCGCTGAAAGCATCAGAAGAGACATCAAACCTAATCCAACCAGTTTGCTAATGATAAAAGGACGGCGTTTTTTCACCTCCCAGACTTGGTTGAAATTTGCTTCCAGAGCACTAAAAAAAATCAAGAGAGACCAAACAAGACCAATAAAACCGATATAGCTGGAAGAAGAAGCAAGTTTCATGGTGGTTTGTATGAGTTGGCTGATAGAATCAAAGCCAGTAGGAGTAAATTGCTTGACCAGACCTAAAATCCATTCAATAATCAAGGTATTTGACTGCAGAAAAAGTCCAAGGGCATAGATGAACAACAGGATAATGGGAATGAAGGTTAGAAAGGCAAAATAAGACAAAGCAGCGGCTTTTATGAAGCCATAATGGTAGGAGAAATGAAAAAAGGTGTCCAGGAAAAATCTTAAGATCTGCCGAAGCTTGCTTCGAAACATTATTCGTTTAAATCGGGAATCGTACCAGATTCCATATAGCAGATCCTTTCAGCGATGTTAGTGATATGATCTCCAATTCGTTCCAATTGCTTGGACATTAATATGATTTTTTCGGCAGTTTCAATATGTTGAGGATTTTCCATCATATAGCTCAGGAGTTCTTTCCAAATCTTTCGATTCAGATGATCAATAATGTCGTCCTGTTTAGCAATTTCTTGCGCTTTCAGAGTATTGGTTTCATGGAGCGTGCCAAGAGTTTCCTGGAGCATTTCCCCACAGGTTTGGCACATTCTGGGTAAATCGATATATGGTTTGATGGGGGTTTTATCAATCAAATCCAAACAGATCCTGCCTGCATTATGGCTCAAATCAGCGATTCGCTCAAGATCACTAGCAACAAAAAGATAGGACAACAAACGTCTCAGATCTATTCCAACTGGTTGATACAAGGCTATAGAAGAAGCAATTTGTTGATTGAGCGCATTTTCCATGGCATCAATGGTGTCTTCTTTTTCCATAGCACTTTTAATTTGGTCCAAATCCTTTGAAAAAAAACCTTCGAAGATGCTCAACAAAGTTTTATGGACCAGGTAACCCATTTTTAAAATTTCGTTTTCTATGCGTTGAATGAGATAGTCGAATTCATCTCTTCCTGGCATGAAAATGCTTATCCTTCAAAAGGTTTTTTGACAAGGTAAGAAAGCAATTGGACTGCATGATAAGCATCATCGATATCTATCATTTCGCATGGACCATGCCCGTATCGAGTAGGTATGGAAAGGGTACTGGCAATAACTCCATTTTTGCTGGTTTGAATGGCTGCTGCATCAGTTCCTCCGAAGGGGAGTACTTCAAACTGATAGGGAATTCTGTATTCTTCGGCTGTTTTGCTCATCCATTGATTCAGGCGATAGTCTGCAATCATTGAATGATCCTGAATTTTAATGGCAGGGCCATCTCCAAGTTTCATGGGTATTCGTTTTTGACCCTTGGGGGTGTCTCGGAAACCCGTAGCAGTAATATCGATTGCAATAGCCATATCTGGCTCAATACCAAAAGCAGCAGTCGTTGCACCTAGCAAGCCCACTTCTTCTTGAATAGCAAAAACCAGATAAAGGTCATGCCAGGGCTGAGAGCATTGTTTGATGAGTTCAATCAGGATAGCACATCCGATACGGTCATCCATGGCTTTGGACATTACTTTTTTGCCTAGATCAGAAAATTGGGGGTAAAAGGTTGCCATTTCGCCGATTCTCACTTTGGACAAAGCATCGTTACGACTCGAAGCTCCAATGTCGACAAACAATCGATCAAAGGAGACTTGTTGATAATCCTGACTCATTTTTGACAATTCTTCAGATTCATAAGAAAAACAACCTAATGCCCCATGTTCAAATCGTAAGCGTTGATTTGGCATTTTAACAGGATTGTGCCCTCCAACGGGCTCAACTCTCAGAAAACCCTGTTCATCGATATGCGAGACTAAAAAGCCAATTTCATCCATATGAGCGTCGAGAAGAAGTTTTTTCCCACCATTTCCCTTTTTGAAAGCGATGATGTTTCCGAGGGCATCTATCTGAATTTGATCTACGTAGGGTCGAATGAGCTCTTGAATACATTTGCGAATGTTTTCTTCACGCCCACTGGGTGATGATATTTCAGTAAGTTGCTGAATAAGATTTTTCATAAGTAACCTCCCTTATGCTGGTAAAAAAATGCTTTCTTTCTGAAGTATAAGCTCTGCCAGCTTAAGAGTTGAGTCATAATCCATAGGACTCATAAGCGAAGCAGGAGAGTGAATGTAACGCACAGGTAAAGAGATGGAGCCAACAAGACAACCTTTTCCTGCTTTTGATATGGCTGTTGCATCATTTCCCCCAGCGATTTTCTCTTTCCATTGAAAGGGGATATGGTTTTCCTGGGCCAATCCGGATAAGGTTTTGAGGAGAGAGTCTTGAAAAACAAGACCGTTGTGGGCAATGGTCAAAGCTGGACCAAAACCCACTCGTGTGGTCCATCGATGGGCATCCACCAGTGGAATGTCTGAAGCAGTGGTGCCTTCGAATACAAAGGCAAGGTCGGGCTGAATCCGTTGAGCTGCAATTTGACTACCTCTCAAACCGACTTCTTCTTGAACACCAAAAACATAATAGGTATCAAAATCGACTTGGATGTTTTTGCTCAGGGCTTCAAGCATGACTGCACATCCAGCTCGATCATCAAAGGCTTTGGCTTTCCAAAGTTTGCCATGAGGGGAAAAAGGGGTATCAAAGGTGATAGAGTCTCCCAGTTGGATGATTCTTTTGAGTTCTTCAGAAGAGCCATACCCGGTATCAATATAGAGTGATTCCTTTTTTACTGCTTGTAGCAGGTCTTGGGAGTTTTGAAGATGGATGGGTTTGATGCCGATGACTCCAGGGATGGTTTCTTTGCCATGAATAAGCACTCTTTTGGCTGGTAATACCGAGCTTTCGATACCACCCACTGCAGAAAAGCGAATGAGACCGTTTTTCTCAATATGTTTGACCATAAAACCAACTTCATCCATATGAGCTAAAAAAATCACTTTTTTTCTGCAGGATAGGCCTTTTTTAAGCAGTATCAGATTGCCAATGGAGTCAATCCAATGCTCATCAATGAAAGGCTTGGCGTGTGATAAGATGAAATCTCTGACCTTTTCTTCGTTTCCGCTGGTACCTGGAAGTTGACAAAGTTCTTCTATCAGCACTTGAATCCCTCCCTATATTCTTCATCAAGCTTGCGGATAACACTCTGCAACAAGCGAGAAGCATTGTTTAAATCTTTTTCATCAATAGTTTCTATGGGGGTATGCATGTATCGAAGAGGCAAGGAGATTAAAGCAGTAGGAATACCCTCCAGAACGGTTTGAATGGTGGAAGCATCAGTTCCTCGGGGAAAAGGAGTGGGATCCAGCACATGGGGTATTTGGTCTTCGTTGGCTGAATTTTGTATAAGTTGAAGGAGTTTTTTGGAGAAGTTGGGTCCAACGCCGAGGGGTAGAGCAGAGCCAAGGGGGTAGGTATCAGATTCTTTGGTATCGGCTTGTTCCCCGAAACAGACGTCCAGAGCTATTGCAACTGAAGGTTGAAGCTCATGTGCTGAGGTTTTGGCTCCTTTGCACCCCACTTCTTCCTGGACTGAAAAAACACAGCATACATCCCACTGATGTTTTGTACGTTGGAGCGCTTCGAGAAGTTTCATACTTACCACCGCACTTGCTCTATTGTCCAGGCTTTTTCCACTAAACCTGGAGCCAGCAAGGCTTTGAAAAGGCATGGCAAAAACGATGGGATCCCCAATACGAATCCTGCTTTTTACCTCATTTTCATCCAGCCCAGTGTCTAATAGAAGTTTCTCGTAAACCATCACTTTGTCACGTTCTTCGCTGAGTAATAGATGGGGAGGGATAGTGCAAACCTCTGCAGGAATTTGACCTTGCTGAGTTAGTATATGGAGCATTTGAGCTGGTAAAATCTTGGGATCTACTCCTCCTCGTGGTTCCATGCGTATGAAACCACCTTTCTCAATTGCTGAAACAACAAAACCAATTTCGTCGATGTGAGTGGAGATCATGAGTCTGGGATGATGATTGCTCTCTCCCTTTTTGATGGCTATCAAACTACCCAATGAGTTGGTTTTAATCTCATCTGTCCAGGGTTGAATGATTTTGGTAATAAACTGTGTAACTTCGCTTTCTTTTCCGGAAATTCCATTGGCCTGACTTAATTGTTCTAAAATACTTTTCCAGTCTGTCATAGGCTTAATTTTTCCTCCGAATGGTAATAATTTGATCTTTGGCGTCCCATTCCACCTGAGCCATGAGAGCTTCGGATATAAATCGTACTGGCACAAAGGTACGTTGATTGACTATAAGAGGAGGAGCATCAAGGATATGTTCTTTTTGGTCGATAAGAGCAAGTGTTTTTTGGATCCACAATTCGATCGTTTTTCCATCGAGTTGTATAGTAATTTTCCGCTCAGAAGGGAACCATTCTATCTCAGCACCAAAAGCTTCGCTGATGAATCTGAGAGGAACCATAGTGCGTTGTTGAGATATGAAAGGTGCAGCTTCGAGCAGGTGTTCTTTGTGGTTGATGTAGGCTGTTTTTTGACCAATGGTGAGGATAATGATGGTGCTGTCGGCTTGAAGGAGGCTTTTTGGAATCGCTTGAATGCGGTGATTGCCGGCATCAGAAACCATTAAGCTGTCTTGGTGCCAGATCATGTTGGATGGAAACAAGAAGAAGCCAGCTTGATAGCCAATGTCCACTTGAAGATTCTCTTTGGAGGTGTAGGTTTTTGGACCCCCTAAACTACCAAACATGTTGATGATTTCACCATTGTTAAGATCGTAAATGACAATAAAATGTTTGTCTCGATACGATACCAGGAGGGTGTTGTCTGTTGCTAAAAGGGAGCTTGCGTCGGAAAAAGACAAAGCAGCTTTGGATTGAAGCTGAAGTGAATGGGAGGGGGAGTTTTTGTCTGTGGGATAAATCAAAAGAGTACCGTTGCTGTTGAGCACATAAAGCTGAAGATGGACCGTGAAAGCCTTGGTGTTGAACTCGTTTTTGGGAAGGAGGATCTTGTTTGAAAAAACACCCTCAGAGTTAAACTTTGAAATGCTGTTATCGTTGCAGTCCAAGGCAAAAACCTGACCCTTGGAATCGCACTTGATAGAGCAAAACTGATCTTTTTCATCGTTCATGATGACTTGTTGGAGTTGAGAGCCATTAAAAGCATAAATGCTTGATAAACGCGTTCTGCTCAGAACAAAAACTGTTTCAAGCTCATCATTGGATGCAACAGAAATAACTTTCAGGGGAGTTTTTGGATCTTCCAACCAGGCGCTTTGACCCTGATACGAAGCATCACTCAAGTTAAATATTTTCATTCCACCCAGGTAGTCATCGCTAACATACAAATCTTGTTTTGAGTTTATGGCAATGGATTCAGGCCAATGAAGTTCCTGTGCGTTTTTTGCTTCGATAAAAAGCTCTTGAATTTTACCAGTGGAAAGATCGAGTTGGCTGATACCTCTACGAAGGGCTGAGGTTATTAACAGGCGATTGGGAAAAATAGCTTGAATGCCATTGGAATATATACTGGTTGCAATGGTTTTTTGGTAGCGACCATTTTGTAAAAAAAGATGAACATCACCATTGGCATCGGCTATGATATATTTTTTGTCGTGATAGTCGAGAGAAATGGGTATACTCAGATGCTCTTCTCCAAATTGTTGAATGGTTTTGAGCTCAGGATCGACAAGAAAAAAACCACGTTTTGCTCGATCAATAAATGCAAAACCTTTATCGGGCACAACTACTGCATCTTGTAAAAACAAAAAAGCTTGTCCTGCAATCGAAAAAACCTCTTTTAGAAGTTTTCCTTCCGGTGAATACAGGCAGATAGATCGTTCTGTAATGGCGACGAGTGTTTTGTTTTTCAATTCGCAAACTCTTAGGAAATCTGAGCGTTGTTTTGGTTTTTCGAACTCATTGAGAAAGATGCCATTTTTTGAGAAGGCTTGTATCCTCCCAGTCTTGGCTGAAAAAGAATCAATTGAAGCAACAAACAATTTTTCGCTGGTAGCACAAAGTCCTCGCACTTCCACAAAATTGCCCTGCTTAATTCCGTAGCCTCCAAAATTAAAAAGGGGAGTTAAATCATGAGTATAAACGAGGATTTTTGAATTGTTCATGTCGGATAAAAAAACCCACTCCTCGTTGGCTGAGATATCAGAGGCTATTTCAAAAAAACCAGGGGTCCAGGGAGCACCAATGATGCGGATAGGCTCTTTTTGCCAGGTAAGCATAGGAAACACCAATAAAAAAACCATGAGCATACCAACAAAATGTAAAAGCCTCAACTTTTGCATGTCTAATAGTTTACTTTTTTTCTGAGAAAAGTGTATAATTTTTTCATGGATACCATATTTATTGTAGCGAATTCTGATACGGTAGCTAACGATATTATTGACAGCTTTAAGATTATTGCTGACGTTTACTTCGAAACTTCCTCCCAACCTTCTTTTGCTTTTGATCAAATTCGAGACAAAAAGCCACAACTGATTTTTCTTGGGGA
>DAOSES010000016.1:0-58880 GCA_035363255.1 Caldisericia bacterium | reverse complement strand
GGGTATCGTTTGTCTTCTGTGGCTTTTTTGATTTCACTTGGCCAAGTGGAGTTTTGACGGCCACGAATGATATTTGTTCCATTAACTACGATAATTGGAACAATGTTGTTTTTGTAAAATGATATATACCTGGTATAGGCTTCAATTGAGCCAAGTTCATCAACTAGGTGAAAATTTAGAGCAAAAAAGCTGTTTTCTGGGTTTTGGATATATGATCTTTGAATCCAGCTCCAGCTTTCAAATCTTGATTCAATGTGGTCGGTATAATATTCGACCAAAAGCGGGCTAGGTAAGGGATTAAACTCAACTGCTTTTGCTTTGGGAAGCAAAATAGCAAAGAAACTTAAGACAAGCACAAAGACCATTATTTTTTTAGTCATTCTCTCCTCTTATTCAATTAGTCGTTTTTTCTTTTATGTCTACTATCTTATTCAATGTGGCAAAAAAGGAAACTTATTCGCTTAGGTTCTTCTTTAAAAAAATGCACCTGGTTTTCCATGCTAAAGGAAGCAGCTGGCTAAGGTAGAAAGCAATTCCCAGCCTTCTGATCCAGGCAGTTACCTGGGAGGGGACGGTTCCTCTCAGCCTTGCTTCCCACCATGGCTTGCTGGGTCAGGATTTGCCAGCCGAAGACCCCTGGATATCATGCAGAGCAATATCGAACTTGCGGATTTCCTAAGCAATTCAAGTCATTTTGACTATAAAAATCAGAAAAATTCAGTATCATATAATCATGATAAGAAGATGGTTTTTAGTCCGTAATTTGATGGTTTCATAGGCTTTCATGGATACCTTCATATCTGTTCCTCATTTTCAAAACTCCATCGGTCAAATTTCATGGGAAGGGCATGTTTTCGAAGATGTCAATGCCTTCGAACTATTTATCAGCAACGAAGTTGCTAATCGATTAACTGACACAGACACTACAAATGCTTTTAAAGCAGTTGCTATAGGGTTGAAACTAACAGGCTTCGGAACAGAAAATTTAAATAAAGTATTGAATTCAGAAATTACCGAAGAACGAAGCTGGTCTATTGGAGAAGCAATAGCTGAAGTATGGTTAAACCAAGTTCATGGAATTGTTTGGCCATGGAATACAGCTCGTGACAGAAGAAATCCAAGGGCTAGTCTTCCAGGAGCAGATCTTATCGGATTCATTAAAAAAGGGTCTACTCATCATTTTGTATTCGGTGAAGTGAAAACTTCTTCTGAAAAAAACACCCCACCAAATGTATTAAATGGAAGCCGAGGTATGATTCATCAGATAGAAAATTTAGCGACAAATCATACTTTAATTAATTCCTTAATACGATACATCCTTGTTCGATGCGAAAACCAGGAACACAAGCAAATGTTTAGTTCTTCGCTTGAAATATTCCTGAACTCAGGCAGAAAAATTGTTTCGCTTTATGGAGTTTTAATCCGAGATATTAAAGCAAACGAGCTGGATTTAATGAATCCAGGCAAAAGCTTGAGCTATAGCATTACTCCTCCAACCTGCTGTAAATTAGTAGCTCTATACTTACCGTGTTCCATTGAAGATCTTCCTGAAAAAGTGAGAGGAAGCATGGAATGATAAACAAGTACTTGATCGATTACATACAGGATCAACGCGATAAATCCTTGAAAATAGTGAGTAAGATTCATATATATAAAGAACTTCTCAATGAAAACATTGAAGCTGATTTTGAACAAATTCAACGAAGTGCAGAGGCTTTAGAATTGGCAGTCCTGGACATGATCATGGAAAATCCAGGAGAAAAATCAAGCAAAGAAGAAAAAGACACAACCGAAGCTATCCTTAAATCCTGTGCAGCAGATGCTTTTCGACTTTTTCGAGTCCTTCCACCCTTGAATAGTCCTATCCAAAGATCTATACAGCATTTGCGAATGTGCACGCTTGCTGTGATTGGTGATAAATGGGTTGATGCTTCAAGATTCTTGCGTGAAAAGGATTGGTCTGATTTACCAATTCACTCAGAAAAATGGGATGAACGCACCTGGTCTACAATTCTTGATGTTTGGTTTAGATTGATTCGAAAAAAAGGATGGGAAGATCGTGACCTGATACTGGAAAATATAGCCAAACTCAGAGATTCTCAAAATACCTTTGAAAAAGAATACCTGTCCAGCAAAGCTCCCTCTGAAGCAAAAAAAGCAGCCCTCGAATTAGTTTGCCTATATCATCTTTCAAAAGCAGCAGAAATTCTGGCTTTATTTATGACAGATGGAGTCGTTAACAAGAATTTCCAAATTCGACAATTAATAGAAGCACAGTTTGATCGAATTTTTGCAGTTTGTAATCTAACGCAATTAATTGAAATTGAACCCTTGGCAAGATTGCTTTTCTCCTGTTCTCTGCAAATGATAAATAACTCCATTTGGACGGTTACACGAGCTGTAAATACAAGAGTAACTGATTTTGTTCGATACCTGGTCGACCGAGGAAGAGGAGACCGTGCCCTATTTGATGTTTTACCACCACAACGACGAACACTTGCAGAAAAGGGATTGTTAGGCTCCAGTCGAAGAGCCATCGTAGTCAGCTTGCCAACCTCCAGCGGAAAAACACTCATAGCCGAATTCCGGATATTACAAGCCTTAAATCAGTTTGAGTTTGAAAAGGGTTGGGTAGCCTATATCGTTCCTACCAAAGTACTGGTTAATCAGATCACGCGACAACTTCGCACAGATTTTTCTTCATTAAACATCATCGTTGAGAAAATTAGCCCTGCTCTTGAAATTGATAATACTGAAGCTGAATTGCTATTGCAAAAAGACAACGATCAGGCCTTTCGAGTATTAGTAAGCACCCCTGAAAAATTGGATTTGATGCTCAGGCAAGGATGGGAAAAGAAGATAGGTCGCCCTTTGACACTGGTTGTAGTAGACGAGGCCCATAATATACAAAATCCAAAACGTGGCTTAAAGCTTGAGCTATTGTTATCAACTATCAATATCGAATGTCAAAAAGCTCAGTTTCTTCTTTTAACTCCATTTATATCCAATGCTGGCGAAATAGCCACCTGGCTGGGTGGCAACGAATCAGACGACATAAGCCTTTCGCTGGATTGGCAGCCAAATGATCGAATGATAGGTATCGTTAATGCTGAAAAAGGGGTCACTCTCACTAAACACAGTTGGGATTACCACCTGAAACTTGAAACCATCCATACCACCAGAAAAACATTAGAAATAGAAAACAAACTGGATCTGGATAAGAATCAGGAAATAGCTCAAACCTTTTGCGAGGCTTCTAAACAGATTTCACTGGCAGCGTTAGTTGCACAAAACATAAAAAGACGTGGTCCTGTGATTGTGATGCATCAAAGACCCGACTGGGTATGGTCACTGGCAGAGAAATTAAAAATTGAATCCAATCGAAGCACCCCGGAGTCAAGTGATATAAAACTAGTGCAAGATTACCTTCGCTTGGAATTTGGGGATGATTTTGCATTGATCGACTTGTTAAAATATAGAATTGGTGTACATCACGCAGGACTTTCAGACGAGATTCGCGTCTTAATGGAATGGTTATTTGAGAAAAATGAGTTAAACTTTTTAATTGCAACCACTACCATCGCCCAGGGAGTTAACTTTCCAGTATCCGGAGTAGTCATGGCTTCTCATCAATATCCATACGGTGAAGATATGCCACCGGAAGATTTCTGGAATATTGCAGGAAGAGCAGGAAGAATTAATCAGGAAAAACTTGGCATTGTAGCCCTTGTTGCTAATAACAATGAAAAAGTAGAGAAGCTGAAAGAATTTATTAACAAACAATCGGGCAGCTTAAATTCAGCTTTAATCAATTTAACTGTAGACACTCAGGACATGCTTTCCAGTCTTGAGAAAATAGTATTTTACTATCCCGAATGGTCTACCTTTCTTCAGTATTTAACTCACACCTATCGGCAGATAGGGGAAACTGATGAATTTATCGCTCAGATTGAACAAATATTGCGCGGAACCCTGGGATACGAAAAATTACGCCAGCAAAATCATGCCCTCGCCATTAAATTGTTGGATGGGATTTTAGCCTATGCTGAATATTTAAAAAAACCAGGACAACCCTTAAAACTAGTGGATAGCACTGGCTTCTCTCTGCAGAGCATTAAAGAGGTATTAAACAATAAAGGTACAATTAACCACTTATCCTGGGATTCAGATAAGCTTTTTCAAATAGCCGACCCTTCGCTAAAAGATATGATGGGAGTTTTGCTCAATGTTCCAGAATTAAGAGAAGGTTTCAAATCTGTAACAGGTGGCAGGGTACCTGATGGGCAGAAATTAGCTTTAATTATCAAAGACTGGGTCAATGGCAGTACTATTCCAGAAATTGCAGGTAAATTTTTTGCTGATGGATCCAGTAGCAAAACAACCGCTATCACAAAATGTTGTCAGAATTTGTTTGGTGCTTTGTCCCAAACAGTTTCCTGGGGCTTGGGAGCTCTGCTTTCCATTACATGCGGAGGTATGCCAGAGGAAGAGCTGTCAAAACTAAACAACCTTCCCTCTAAAGTGTATTATGGCGTAAAAAGTGATGCTGCAATAACACTAAGACTGCTGGGTATTCCAAGATCAGCTGCCGAACCTTTAGCTGAAACAATAAAACACGAAATCAATCAGCCCATAACCAGCATCAGAAAGCAATTGAGAGAGTTGCCTGAAAATTCATGGACAAAAGCTCTTGGAGATGCTGGAGCAACCTATCATAAAGTTTGGCAAATCATTGAAGGTTATGAGTAAGCAATCCACACCTTTTGTAATTTATCCCAAACTCGACGATTCCGTCAACATCTGAGAACCGTCCCTGTTCCTCTGATTCTGCCCTCAATTCTCATCTTTCCACCATCCTGAAGATAAGCTGTAGCATAGTCAAAAGCTATACTCCTATTCAATTGATTTTAAGAGTAACTCTTGATCGCGGATGTAGAGGATTATAGCGACTAGATCGCGAATATCGATTCGGTTTAGATTATCAGTGTTGTCAACATTATAAATTTCTTCATAGTCGAAGTCGTCACTGTTAAGGCCAAAAAAAGGAAGGAGGAGGTCAATGTCGTCATAATCAACTATTTTATCGTCATTAAAGTCCATGGGGTTGGGATAGCTTTGCATTTGTGCGGTGTAATATAACTGAATGTTGTTGATATCGTATCTAGGTGTTTCGTTTTTTATATCAAAAACTTGAAAGTTTTCAACCTTAAAACTTACAGCCCAATCGTCTCCTGTGGCCTTGTAATTATCAACAATAAATTCAAAAATGTCTTTGTTTCCACTAATTGGGGTTTCGAAAGTAATTTCAACGGTACTTGGTCTTCTAAAAACGATATCACAATTTGGATAAAGTTTTTTGACACCCAGTATTTCATAATACTTTCTTTCCTCGTTTCCGTAAAAAATAGAAAAAGATATTTTTTTAATATCTTTCATTTTTTCACCAGAAAAAACCATAGATTGAAGACCAATATAGGTTTTACATTCAGGAAGAGTTTTTTTATTGTGGTCAACAAAATTTTTTGGCCAATGGTTCCAGTTAAAGTAAACTGGTTCTTCGTTTGAAAAACGATAGAGGCCAGTGCCTAGGATTTCGTGAGTATCCATGTCTTGGACAAAACCGACTATACCCATTAAATTTTTTCTGACATCCTTGACTTTGATTGGAAAAACAAATGATTTTTCAATAATTGTATTTTGTTTTAGGGTGATTTTTTCACCAGTAGGGCCAAGGGGCAAACCGCGCACTAGGTTGCGGTGGGTGGTTTCATCAATTTTAGTTCTAAAATTTACCCAATCTTCAAATAAAACAATGTTGAAATTTAGCTTACGCTTACTGAGGTTTTCGGAACTGAGAAATTTGATAATACCACGATTTGGAGCGATAATAGTAATATCGATTTGCACTGGGTATCGTTTGTCTTCTGTGGCTTTTTTGATTTCACTTGGCCAAGTGGAGTTTTTAGCTCCACCGATAAGTTTAGTGCCGTTGATTGTAATTGCTGGAACAACTTTGACTTTATTAAAAGAAACATTACGATCATAATTTTCTCTTGAACCCAAAGGATCGGTTCCATGATAGTTTAGAGCAAAAAAGCTGTTTTCTGAGTTTTGGATATATGATCTTTGGATCCAGCTCCAGCTTTCAGCTTTTTCATCAACATGGTCGGTATAATATTCGACCAAAAGCGGGCTAGGTAAAGGATTAAACTCAACCGCTTTTGCTTTGGGAAGCAAAATGGCAAAGAAACTTAAGACAAGCACAAAGACCATTACTTTTTTAGTCATTCTCTCCTCTTATTCAATTGGTCGTTTTTTCTTTTATGTCTACTATCTTATTCAATGTGGCAAAAAAGGAAACTTATTCGCTTAGGTTCTTCCTAAAAAAAGATGCACCTAGTTTTGCATACTAAAGGAAGTAGCTGGCTAAGGTAGAAAGCAATTCCCAGCCTTCTGATCCAGGCGGTTACCTGGAGAGGACAAGTTATATGCTGGATGAAAGGTAGGCTTGCCCCTTTTACTTCAAAGCTTGCTTTGATTCACTTTTATGCATAAAACCCTTGACATTATTCGCTTTTGCTTATTATAATCCTAATAAGATGATTTGCCCATTTTAGAGATGAGGAGCAACTTCACATATTTGTTAATACATATATTGATTGGATGTAGCAATGCATAAAGAAGATCAGTTTTTGCAATTTAACTTTTTTGGTAATAAAAGCATGCTAAATATTGCATGGGTAATGGTCACAGTCGTTTTCCCTTTCGTATCTTTAATTGGTTCTTTTATCGGAATAATATCTAAAAGAGTAGGGTCAAAAGGGTTAATGGTAACTACACTCATCTGGATAGTAGCAATAATCATCTTTCCTTCTCTTAGAATGCCATGGTATGCTGAAAATTTTGGATTTTCAAAAAAAAGCACTCCAGAAAACACAGTCACCACGGTAGAAAGCAAGACCACCAGCGAGTCCTTCAAAATGGAAGATTTTGTTCTTCAGGTGGGATCAAAAGACATCACAGTAAACCACGAAGCCTTAACCCTAAATGCACCCTTTGTGGAGATTGATGGACATTCATACATTCCTTTGCGATTCTTCCTTGATTGGTTTGGTGCTGAAAACATTGTCTATGATGCAAAAACTGAAAGAATTATGTTCTTAATGAATAGGTTGGTAAGGTATATCAAGAAAGAAGAAGACAACAAGACCATAGAAGCTATGGAAACAGAAAACTACATTCTTCAGGTGGGATCAAAAGACATCACAATAAACAATGAGCCTTTGACTCTCAATGCGCCTATTGTAGAAATAGATGGACATTCCTACCTACCTTTAAGATTTTTTCTTAATAGATTTAGCGCTGAAAAGATAGCCTATGACGAAAAAACTGAAAAAGTCTCTTTCTCTATGAAAAGGTATGGACTCCTTGGTTCTGATGTTAAGAATAAATATAGAAGAAAAGAATCTTATGAGGTAGTCAAGATAGCTCAAATCCCCAAAGAGGAAACCGAAGAAATTCCAGCTTCAAAATCTTCAGCTTTAGAAACACCCTCTGTCAATACACATACATATGATCAATTAGCAAGAAATCCAGATGTATATAAAGGTTTTCAAGTAAGATTAACTGGAAAAGTTGTTCAGGTAATCGAAGCAGGAAAAAATAAAACACAATTAAGGGTGAATATTACAAAAGATGAATATTCCTGGTCTGATGCAGTTTTTGTGTCCTATACAAGAAAAGAAAATGAGATAAGAATTCTAGAAGATGACATTATTACATTATGGGGCATTTATGAAGGCTTGATCACTTATAAGGCAGTATTAGGGCAAAACATAACAATCCCAAGTATTAGTGCGAAAAATATTGACATTAATTAAACATGTTCAGAAAGGAAAATGGGCATCATTATTTCCCAACTGGAATCATAAGAGGGGGAGTTAAACTGAACACTCTAGTCCCCCTCAAGCCCATAAGCTTCAAAATCTTCTTGGCGTTACTCCCCCACCATAGCTTTCTAAGCTATAATCTGCCGACCAAAGTTGTTGACTATTTTTCCATCCTGCTTTTGAAGAACATTTCAGTTTCTTTATCCATAAAATACACATAACACCCTTTCATGCCCCTGGACAACAAAACTCGGTAGGTGTTTTTTACCAAGCTTACGAAGTGTTCTTTTGATCCTCTTACGGTTTTATCATGGGAGTTTTCTGTATGTCCTATCCACTTTTGCTGGTTGAAATCATACGTTAAATCGTTTCCAAAAATAACCCCAGCATAATCAAATTCAAAGCCTTGGGCAGTATATATACAGCCAACCTGGTTGACTCCATTTGGAGCATAAGCCCATAAGCTAGCTGATGGTATACCTTTTGCCAATCCAGGCATACCAGGCCTAGCATTCCAGGGTCTTCGAAAATTCCCAATCACTACATCCTCTTTTAATGTTCCATCTGAATTGGGAGAGTTGGACCATTCCCAGCAAAATCCTGCCATCAATCTTGCAGTTTGATTTTGATTCACCTTTTCCATAATCATTTTTTCCAAGAGTTCTGGTGAATCTACAATCCTGAAATCAAAACCGCTTTCTTCTGTATTAAATAACACATTAGCTGTTTTTTCTATCCCCAATGTATTGTTGATCCAATTCACAAAACCATCAGAACCATTGCACCTAAATTGTGCCTCTAATTCAAACTCCTTTACCTTGCATAGCTTATTTTCAGCATTCATTTTGATGTAACTCATTGATCCAATTTCATCAGGTTTTACAAGTTGTTTGTCATCAATAAAGAAAACTGATACTTTAGCAGCATTGATGATTTCTTCTACTTGAGCCAGATTGGTTCGGTATTCGGCTTTGGTAAAACGATTAGCGCTTGTTTTCCTCAAGCGATGGGCCTCATCGCAAATCAAGACATCAATATCATCTCTTTTACACTGCATATAACTATTAAAATACTTAAACTGCACCGCAGAACGATTTCCAAGTATTTCACGCAAGGTTTCAGTGAATGCTTTTGAGCCAGTAGCATAATGAGAATTGTAGCCAGATAACAATAAGTCAGCCATCAGGTTTATTGCAATCACCGATTTCCCTGTTCCAGGTCCGCCTTTTATTATAAAAACTGTTTTTTTCTTATCTGTAAATCCTTCTTTAACAGAAGCAAGAACACTATCATAAACAACTAATTGTTCATCCAGTAAGACATATTGAGATTTCCCGCGGATAGTACTGCCCACATGTTCCATGAGTTTCTTGGAAGGGCGATAATCACTGT
Organism: Caldisericia bacterium; assembly: GCA_035363255.1. GTDB lineage: Bacteria > Caldisericota > Caldisericia > UBA6126 > UBA6126 > T3SED10-260. Next base: position 49,599 of record DAOSES010000016.1, on the reverse strand, counting down.
TTTCGATTCGACCCAAGATATCACTGCCATTACCATTACCAACTCGCTCAACCAGGTAATTACGCAAAGGATTGACTTCATCAGCAGTAAACAAGGGTGACTCTTTCAAGACAGAAGTGAATTTGGGATCATAAAGAGCATCGTCTGGCACTGCAGAATAATTATGCAAATAGGCACAAGAAGATAGTTTTATGCAGCTTTCCTCATAAAAAGCGGTATGAGTGTCTTCTAAATACAATTGATATCGATTGACTTGTACAGAAGGATGCAAAACATCACGATTGTTTCCGCCCACATAGGTAAGGACTTCGTTTATGGCGTTTGAGGGCTTACAAACATCCCATTGTTTGAGCTCCACAATGATAGCTGAATCTTGATTGTTTTTATCACGACCTGTGATCAAAAAATCCAATCTCTTTGAGGTTAAAGGAAGCTGGTATTCTAGGATAATGCCATTATCAGTTAGTTTCGAATACTGGATCAAGGTGCACATTCTGTTGAGAGAATTTCTCCAGGAGTTTATTTCTGAGGGTGATGGATTATGTCGGTAATAATCAAAAAAATTGATTTTAAGTTTGTCCGCAATCTGGTTTTGAATCGTATCTTCTATAAACTGATTAGAATTGCCAATGTACAAACGCAATTTTCTACTCCCTTAACTCATTCAGCTAAAAGCCTTAAATCACTTTGCATACCAAGTATATAAGTCTTTTTTCTAGAAAGTAAAACACTTATCGGATGATTTTAAAATCCAAATAAATGTTATGAAAATAGAAGATGATTATATAATAATCATCAAGGATAGATTTTTGTTTATTGGAGGAAACTTTGGATAGCATGCTGGAACTGGCAATTGATGAGCTAAACAAAAAAAACTACATCCAAGGAAAACAAATATTGGAGAGCATCTTGAAGAAAGATCCCAACCACGCTGATGCTTGGTACAACCTTGGTGTTTGCTTAAGCGAAATTGGACTAATTAAGGATTCAATTGAAGCGCTTGAAAAGTGTATTACCTTGAAACCTGATTACGAATATGCTTACGTCGCTCTTGGTTTTTCATATAGCAAGCTTGGAAATCTGGAATTAGCCTCCAATGCGTTGGAAAAAGCAATCAAACTTGAGCCCAATGACTTTTATGCTCTGCGAAACTTAGGTGGTGTTTTGGCAATGCAGGGTAATTATCTTCGTGCAATTACGATTTTTAGTCAAGCAATGCAGATAAAGCCAGATGCATATGATATTCAATTTGGTCTAGCCAATGCGTATGAAAAAATTGAAAATTTTGAAGAAGCGAGTAAGTGGTACAATAACTTGCTAGAATCAGATGCTCCAGAATCAATCCAAAAACTAGCCGAAGAAGGACTCACCCGAATTTCTATGACAGAGCTTAAAATTGTTGGTCCGAGAATGGATGCAGTTTTGTACATGTCTTCCGCTCTCAAAAAGTTTGCCAAAATGGAGCTTAATAAAATTAAAATAATCACATTTGAAATCGCCATGCTGGGCGAGAAGGGTTTTAATATCAATGATCCCTCTATTCGGTATACGCTGGATTCGATGGAGGGAGATTTCTCGGGATTACAGTTGGTTTGTTATATGTATGTTGGTCTTAAGACAATTGATCCTAATGCTCCTCCAGTTGCAGATTTAGCAGAGGAATATAAAGCTGCGTTAGAAATGTTTGGGGAAGAAAAAAATTAAGCTAACCGAATTCAACCGATTATATCCAATACTGCCAGAAGTTTATGAAATAGTGAGTCTTGTTGAGCAAAAAACAGGAAAAGGTATCGATTTCCAAGTTCATGAGATGCTCCAAGTTGACGGTTTGGTTAAAATAGCCAGAATCAACATGCCAAAGCACATCTTGAAAGTAAGAGCTTCCAAGGTAAAGAATATAAACGAGATGATTGCTCATGAATGCGGTCATGCACTCCGAATGTTTAGTGTTGAGCCATCAGCTAGAAAAATACCCTGCTCCACAAATCTTAACACAGTGCAAGCAATTGCAGATCTTGATGCTGAAAAATCGAACGTCCGCCATACGATAAAAAAACAAATGTACGATACTTGGATTAACTGGATTGTGCTTCAAGTCAACAATTTGCCAGCAGATGTTAGAATCGAGAGATGGATATACGATTCTTACCCTGGACTCCGAAAAGAGCAGGAAAACTACCTCATTAAATTAGCTGAAATTTGTGTTAGTGCTTTTTCTAAAGAAGTAGAGAATATGACACCTCCAAAAGTTTATCGCTGCAATATGTCAATGGTGTTTGCTTTCTTGAAAGCTATTGGAATACTCCTTGGAAAGGATTACAGTCGCCATTTTTCTGATCATCCGGAATGTATCGATAATGGTCAAATTTTGCATAGACTTCTCGAAGAACCAGATCGTGGATATTTACAAGACATGGAAACAACCAATTATTGGGCCAAAATTTTGGGTCTTAGCAATTGGTTCTCCTGGACTGATTTTGAAAATGTTCCAGAGGGGTATGCGGAGTAAAACTACGATTTTGATTGCAAATAGCTTTTTTGATTTCTATGCCCTCTGTCTTGCAATCGATGCAAATTAAAGAAGGAATAAGCATCAAAGTGCCCCGAAGGATATAACATCAGTCCAATAGCTTTAAAGTCTTCTCAGCGTTAAAAGTCCCCATGTCTTGATTGGTCAAAATCTGCTAGTGTGAAATTTCACCTTACTTCTTTGAAAACGAGAAAAGTTAAATCGAAGGTATCCTGAATTTTAAACAGCAATTAGAGTTATAAGGAATAGTTTTTAGCTGATTGCATTTGATAACTCAAAACTTTGTATAATTACTTGAGATCTAAAGAATTTATTAAAAAATATAGATTCTAAGCTCAATTCCATTTTTTGTTGATACCTATTACATGTGTCCTTCATTTTAGTGAATTATTAACTAAATTTGTTATTATTCCAATCGTTTCTTGCTATTACAAACAAAAAAGTTAAATTAGATACATAATACAATGGTTTTTTAATTGGAGAACATATGATTGAGTTAAAGCAGGGCATGATAATTAGTTGTGATAAATGGAGAGAACCTGTTGAGATCAATTATATAGAAAAATGTGGTGATTATTTCAAGATTAATGTCACTACCACATTATCAAAAGAAACTTTTATTAACGTTCTCAATCAATCGGATATTGACTCAATAAACATTGAAACACAGGCTACTTTTTTTACAGAAGAAGCTTTAAAAATATTCCTCGGTATTGAAACCTTGCGTTATCGGTATGCTTCTCTTTATGACCCACTGCTTGCCATGAATACATCAAAAGTTGATCCTTTACCTCATCAAATTGAAGCTGTTTATGGTTATGTTCTTAAACTACCCCGTATCCGTTTTTTAATTGCTGATGATCCTGGAGCTGGAAAAACAATAATGGCTGGTTTAATCATCAAGGAGTTAAAAATTAGAAATATGGTCAAGAGAATTCTAATTGTAACTCCAGGGCACTTGAAAGATCAATGGAGAAGAGAATTAAAGGATAGATTTGAAGAAAATTTTATTGTAATTGATAGAGCCATATCTGATGCTTTTTATCGTGACAATGTTTGGCAACGAGAGAATCAGATGATAACTTCAATTGATTTTGCAAAAAGGGATGAGATTCTGCCATCCATTGGAACTGCTCATTATGATTTAATTATTGTCGATGAGGCCCATAAAATGAGCGCAACCAAATATGGTGAGAATCTTTCAAAAACAGGAAGGTACAAACTTGGGGAGCGATTATCCCGCTCATCTGATCATTTATTGTTTTTAACCGCCACTCCTCACAAAGGGGATCCTGATAATTTCAGACTCTTTCTCGATTTGCTGGAACCTGGTTTTTTTGCAACAAATGATATGGTAAAAGAATCTTTAAAGAACAAAGATAATCCACTTTTTATTAGAAGAGTAAAAGAAGATTTAAAAGATTTTGAAGGAAAACCACTATTTCTTCCTAGATATACGACCACGGTATCCTTCGAATTGAAAACTGAATCACCTGCAGAACAAGAGCTATATAATGAGTTATCGGAATACGTGAATACCGAATACAATAAGGCATTGCAAGGGGATAAAAAGCGAAATGTAGCTTTTGCTTTAGTTATTTTACAAAGACGCTTTGCATCCAGTGTTTACGCTTTGTTTAGATCTCTTGAACGGCGTAAGGAAAAGCTTCAAAGTTTACTGGATCATTTCAGTGAATACAAAGACAAACTTGAAAAAAATATCGATATGGATCTTGAAGAAGTTGAAGACTTCTCCGAAGAAGAACGTTGGAAAGAAGAAGAAAAATGGGAAACCTTGAGCGTTTCAGAAAATGAGGAAGAATTACGGAAAGAAATTCAAATATTAAAAGTTTTGATGAAGCAAGCTGAGGACATTATAAAAAGCGAAAATGAGATAAAGCTTAAAAAACTAAGAGAAACCCTCAATAAACTTTATCAAACGGATACGCAAGATAGAAATAAAAAAGTACTTATTTTTACGGAATCTAAAGATACCCTAACCTATCTAGTTAAAAAAGTTACTGATTGGGGATTTAAAGTTAACTTTATTCATGGTGGCATGAACTTGGAATCTAGAGTGGAAGCTGAAAGTATTTTTAAAAATGAATCTGATTTGATGATAGCAACCGAGGCAGCAGGGGAAGGGATCAATCTTCAGTTTTGCCATTTGATGATTAACTACGATATACCATGGAATCCGAATAGATTGGAACAAAGAATGGGTAGGGTTCACAGGTACGGTCAAAAATATGAAGTGAATATCTACAACCTGGTAGCAACGGACACAAGAGAAGGTCAAGTTTTAACGCTCCTGTTTAAGAAATTAGAAGAGATTAAAGAAACCATGGGAAATGATAAAGTTTATGATGTGATGGGAGATGTGTTAGCTGATGTTGATTTGTCTCAATTAATGATTGAAGCGGCCTCATCTTGCCGGAATATGGAAGATATTCTCAAATCAATCAACATTAAGATAGATAAAGAATACGTCCAAAGAGTCAAAGAGAACTTAAGTGAAAGCTTGGCTACCAGATACATTGATTATACGAGAATCAAAGAAATGGCAGACAAGGCGAAAGAACATCGCTTAATCCCGGAATATACTGAGAATTTTTTTAAAAAAACATTTCAAGTTTTGGAAGGCAAAATTAAACCAATTAAGGATAATGTATATTCAATCGATTCTGTTCCGTTTGTACTAAAACAAGTTGCTGAAAGAGATCAGATTAAGAAAGTATTTGGAAGTCTGTTAAGACGTTATCCAAAAGTTACATTTGATAAAGAAATCTCATACAGAAACGGTGATACCGAGTTTGTTACGTTTGGTCATCCAATGTTTGAAGCAATGCTGACTTATACCATGGAAACATTTGCCCCGCTCATATACAAAGGAGCAACCTTTTTAGATCCCGACGGAATAATGGATGGTTATTTGCTATTTTATGAAGGGGAAATACGAGATGCTACTGGAAAAGTTGCTGGTAAAAGATTATTTGGTATTTACTGCGGCAAAAACAACAATCAATTAAAGGAAATTAATCCAACAATTCTTTGGGATTTAATTGGATCAAAAAATATACAACCGGAAAATTGCGAAATTAATAGTTTAAAGCAACTTTCTGAAGCTTTTGTGATCAATGAACTCGAAAGGTATAAAAAAGAATTAGAAGAAGAGAGAAATCACCAAGCTCATATTAAAGAGAAATATGGCATAAAGTCATTAGAGCAGTTAATACTCAAATTGGATGGTGACCTTATTGCTTTAGCGAAGAGAAAAGAGAATTACGAAAATGTTGATTTAGCGATTCAACGAAAAAAAGAAACAAAAAATTACTATGAAGCTTCGTTAACAGAATTGATCGAAAATATTAAGAATGAAAAAAATCTTAATATGAATGCTCCATTTTTTAAAGGTTTGGTAAGAGTTATCCCTTATCAGTATTTTGGAAAACATATGGTTAGTGACCCAGAAATTGAAAAAATTGGAATGGATACGGTCATGGCTTATGAAAAACAAAATGGACGAATACCAACTGATGTTTCAAAAGAAAACCTTGGATTTGACATACGATCTATAGATCCTATCAATGAAATTCGATATATAGAAGTAAAAGCCAGAGCCCAGACTGGACAGATCGAACTTACACAGAATGAGTGGTTTATGGCTAAGAGATTTCAGAATAACTACTATCTCTATGTTGTTTTTCAAGCAAACAATCACCCTTTCTTATCAATTATCCAAAATCCAGCAGAAACTTTGCAGGCAGAAGAGAAAAACGAAAATGTGCGGTATATAGTCCCCCCCGAAGAAATATTGTTGAAAGGAAAAACTGGCATATGAGCGACAAACGATTTATTGAGTATGGTTTTCCAGTTAAAGAAGTAAGTATTAATTCAGCACAAGAAAAATATATTCGTCAAGGCCATATTTCAACATTGCACATTTGGTGGGCAAGACGACCATTAGCATCTAGCAGAGTGACAAATTTTGCATCACTGATTGGAGCACCAAAAAACCAAAAAGAATACAACAAAATGAAAGAATTTATTATTGATATCAGTAGATGGGAAAACTCAAATAATAAGATATTAATCAATAAAGCAAAAGAGTTGATCCTAAAAAATAACAAGAACATCCCACCAAAGATCTTAGATCCTTTTGGAGGAGGAGGCGCAATACCATTAGAAGCATATCGTTTAGGTTGTGAAACATATTCAAATGATTACAATCCTATTGCATTTTTAATTCAGAAATGTACCCTGGAATATCCATTTAGATTCGGGAAAGAAATTCAAAGAAAAGTAAAATATGCAAACAACATAGAACTAGACGAAAAAGTTAATCAGATAGTACAAGATGTTACAAAGCATAGTGAACGAATTTTAGAAGAAGCAAAAAAAAGATTGATTCATTTTTATCCTCATGAAGCAGATGGCAAGGTTGTCATAGGATATATATGGGCTAGAACAATTCGATGTCAAAACCCAGCATGCAATGCAGAAATACCTTTATTGCATCAATACTGGTTAGCAAATACAAATAAAAATAAAATCGCATTATACCCCTATGTAAATAAGGAGAACACAGTATTATTTAAAATAGTTGGATCCGGATATGAGAAATTTCCACAAAACTTTAATCCTGATAATGGCTCAATTAAAAGAGCAAAAGCAATTTGTCCAATATGCAATGGAGTTATTGAGGCCAAAACAACTAGAAAATTATTCTTATCAGGTAATTCAGGTCAAAAAATAGTAGCTGCTGTTATGATTAAGGAAGGAGAAAGTGGAAAAACATTTAGATTAGCTGAAGAAAAAGATACAGATTTGTTAAAAGAAACAAAAAAACAGCTAGATCTAAAGATTCAGGAATTCGAAAATAAATGGCAAATGTCTGCTTTACCAAATGAGGTTATCCCTCTAATGAGTGGTTTGTTTAACGTGCCTTTATATGGATTAAAGAAATGGAGTGACTTATTTAATTACAGACAGCAACTTACGCTAATAACTTTTGTTGATCTGCTCAAAGATACTTGTTTAGAAATAATAAAAGAAAACTTTGAGTATAAAAAATGTATTCTAACTTATCTAAGTTTTATTTTTGATAGGTTAGCAACAAATTTATCCAACCTTGTCAGATACAGACCAGACAATACTTCATTTGAAAGAATATTTGATAAACAAGCACTCGGGATGATTTTTGATTACGGAGAGATAAACCCTTTTAGTGATTCAAGAGGTTCATGGAATTGTGATTTTTTAAATAAGGTAATTGAAAATTGCTGCATGATCAATAATGGCAAAGTAAAGGATGATTACCCCATCATAAAACAGTTTAACGCCATATCGATACCATATGACGATGATTTTTTTGATGCTATTTTCACTGATCCACCTTATTATAATAGTGTACCTTATGCAGATTTATCTGATTTTTTTTATGTTTGGCAAAAAAAAATAATTGGTAATTTGTACCCAGAGCTATTTTCAACTTCTTTAACACCAAAAAAAGGTGAAATCACCGAAATGTCCTGTTGGGATCCAATAAGATACAACTATAAGGATAAAAAGTTTTTTGAAGAAAACATGAGTAAAGCTTTTAAAGAATTCTATAGAGTGCTCAAGCCATTGGGAATAGCAAACATCGTATATGCACATAAATCAACCTCTGGGTGGGAAGTTTTAATTAACTCATTGCTTGACTCATCTTTAGTGCCTACAGCTTCTTGGCCTATAAATACTGAAATGACAACCAGGATGAGAGCAAGAGAATCAGCAGCTCTTTCTTCATCTATTTATATTGTTTGCAGAAAAATAGTAAGAGAGAAAGAAGGTTTTTATCAAATTATTAGAGAAGAGTTAAAAGCATTTCTTAGAGAAAAATTAGATCTTCTCTGGAATGAAGGCATTAGTGGTGCTGATTTTTTTATAGCTGCTATTGGGTCGGCAATTGAAGTATTTGGGAAATACGAAAAAGTACTGGATTATGAAGGCAATATTGTGCGTGCGGATAGATTATTAGAGGAAGTGCGTACTATAACTACGGATTATGCAGTCAATAAAATTTTAGATGTTGGCTCCACTACAGATATCGATCATTTAGCTAGGTTTTACATCCTTTATCGGTGGGAATTTGGAGAGTTAAAAGTTGACTTTGATGAAGCCCGTAAGCTAGCACAATCGTGTGGTATCGATTTAACAGATGAATGGAACAAACAAGGTTTTATTAAGAAGGATAAAGAATTTATCTCTGTTTTAGGTCCACAAAATCGTTCATTACAAGAGTTAAAAGATTCCACTCATATTATTGATATTCTTCACCTTGTGCTCTTATTATGGGAAGCAAACAAGAAAGAAGAAATGATTAAAGCCTTATCAACCACAGGATATGGATCAAATGAGCAATTTTACCAAATTGCTCAAGCTATTTCTCAAACACTTCCCAATGAAAGTAAAGAAAAAAAGCTCTTGGATGGCTTTTTAACAGGACGTGAAAGAATTGTCAGCAATGTCAGGAATTCTCCCAAAGAGGAGAGCGAGGAGAGTTTGTTTAAATGAAACCATTTCATACAATAGCCATTCCTCACCAGGATATCTTATCTGGTAACCTAACAATGGATGTGTTTGCAGCAGATTTGTGGGAAACTGTTAACCATAGAGGACCCGAAGAATATGTTGATTCTCAGCTATTTTTTCAAAAAACGTATATCACAAAGGGATTGCAAAACCTAATCGATGTTGTTGAAAAAAGGTTATTGGGAAATGGGGGAGATCCTATCATCCAAATGAAAACACCGTTTGGCGGAGGAAAAACTCACTCACTTATTGCGCTTTATCACAAAGCCAAGCAATGGGGAATCAAAACTGTTGCGATAGAGGGAACAGCACTCTCAGCAGATACAACATTATGGGGGCTGATTGAAAAAACTCTGACTGGAAAAATAGACTTGATGAAAGGGATGACCTCCCCTGGAAAAGAATTGATTCGAAAGCTATTGGAACCCCAACAACCATTATTAATCCTAATAGACGAACTGCTTCAATATGTTACAAAAGCAGCAGGAACCAAGGTGGAATCAAATACACTCGCCAACCAAACTTATGCCTTTATACAGGAACTAACTGAAGTTGTTTGCTCTTTAGAAAAAGTTTCCATGATTATCACTTTGCCATCAAGCATTTTAGAACAATATGACGAAGCAGCAGAAAAAATGCTTCAACAGATGGAAAAGGCACTTGGTAGAGTGGAGAAGATTTTTTCACCTGTTGCAGAGGATGAAATTAGTAGAATTATTCGTTGTAGATTATTCCAACATATTGATGGAGAAGAAGCAAAGAAAGTTGTCAATGAATATGTCCAGTATGCAGATAAAGAAGAATTGATTACATCAAATATAAGTGAATACAGAGAAAAGTTTATTGCTTCTTACCCATTTCAGCCTGAACTCATTGATAATTTGTATCAGCGGTGGGGAACTTTCCATACTTTTCAGCGAACACGGGGTGTACTAAGACTTTTATCAACGGTCGTTTTTTCAGTAAAAGATAAAACAATTCCCTATATATCCATAGCTGATTTCGATTTAAAGAATAAAGAAATTCGAGATGAATTGATTAAGCACATTGATTCACAATATGATAGTGTTTTAAATGCAGATATATCTGATTCAGATTCTAATTGTAGCAAAACTAACTCTGGACTATCAACAACAATTCAAGGCTTAAACTTACCCCAAAAGATCGCTTCTACCATTTTTATGTACTCTTTTTCGGGTGGGGAGGAAAGAGGTGCTACTTTAAATGAAATAAAAAAGGTAGTATCTACCAATACCTTTCCTTCCGCTGTAGTTTCAGATGTTTTAGAGCAGTTAAAATCTAAATTGTTTTATCTTCAAAGCTCTGACAATAGGTATTTTTTCAGCATTAAACCAAATATCAATCGAATATTGCTTTCAAAGCTAGATGAAATAGAAGACAACATGGTGCAAGAAGTTGAAAAAGAGCTTCTAAAAACAATAATGGTCAATAATAACTTACGTACCTACATTTGGGAGGACAATCCTGACAACATTATTGATACCAGGGATTTAGCACTTGTAGTAATGAAAGAAAATAACAAAGCTACAATCAATAATATAATATCCAACAAGGGAACCACACCTCGTGTTTACAAGAACTCTTTAATCTTTCTTTGCCCAAAAGAGACAGAAAGATATACGCTCAATGCTGATATAAAAAAGTGTATTGGTTATAAAGAGCTTCTGATTGATGAAAACTTAATACTTATAGAGCAGGAAAAAAAGAAGCTGGAAGCTGAAATTAAAAATTTCGAAAAAAAACAGAAAGATTCAGTTCGACGCTGTTACCAACTGATTGTCATACCTGGAAGAAATAATGAACTCAAGGAAAAAACCATAGGTAATCCAACCTTTGGCGAAGGAAAAACAATCAGTCAGGAAATCATAAAAGTACTAAAAGACTCAGAGGATATTATCGAAAAACTCTCTTCCAATGTGATAAAAATAAAATATCTAACATCAAATGATTATGTTTCAACAAAAAACATCCTCGAATCATTTTATCGAGTGCCTGGAGAACCAAAACCATTAGCTAAAGAAACACTAATCTTGGGAATTCAGGAAGGAGTACAGAATGGAAATTTTGGACTCGGAACATTAGAAAATGATAAGCCAGTTTTGCAGGCATATAAACATGTTTCAAATATAACTTTAGATGAGTTCGAGATTATTATTAGCGATAAACTTAGTTTGAGTTTATTGTCAGATCAAGAAAATAAAAATAACGTAGTTTACGAAGATCCAAATATCGAACCAGAAGAAAGTGACAATAAAACTGAGACAAATAAAGGGAAAATGGTGTCAGAGAGCTTAAGCAAAGATGGAAAACAGGAAATTCAACTCTCCTTTAATATCCCAAAAGGCAAAGTTAGCGAGATCAGTGCAACGATAAACTACTTGCAAACTAAGTTCTCATCAATAAAAATCATTTTAGAAGCTACTGAAGGCGAGATTAGTAAGCAAGATTTTGAAGATAAAGTATTAGAAGCTTTTTATCAGTTGGGGATTAAAGTCGATGAGTAAAAATACTCGAGAGAGAGCTTAAGAAGAATAACAAGGAAAAATGAAGATATCAAACGTTTTTGCTGAAAGGGGTTAATGATGATAGACACAAAAGCTGCAGTAAAAATTGCATTAGATTACGTTAGGAATCTTGGAATAAGCTATTTACATGATAGTTTGGTGTTAGAGGAAGTCAAGAAAACTGACTCATATTGGTTAATCACTATTAGTTACTTAAGGTATCTACCAATTCATCAAACCAGATTAGAGGAAATGACTAGTTTCGGAAATCTCACAAGAAAGCCTAACAGTGAAAGAGTTTATAAGGTAATTAAAATTGAAGATTTGACTGGTAATGTTATTGAAATGCAAATCAGAGAACTAGGAAATTGAGTTTAATTGAGGTCAATACCTTGATTAATAAATATAAGAATTCGATTATTCTTGACACAAATTTGCTTGTTTTGTATCTTATTGGTTTGTATGATCCAAATTTAATCAAATCTTGCTCATTTTTAGATAAATACTGCTCAGAGGACTTTAACGCTCTTGATGAATTATTGTATAAAAAAACGAAATTACTTATTACTCCACTCAACTTTCCCACATGCATAACCCGATTTAACTATCCTAAATTCTTCTCCATCATGTGGAATAGTATAATCGATTTCTTGCATAAGCTGGTAATTTCAATAGCAATTCTTTCATCAAGGTATTTATCACTGTATTGGACAGCTCAGGAAGGCTTTGTAGCTTTTCCCACAAGGTAAGAAGCAATAATTTTAAAGAACGAAACAGGGAAATATCCTGTACTTCATCGCAGATCCGATAGAATAACTCTCCCCAACTTCGTTGATCCTGTTCCCTGCGTACCCAGAGAGCAATCATCAGGTAGCGAAGACATACGAGGGTGGTGGAAGCAATCTGCATTTCAAGGGATCGCCCCTGAAACTCTTTTCCCAACGCTAAATGAGATTTGCACATTTTGAAAAAGACTTCAATATCCCAGCGTTTACCGTAGATACGTACCACTTCTTCAGGATCCAGGTGTGAGTCCGTGCACAGGAGGCTTAACCAGGCTTCACTGGAACGTCTGTGCACAAAGACCAGTTGGGCATCGATCCAGGTATCTGAGCTCTCCTGGGTATTGGGGCGTACCTTGACCTGGGCAGCTCCCAGCAGGGTGTTTCCCTCCCTTGGGGGGAGTTTGGTCTGTGCATAGATCTTCTTGACGGATTGCCATTGCCCCTGATAGTAGTAATGAACTTTGTCCGTGATACGTACCATTCCGATGATCGTTCTTCCCATCTGATGAATAGCTATAAGCAGTTTGGGCAGACAAAACCAGCTATCCATCAGGACGTACTTTGCAGGAATGGCTTTGAGCTGAGGGAGCAACTGGAGCAGAAGCTCGGTCGCAGGGGTCTGGGCCTGCCTGCGCCGTTGATGAGCCAGGGAGCGCCGATCGCAGGTCTTCGCAGGACAAAGTACGTTGGAAGTCTGGGAAGAACTTAGCAGACGAAATTGCAGGGGAAGAAATGTACACCCATCTGTCCATCCAATCGTCAGCATACGAAACCCTTTTTGAAAAGTTTGACTGGCATGATCATAGCATCGAGCCAGAAGTTCCACTTTCTTGCTACGATTGCGACTGATTAGGGAATCATCAATCACCAGTGCAGTCACCCGATCCGTCTGGGTAAGGGAGTTAAGGTAAGTCAACAGGGAAGTGGCTACCCGTAACAGAAGCTTTTCCCAATGGAAGCTCGCATGATTCATAAAGCGATAGCCAGTATTTTTCTTGAAAGGGAGCGTTTCTTCCGATTGTAAGGTTCTCCATAGGTTTTTATGCATAAAGACGAGAGGGAAAAGTTCCTGGAGTACCTTCAGACAACTCACGCCTCGAAGCTTGTAGAATCCACACTGTTGCAAAACTTTGACAGGGAGATAATGATGAAAAAACCATTGAATCTGGGTGAAGAGGGTCTGGTCATTCAGGATTTGTTCTGCTACAATTTTAGTCATGAAAAACCTCCGAAGGTGTTTTATTATTTTGTTTGAAACACTAATATTATATCACACCCGAAGAGGTTTTTCAAGCTTTTTCTTCCCTTTTTAGGGACTAATTTATGCTCCTGACCAGAGGAAAAGGAGCTAATTTACAAGTGGGAAAGTTGAGTTACTCCACATATTCTTACAGAAACTTTCCATTTTATTAATAAACTTGGCGTAGCTGATAGTAAAAAAAGTATATTTACTATATTAACAAATTCATTTGATGACTTGTTTATCGAAAAACATATTTTTTTTAAAGCTATCTCAAAAAATATTCACATCAACAAACTGGGCTTAACTGACACTGGAATCATTGAGTTATACAAATCGAGAGCACTACTAATTACAGACGACTTCAAGCTGTGCGGAATAATAAAAAAAAACAAATATGGCAAATTTATAAATTTTAACCATATTCGTCAAGGGTATATCGATGAATCTTAAACTGGTGAATATTTTAGTTAATCCCCCCTCAGAAGCTTAAGTTTTTTTGGTTGGTATTTATTCCATCTATTAGAGCTCGCGTTGCACAGACCCAAAACTTGCCAAATAAGGAAACAAAAGAACCATGCTGAAAATTGAAAAAATAACCAATAACAAGAAGCAATTCCTTGACTTGTTGTTGTTGGCAGATGAGCAGGAAGATATGATTGACAAATATTTGCCCAGCGGAGACTTGTTTGCTTTATATGACGATGATTTGAAAAGTGTTTGTGTAGTGGTGCCGATAGATAGCGAAACCTGCGAGTTGAAAAACATAGCGACCTATGAGAAGTATCAAGGCAAGGGCTACGGTAAAGCTTTGGTTGATTACATTTGTGATTTCTACCAAAACGACTACAAAACCATGCTGGTGGGGACAGGCGAAACGCCCAGCATTTTGTCGTTTTATGAGAGTTGCGGTTTTGTAAAGTCCCATCGTGTAAAGAATTTCTTTACCGACCACTACGACCACCCCATGTTTGAAGGAGACATACAGCTTGTTAATATGATTTATCTTAAAAAAGATTTGAGGGAATGATGTGCGAAGAGGCTTGAGTATAATAGTAGGGTGTTGAAACAATCTCAAAGGGGGCGGAGGCTTATGGAAGTAAAAAAAACCAAACACATCAGTCTGAAAGAACGCTTGGAACAGTTTTATAATCAGCCCCTTGAAGTGATATTATTGACAAAAAGAGAAACCTCTGAGGAAGTGGACTGGGGAAAGCCTGTGGGAAAAGAATTTAACAGCTCTGAAGGAGTAAAGTAATGGAAAAGAAAGTTCACCCGGGATATACGGAAGCCAATCGTTTGGCATGGAATGAGGCTATGCCCCGCCATCAGGTAGTTAGAAAAGAACATTGGGATATGCAGTTTTCTACCCCTGGGTATGTGGTTCAGAAAGATCCTGAGTTGTCCCTGCTAAGTTCGCTTCCTGTGGCTGGCAAGGATATCATCCAATTATGCTGTAACAATGGCGTTGAATTGTTGTCTTTGAAAAATATGGGAGCTTCTCGCTGTCTTGGGGTGGATATTTCGGATCTTGCCATTGCTGAAGCGAAGGCAAGGGCGGAGTTGTGCTATATCGATGCTGAGTTTTTGTGCGCAGATGTGTTCCAGTTGCCTTCAAGCCTTGAGACGCAGTTTGATCTGGTATATATCACGGTGGGGGCTCTGACCTGGTTGCACGACCTGGAAGCTTTGTTTCAGAAGTCGTATGCTCTTTTGAGGCCCCAGGGCATGCTTTTTATATATGAACAGCACCCCCTGACCTATATTTTAGCCGAAGATGACGACAAGCTACACAAAGCCACTGAAATTGTCAACTCCTATTTTGTGGATGAGCCATATATCGGCAGGGAAGGCATTGACTACATCGGTGGAACGATTTATCAAAGTTTGCCCAACTATCAATTTACCCATACCCTGAGCAAGATCATCAATAGCATCATCCAGGCTGGTTTTCAAATAAGGGAGTTTAATGAATACCCTCATGACATCAGTTTGTGTTGCCAGGGCATTCCCCCCCAGTTGAAGCTTCCTTTATCTTATAGCTTGCTTGCGAAAAAATAAGCAAAGCTATTTTTCAGCCGGTTTATGTCCAATTTGTTCCAGTTGCCAGGGATATATAAAATGAAGTTCGGTGCTCCCTTCTTGCTGGCTTTTATTCAAGGTTAAATTTACAACATAGGCTTTGGCAGGCTGGTAAGCATTCATAAAAGAATGCATGCTCCGTGAGATCTCTCCTTCGCCTCTTAGATTGCTCTTCACTTCTACGGGAATCAAATGGCCATAAAAATCACGAATCACAAAATCTACCTCAGCCTGGTCTTTGGTGCGCCAATAATAAAGAGATCCCGCCCATTTTAGATGCAATTGGCTAAAGACAAAGTTTTCCAGGAGCTTGCCTCGATCTCGATGCGCTTCAAATCTACTAAAATCGCGAAGAGCGTAATTTCGAAAACCATTGTCTTGAAAATATACTTTGGGCATTTTTACGATTTCTGTTCGGACATTTCCAGAAAATGGCCTCAAAAGCGTCACCACATAAGTTTCTTCTAAAAGTAAGAGATAGCGCTCAATCGTCCTACGGTCGAGACGAAGGATCTTGGACAGTTCCTCCACGTTAACCAAATTGCCACTTTGTTCGCTCATTAAGGTAATCAGGCGAGAAAAGCTCATTGCATTTTTTATGCCCTGATAGTGAATCACGTCCCGCTCAAGATAGCTTGAATACAACTCACTCAAGCGCTCTATCTTCTCTTCGGGACTTTGGCTCAAAGCAATGCGAGGATACCCTCCAAACACAAGGTAAATATTAAGCCATTCGACGATCTCAGCCTGGCTGATGCTGGATATCTTCTTACTTGCGCATGCAGTCAGCAACTCAGGAGCCATAAAGCGTATCCACTCTAAAAATGAAAAAGAATGAAGCGTAAAAACTCGTTTCCGACCCGTCAAAGCTTCGCTGGTTTTTTGACTGATTTCCAGGGATCGGGATCCTGAAATGATCATCTTGACGGGTAATGCAAGGTCGAATATGCCTTTCAAATATCTACCCGCTTCAGGTAATCGATGGGCTTCGTCGATAAAGACATATTGAAAGCCTTCCGCACTGGACCTCTCTTGAAGAAACTGAATCAAATCTTCCTGTTGAGCAATTCTCTCATAGTTTTCAAAGTGGTCCAGGTTAAAAAAATGAATCTGGGAAGCTTGAACCCCTTTTTGATCGAGTAAAAAGGCTTTCATTTGCAGAAGCAGGGTAGTTTTGCCTGTCTGTCGGGCACCCAAAAGCATAGTAATTTCCTTTTCTTTCAAGTGTTCCAGCAAAGAGGGCAACAAGTCGCGTTCTACTAAATTATCCATCATATGCTATTTTAGCACGATTATTTTGGCAGTCAATTGCTATTTTGGTGGTAAGTGCTTTTTATTCCAGCAAAGTGGAAAGCTTGGCTAAAACTTCGTCTAGATGAGAACCTGGGATTGAGGCAATAAAGGAGATGTTTCTTGTTTTCCAGTCCAGGCTTTTTATCTGATCAGCCAGAACCACCCCTTGAATCTTTTTGGTGCCCGTAATGAGGACTTCATAGGGGTATCCCTTGATTACAGAAGTGCAAGGACAAAAGAGTGCCAAAGCAGTTTTTTCATTGTAATCTTTGTTGCTTATGCATAAAGCTGGTCGCTTTCCCATTTGCTCGTGACCTGATCCAGGAGAAAATTCCAGCCATACCAAATCACCTCTATCGGGACAATAGGTTTTTTTTACCATACTTCTTTCCCAACTGAATCTCCAAAGCTCTGTTCCTGGTGCAAATTTTCTTCATTAATCTGACTGAGCATTTCCTGAAAATTGTATCTTGGTTTTTTGATTGGCTCTACTATGATTTTATCGCCTTTTTCAATAATTTCGACGAAGGTATTTTGATGAATCCCAAGTTGTTTGGCCATCGAAGATGGTATGCGTAAAGCCAGACTGTTTCCCCATTTTTGAATTTTAGCCAACATGTTTGCATCTCCCTTTCCTAAAAAATGTATCTACATTGTAGATTTAATCCTGGGCAAGTCAAGTAATGCTAAAGCTAACATTTTTTAGGATGCTTCTTGGAAAAACAAAAAACCCTGCAGGGAGCCAGCACAAGATAATAAAATATTGATTTTGCATTGATCCATTGCTCATGTAATATAAGCTTAAATGGTGTAATTGTGCTAAAATATAGATGTTTAGAATATTTTTAAAAAGAGGACAGAGCCTTATGGAAGCGAAAAAAACCAAACACATCAGCCTGAAAGAACGCTTGGAGCAGTTTTACAATCAGCCCATTGAAGTGATATTGTCGACTAAAAGAGAACCCTCGGAGGAATTGGACTGGGGCAAGCCAGTGGGGAAAGAAGTATGGTGAAGCAGGGGTATTTTTGCTTTTGCCTCGATACCCATACTTTCACAAATCACACCTTCTCGCAATGTATGTGTGGGGGTGGGTCAGTTTAGTGTGAATCATGCGGATTAACTATCTATAGAGACAATACAAAAACTATCAGAAAACGTTAATTAATACGCATATTGTGCAAATCTTTGATTTGACTGGAAATTTATAAATATACAAAGATTATTCTTTTTTCAGAACTTCGATAGGAAACTCAACTGTTTCCAGCTCTGTTAGTTCTTCGCAAATAACTTCAATCTTCAATTTATAATTACCTGGAATAAAATGCACAAGGTAGAACTCATCTTCCAAGGTTTTTGTGCTCTTATGAAGTAAGCTGTCTATCCAGATGGTAAGCTCATTATTGACACAATCAGAAGTTACTTCAGTGTTGTAACAAGAAATAAAACTGTTTTCTGAGCTGGGGAACTGAATCTTTGTGTTAACCCTTGGATATTCTGTTAAGATGCTCCAAATAGATGGATTTTTCCCCATAACGCTTTGAATGATACTTGAAGTTGATTTTTTCGAGTTTAGCTGCTTAAACCCATTATCAATAGGGTTAGAAGGCATTTCTAGCTTCTTTGGTTTTATGACTGTTTCAACTTTTTTATTCTTGTATATTTTAAGCTCATCTGGGAATTTGATGATTAATCTTGCGTCATTGGCTTTACAGTTACCATTGTTTCTTACCTTTATTCCAATTTTACTTGTATTGTTTTTTACTAACTCATAAAATTCAATGTCCGAATTGTATTTATCTATTTGGTCATTGGATGGCAATGCAGAATTATACTTTTCTATGTCATCTATAGTAACCAATTCCATTAACACTGAAGGTATGTCGCTAACTTTTAATCGCTGAGGGTATAGCACTTTCTCAACAGATGGCTCAGTGAAATTGATCGATAATGAATTCATCTCATTTATGAGCAAATCAAAGCTAGGTTTTTTTTGTTCAGTTTGAAGCTGTAACTGAACTATTTTTTTAGATAGCTCAAAATTCTGCTCTTTTAGCTTATCAATTACATGTAGTTTTATGTTTGATCTAATCCATCCTTCTCTTGGTGTATCACTTATGATCTTATGTAATGAAATGCTTACATTTCTGCACAATTCGTCGCCGTTTTTCCAATATTCAACCATTTTGTTAGATTGAGCTTTTTGAACAAATTGTTTTAACAATTCTTTTCTTTGTGGAAACAGTTCACGTTTTCGCAAGTTTATTTTCATGTTTCGTTCGCGAATAAAGATTAATACTGGAATATTCTGGCTTACAGCATAATTAAACTCTTTTTCGGTATAACTAATTCCATCATTAGTCATACTTCCATAGCGATGTCCTATGATCAATAGATAGTAATCTGCAAGATCAATTGTTTTTTTAATAATTGCCCATTGATCATCATCATTGGCGCTGAACATTTCCATTCCTATAGGAATGTTGTTCATTTTCAAAATAGTATCGATTACCTTTTTTCGTTCTTCAATCAAGTCAGTATAAGTAGAACTAATAAAAACATGGTACATTTTATCCATACGTACAATTCTATAGAATATTTCTATTTTTGAAGAGGACTTTTGCAATTCTGAGGATTTTAATTTGCAATAACGCCCATTTTTACTACTTAAGTGTGCAATAATTAGATTGCACTCTAAAGAAAAAAGAAGACATAGAGTAGATTGCAAAGTTACATACAGAAATTACCGGTGATTATGTTTCCAAAAGTTTTACCTCGATTTTTCTTATTTAAGTTACAATTACGTTATCTTGGTAGCCAAGAAAACTTATTCTAATGATCTTATCAATGCTTCTTTTTCTACGATTGAATTTGTGTGAGTTAACTCTGAATTTCTTTTAAAACGGAGGTATTCAAGAAATTCTAACAGAAGGTAGAAAAATGTAAAAGCTAAAGTTCATCATTATTTTGAGCTTCAGCTACAGGACACCAATGAAAAAGCAATGAAGCTATACAAGCAGAGCAGCTTTCAACCTGTAACCCATTAAAATTAAAGAGCTTTATGGGATTTTATGTTTTACTAAGACTTGTCAATGGTCTCGTCTATTTGAGCGACTTTAATCTAGACTTGTTTTTATGTCAAAAAGACACACTCTTTGATTAATTTTGTGGTACATATTTCTATCGACAATAACAAGTGGTGTTAATACCTTGACTTTAGTTTAGTTTTTAGTTACATATCCGATATAAGATTAAATATTCGTGTTTTCTATGTAGGAGCAAAAATGATTATAGCAAGAGATAGAAAAACCTTGGAAGAAGTCTTAGATAACCAATTGGCTCCCTATGCTATTAAAAATTCTTTGCATTGGAGATCGAAAGATACAGCAAGAGAAACTTATAGAACTAATTATCGAAGAGATAGAGATAAGATTCTTTATTCTTTAGCTTTTAGAAGACTACAAAGTAAAGCTCAAGTTTTTGTAAGTGTTATAGGTGAACATAATAATACTCAAAAAAAGTTTGCACATTATAGGAATAGGTTATCACATACACTGGAAGTAGATCAGATTGCATATAGTATTGCTAACGCTCTTGGTTTAAATCTTGATTTAGTGAGTGCGATTGCGATGGGCCATGATATAGGTCACACTCCTTTTGGACATGCAGGAGAAAGAGCACTAAATAAAAGTCTAAGATCAAGCGATGAAAAACATGGAGGTTTTTTGCATTCTTTGCAATCTGTAAGGTATCTGCACATTTTAAGCAATCGAGCAGAGGATCAAAGCGACTTAAAAGAAGTTGATAAATATGTGAAGCTTGGAGTTTTAAAACATGATACAGATATTATTAACTGCAAAAAAGAAGATATAGAAAAGCAGTTTAACATTTTTAAAGAAATTGGTTTAACGGATGATGAAGTTTATTGTCCAAGTTTTCTTGAAGCACAAACTGTTTATTGGGCAGATAAAATTGCATATTTATGTCACGATTGGGATGATTTTGTTACGTCCAATTTGCTAAAAAATGCTATTACAAATCAGGATTTGTATAATGATGATATAACTAGATATTTTGAGGAAATGTTTAGAAGTGTTGATTCGTTAAAAGATAGAAAAATTAAATCTTTAGCTGATATCAAAATGAGAGATATTGTCTATTGTATTTGCACAAAAATAATTGAAGATTCCGCCGAGAGATTAAGCAAACAGTCCCCAAAAAACTTTGAGGATGCAATTCTTATATGTAAAGATAAATACTCAAAAAACCTTAAAGAACTTTTGTTAAAAAATGAAGCAACTACAAATAAGGATAAGTTTTTAAATGACATTATTAAAAATAATTATTCCATAAAACCAAGAGATAAACACCTTCCTTTTAGTGATGATACAGTATTTAAGAAATACAACACTTTGGATCAATTCTTAGACAATACTGAGCATAGGTTTTTACTAAATAGTAATAATTATGAGCTTAAATTGTTAAAAAAGGAAGATAAAACTGAGAAGTATAAGTTGTTTAAAAAGCTAAAAAAGGACGCTTATCAAAGCTCATTTTTAATTGGTTTCAATGAAAACTTCAGCAATCATATCAACAAGATCAGCAAGTTAATATCGGATCATTTTTGCAAAAGTCCTGAAGTTGCATTAATGGATAAAAAAGGAAACGAAGTACTCATGTGTCTTTACAGTGAGTATTCACAAGACCAAAAACTTTTACCATTAAAAACTCAAAAAATTATTAGCAATGGCAATGTTAAGGAAAGAGTTATAACTGATCATTTAGCTGGCATGACGGATAGTTATGCATGTAAAATGTATAATGATCTGAAAACCACACATTGGGGAGGATAATTATGCAAAAGATTAATAAACTTTTAGGTCTGTATGAATTAAAGAGTTTATCCCTTCCATCGATGAATTGGGTGATGATTGATGATAGATTCGACAAAAATATTTTAAAAAATCATATGCTCTGGACCGCAAGAACAGCAGTTATAGAAGGAAATGATATTTGGCTTCCTAAAAAAATTTGCGCCAATGCTGATGAGGTTCTAAATTTTATTGAAACCGAGAAAGATAAAAATCAAAAAACTGTTATTTTCATTTATCCTTTTTTTTATGCTTTAAAAAGTGGCACTCTAAATGTTTCCTTAAATTCATTATTTATTGAAGGAGTATACAAAGATTTATGGAACATGAATTCAGAGAGGATTGATTACTCATTTTTATATGAATTTGAAACAAAAAATAGTAAACAAAGTGGTAATCAGTTCTTTTTAACAGATAGTGAAAAAGAAGCTTTTATAAAACATAGTATTGAAGTTAAATCTAGATATAGATCTGTTCTATGTGAGGGAACTATAATTCAGCTTGAATGGTCATTTGCTGTTTACGATAGAAATCTGATTACTCCTGAAGAGTATGAATTGATTTTCTATGAGCTTAGAACATTAGCATGATTTTACATACTATTCCTTTTTTCGAGAGAATTTTTCTTAGGATTCATTCTAATCAAACTTAGTCAAATGTTTGTTTCGAGCTTTTCTTTTGAAAAAAGCTTGTTTCAAAGTAGGGTAGGAGACACAATAAGACTCCCCAAGAATATCAATGCAACCCCGCTCCACATTGAACAAGACTAAAAATGAGTTTTATTTCCATGCCTATCTATCTTACAATAGAGGCAAATGGAAGAAGAAAAAAAGTACGGAAGCACGACGGAAGAGTTTTCGATGATAGACCTGCTGGTGAGGGAGTTGCGTGGGGATTCTTTTCACAAACTGCGCATCAGCAGGATTGAAGAGATCCCTGAGAGGGAGGCGGAGTATGCCACCATCAAGCGTCCCCTTCCCGAGGCAATTCATTCCTGGCTTTTGCGTCAACGCGTCAGGCTCTATTGCCACCAGCATCAAACCCTGGAAGCTTTTCGCGAGGGGAAGGATATCATCCTCACCACGCCCACTTCTTCGGGAAAGACCCTGAGTTTTAATCTGCCGGTGATGGAGGCTCTGATCCAAGACCCTCAAGCCACCGCCCTATATATTTACCCTGCCAAGGCTTTGAGCAACGATCAGCTCAAAACGCTGAAAAGCATGGAGCAGGAGATGGGCTTGTCGCTCCGCCCTGCGCTCTATGATGGAGACACTCCGCAAAGTCTGCGACCGGGGATTCGCAAAAACTCCCGCATAGTTTTGACCAATCCTTATGAATTGCATATGATTTTGCCCTGGCATACCAAGTGGGCCTCGTTTTACAGCCATCTGAAGGCGATTGTGGTGGATGAGGCGCATTGCTATCGGGGGGTCTTTGGATCCCATATGGCGATGGTGTTTCGACGGCTTCAGCGGATATGCAGGTTTTATGGCTCCAGCCCGCAGTGGGTGCTTTCGAGCGCCACGCTTGCCAACCCTCAGGAATTTTCGCAAAAATTGCTTGGAAAATCCTGTGAATGGATTAGTGACGATACTTCGCCCAGCAAGAAGAAGACTTTTTTGCTCTACAATCCTTTTTATGATGGGGTGGGTTTGCAATCCACCTACGACACCTCGCGCGAGTTGATGCTGGAGCTGATGAAAAAGCAACTGCAGACCATCTGCTTTACCTCTTCGCGCAAGATGGCGGAATGGATGGGCATGTCGCTGAAGGAAGAGGGGGAGCGGAAGTATAATATTCCCAGCCATCGGATCGCTTCCTACCGCTCGGGCTATATGGCCGAAGACCGTCGGTCGATTGAGCAGGGTTTGAAGAATGGAGAGCTTTTGGGCGTGGTTTCCACCAATGCGCTGGAGCTGGGAATTGATGTAGGCTCGCTGGATAGTGTGATCATTTGTGGCTATCCCGGGACCCAGATTTCCACCTGGCAACAGGCAGGGCGCGCGGGGCGAGGAAGGAAGGAAGCCCTCGTGGCTTTGATTGCCTTTCAAAACCCCCTGGATCAATATTTGATGGAACACCCGGAGATGTTTTTTAAGAAAAACCATGAGCATGCGATTGTGGACCTGCACAACCCCTATATCGCCTCGGGTCATCTTTTGTGCGCTTCGGCGGAACTGCCTTTGAAAGAGGAAGAAGACAAGAATGCCTTTGACCCCCAGGCATGGAATATTTTGGAGGAAATGGAAAAACTCCAC
Source organism: Caldisericia bacterium (assembly GCA_035363255.1). Taxonomy (GTDB): domain Bacteria; phylum Caldisericota; class Caldisericia; order UBA6126; family UBA6126; genus T3SED10-260. Next base: position 25,441 of record DAOSES010000016.1, on the reverse strand, counting down.
CTGATTCGCAAGACGCCTGCTGGCTGGGTCTATGTGGGCACGGGCAGGGCTACGGATGCGGTGCGTCTCAATCAGATCGGCTCGGAATCGTATCAGCTCTTTGCCCAGGGAAGGGTCTTGGAAACGCTCGAACGTGCCCAGGCTTATCGGGAAGCCCACCCGGGAGCAGTGTTTTTGCATCGCAACGAGTCCTATGTGGTGGAATCGATGGATCATGGGAAGAAGTTTATCCAGGCAAATCCGGCTGAAGTGGATTATTACACGGAAGTTTTGAAGGAAGTGCAACTGGAAATTACCGATACGCAGAAAAGCAAGCTGGTGCATCATATTCCGGTATTCTTTGGGGATGTGCACTCGCAGGAAAATTTTTATGCCTATCAGATGAAGCGTTTTGACAAGATCCTCGGTCGCATTCCTTTGCAACTGCCCGAGATCACCTTTGACACCCAGGCGCTGTGGTTTGAGATTAAGCCTGAAATCAAGCAGGCGGTGGTGCAGGTTTTGGGCGAGGAAGCCTTTGTGGGAGGTCTGCATGGGCTGGAGCACGCTATGATCGGCATCATGCCTTTTTATGTGCTTTGCGATCGCTGGGATATTGGAGGCTTTTCCACCCCCTGCTATTTGCCGAGTATGAACGCGCATATTTTTATTTATGATGGCTATGAGGGCGGGATTGGTCTGAGCGAAAAGGCTTATGAGCTTTTTTCAGAAATCCTGCTTGCCAGCTATGATGTGATACGAAAGTGCAAGTGCGAGAAGGAGACGGGCTGTCCTGCCTGTATTCAGTCGCCCAAGTGTGGGAATGCTAATCAAATGCTCCATAAAAGTGGGGCTTTAATGATTTTGGAAAAATTATTGGATCCAGCTAAAGAAAAGGAGTGTGCAAGATGATGATGATGCGAAAATGCCTTGCCTTGTTTTTAGTCGGTATGATGTTTGCTTTGTTGTGGACGGTGATGCCTTCGCCTGCGGTGCTTGCCGAGGAGGAAAGGGACCTGCTGGGAGAAGTGTTGGCGGAGCTCTCGCTGAGTAGGGAGGATCTGCGCTTTACCGATGAGGGGATCGAGCGCACCTATGGAACCGACCCTCTGCGGCTTCCTTTTTTCAATCAACAGTTAAAAAATCCATTGGCGACTCCTGCCTTTCTGGAGTCTAATGCCAGCTATATTTCCACTCGTCAGGGCTCTCTGCGCGATTTACTCTGGCTGTCTGCCTTTCGCCTGGGCTATACGGTTTCGTCTTATCCCCAGTATGAGCCTGTCTTGGATCATCGGCTGGTGGAAGCGCAACCCCTGCTTTATGCGATCTCTGACCTGCATACTTTTTGTCAGGAGCCGCTGGATAGCTACCGTTTTGCGCAGTTGAAAAAGCTCTTGGAAGGCATGCCTTTGCCGGTGCAGACCGAGCTGGCACGCATTTTGTATGCTTCGCTCTTTTTTAAAGAACAACGCGACAAGGCTTTTAGCGCCTTTAGCCAGGAAGAGCTGATGACGGTTTTTCGCAATCCTGCCAAGACTTTGGTACAAGCCTATGATCCGCTGACGCATCGTATGTTGAAGGAAGCTAATTTTGCTTTGCTCTATTTTGCTTCGATTCAATTGGGGAAAACGCTGGATAAAAGCGTGGCAGAGCTGAACAAGCTGGGCTTTCCCCCCGACTGGGACCTGGATTGGAAGACCCCCATGGGAAGGATTATCTTGAAGGGGACGGAAAAGCATACTCACAGCGCCAGGGAAGTTTTGCTTTCCATCGATAGCGGTGGGGATGATACCTATTTGTCGAGTGTGGGGGCTACGGCTTCCTGGTTTAACCCGGTCTCGATTCATTTGGATGTGGCTGGCAACGATCGCTACCTCCAGTCGGAAGACGATATTTACTCGCAGGGTGCTGGAATCCTCGGCATGGGAGTTTTGATGGACCTGCAGGGCGACGATTACTATGAAGCCGTGCAATATGCCCAGGGTTTTGGCTGTTTTGGCGTGGGAGTTCTGGCGGATGATACGGGCGACGACCACTATGTGAGTGTCAATTTTTCGCAGGGAGCCGGGGTCTATGGCATTGGCTACCTCATCGACCGCGAGGGCGAGGATAGGTATGATGTCTATTCCTTTTCGCAGGGTTTTGGCTATGTGAAGGGTTTTGGCTGTTTGCTGGATATGAAGGGCAACGACCGCTATATTGCCAACGATGAAGAAGTGGACGGCTCCAACCCTCAATCTTCGGAACACAACACCAGCTTTTGCCAGGGGGCGGGGTTTGGACGCCGGGCGGATCTGGAGGAAGGTAATAGCATGTCGGGAGGCTTTGGCCTGCTGATTGATATGGAAGGCAACGATAGCTATTCCTGTGGAGTTTTTGGGCAGGGCACTGGCTACTGGGCAGGTACCGGGCTCTTGTTTGACGCCAAAGGGGACGATCAATACAAGGGGGTCTGGTATGTGCAGGGCGGTGCGGCGCATTTTGCCATTGCGGCACTGATCGACAAGGAAGGCAACGATCGCTATGACGCTTTGCTGAATATGGCTCAGGGGGCAGGGCACGACGTCTCGTTGGGCTTTTTGATTGATAGTCTGGGAAACGACCACTATATCTCTCCCAACCTTGCCTTGGGGGGCGGAAACGATAATGGGATAGGCTTTTTTGTGGATGGCGCGGGGGACGATGTGTATGAAACCCGGGGGCCGGGAGCCATCAATCTGGGCAAAGCCAATTATAGCAAGCATCTGTGGGGGTCGTGGAGAGACAAGGAGCTGAGTTTGGGCCTTTTTATTGATCGCGGAGGGAAAGATACTTATCCCGAAGATCGGGGTAAGGATAACACCCTTTGGAACTACTTTCAGGAAGGAGCTCCTAAGAGCATGGGAGCAGGCGTGGATGCGGAACTGGGTCGCGTGCCGGGCTTTGTGAAATGAAGAAACAAAGCGGTTTGAGTCTGGATATTGTGATTTTGGCGGGGGGACCTGCTTCGAAGTTGGAGGAGGATAGCCCTCTTTTGCATCGCAGTCTGATTTGCGTGCAGGGGAAAACGGTCTTGGAGCATATGGTGGAGGCGGTAAGGAAGGCGGATATTTGCAGGGAGTTGATTATTATTGGCTCGGAGCCTATTACTGAAAGCCCCTATGTCTCGCTTGCCGACCAGTATATCGCGGTGCCTGAATCGTCCAAACTTTCGGATAATTTTCGAAAAAGCACCCAGGCGTGCAAGGCTTCGCATATCATGATCATGGGCGGAGACATCCCGGCCATTAATGCGGAGATTTTGGGCAAGCTGTATGAGTTGATCGTGGAATATCAGGAAAAAGACCTGCTTGCCTTTGTAGTAACCAAGGAAAGCGTGGAAGCTTCCTTTCCCGGCTCTCATCGCACCTATGGCAAGATCAAAGAGGGCAGAGCCAAGGTGGGCAATGCGCTGGTGATTCGCCAGGAGGCTTTGTCCAAGCTGGACCCCTTGATCGACAAGTTTACGAAAAATCGAAAAAGCGTGCTGAAGCTGGCTTTCAGTTTTGGCATTATCAATATTATCAAGCTGGCTATTTTTAAAAACATCTCCATTCCTCAATTGGAAAAAGCCTTTAAGAAATCCACTGGAATCGACGCCAAGGGCATTCTGACGCCCTATGGGGAGTTGGCGGTGGATATTGACAAGAGCTCCGATCTTAGCGACATGGAAAACTATTTCGGGAGGAAGGCATGACTTTTTTTCAGGCATTCATTTTGGCACTGGTGCAGGGGCTTACCGAGTTTTTACCCATTAGCAGTTCGGGGCATCTGGCGGTGCTTCCTTTTATTTTAAAGTTTGACAAGCCTTCGCTCTTTTTTGACATCCTCGTGCATATGGGGACTTTGCTGGCGGTGGTGTTTTTTTTGCGGGTGGAGCTGTGGGAGATTATCCAGGGGATTTTGAAAAATAGCAAAGCAAGCTGGATCCTGGTGGGGAAAATCCTTTTGGCAGTGGTACCTGCTGGTTTGGCGGGGGTTTTGCTGAAAGATCAGATTGAGCCTTTGTTTAGCAATCCCGCGCGAGTGGGCTGGGCTTATTTTGGCACGATGTTGATTCTCTTTTTGATGGTACTGTTTTATAAGGGGAAGAAAACCATGGCCGACCTGAGCTGGACCGATGCCCTGATTATCGGGCTTTTTCAAGCGATGGCTTTGGTGCCTGGCTTTTCGCGCTCGGGCTTTACCCTCTTTGGAGCCCTACTGGTGGGGATGAAGAAAACGGATGCCTTGCGCTTTTCCTTTCTGATTTCCATTCCAGCTATTTTGGGCGCCTTTGTATTGGAGCTGGGGACGATGGAAAGCAATCCTGTGACCCCGGGGATAGCCTTAGTTGCGCTTGTGGTGGCTGCGCTGTCGGGCTTTGGGGCTATTTTACTTCTCAAACACTATTTAAAAAACTCTCGCCTGCATATGTTTGGGCTTTATTGTCTGGGGATGGGTATTTTGCTGGTTTCCCTGTTTAGATAGGGGAGGCCAGGCGGAGGTTTAGCGGAGGGTATAACGGAGGTTTAGCGGAGGCGAGAATGGCACAAAAAAAAGAACTTTATCATTGCACGGAATGCGGTTCGACTGCTCCTAAAATGCTGGGCAAGTGCCCGGAATGCGGACGATGGAACACTTATGTGCCTATCATCCAACGCACTCAGGATACCCGCCAGCCTATTCAGGATGCTTCGACGCCTTCCAGCTATACTTTGGAAGATCTGAAGTCCAACCAGGAAAAGGAGCGTATTCCCACGAGTTTGGAGGCGCTCAATCGCGTATTGGGCGGAGGCATTGTGCAGGGATCGGTGATTTTGATTGGAGGGGAGCCGGGGATAGGTAAGTCCACGCTTTTGCTTCAGGTGGCCGATTCGGTGTGTCAGACGGGGCGAAAGGTCTTGTATTCTTCGGGCGAGGAATCACCTCCTCAAATTGGCCTACGGGCGGAGCGTTTGGGGATCGAAACTCCCCATCTTCATCTTTCCTTTGAAACGGAGCTGGAAACCCTGCAGATGGTGATGAAACAGGTGGAACCCGCCTGTATGATTATTGACTCCATCCAGACGGTGTATCGCTCGGAAGTGCCGGGGAGTGCGGGGAGTATTCCGCAGGTAAGAGAGAGCACGAATTTTTTGATTCAACTAGCAAAACGCACGCATACCACTATTTTTATTGTGGGGCATGTGACCAAAGATGGGCAGATTGCAGGGCCCAAGTTTTTGGAGCATCTGGTGGATGTGGTGCTCTATTTGGAAGGGGATAAAAACGGCGCTATTCGTCTGCTTCGGAGCCAGAAGAATCGTTTTGGCGAAACGCAGGAGCTGGGCGTTTTTAATATGACGGGCAAGGGTTTGCAGGAAATCAAAGACCCCTCGGAGATTTTTTTGAGCGAAAAGGCGGAACATGTGCCGGGAACCTTGATTTTTCCCTCTATGGAAGGCAACCGACCACTTTTTCTTGAAATCCAGGCGCTGGGGACGGCTTCTTTTATGCCGGTGCCACGCAGGGTGGCTACGGGGATTGATTTTAATCGCTTGCTGATGCTTTTGGCTATTTTGGAAAAACGGGCACGCATTCCCATGGGGGGGATGGATGTTTTTCTCAATGTGACGGGAGGAGTGAAAATCACCGACCCTGCCATTGACCTTTCGGCCAGCCTCTCGATTGCGTCTTCGATTAAGGATCTGGAACTGCCCGAGCGCTGTGTGGCGTTTGGGGAATTGGGGCTGTCGGGGGAAGTGCGCCCGGTGGCTAATACCGATCGCAGGATTCAGGAGGCTTTGCGGAGGAATTTCAAGCCCATCGTGGTGAGTCGCATCTCTCTTGCCAAAGAATGGCAGGAAAACAAAAACATCCTCGCCGTCGACCAGCTCTCCGAAGCCCTGGATTTGCTCTTTTGATTGAACTGAGTCGCAGGGACGGGGGTGTTGACTCAAAAAAATTGAGTCAACACCCCCGTCCCTGCGACTCAGATTTTAGGTTTGACTTGTGGGGCACAGGCAGTAAACTTGATGCATAAAACAAGTGTGCTGAGGATGGAGGAAGCTTTCATGGTTGGAGCGCGTGATAGTGAAAACCAAGAGACTCAGATCGATAAACCTAAAGCTTCGGGGAGTGCCATGCCGTTATTTCCTTGGTTTGATGCGCTAAAGTTTTCGTTGCGAGTGATGCGCAAGTCGTTTTTCAAGCTTTTCATCCCTGCCATGGCCTTGAGCTATGTGATGGGGGCTTTGCTTGCGTTAATTGCTTTTGATGCTGATTTTATTTCTTCTCATGTTCTTTTTTTCTTTCCGATAATTGTTGTATTTATCTGTGTTATTTCACTTCCTGTCTATGCCTATCTCTACCCTTTGCTGAAAAGGCACGTTCTTTTTCTAGGCATGCAGGAACTATGCCCTCATGTCCTGATGGACTATAAAAAAAGCCTTCGTAAGATCGACTATAGTCCTTTATCAGATTTTGTTTCAATATCTTTTGTAAGATTCTTGTTTCAAAGTTTATCATTTCTTTTGTTTATGCTTTATTTTGCGTTGTTTTTTTTTGGGTCTTTCAAAATTGTTTGGTTCATGGGTCAAGTAATTATTTCAGTTATCGCTCTTTTACCAGTTACTTGGAGCTATTTTACATACTTTTTTGCAGAGTTGCACGCAATTGATAGACTCATCCAAGAGGCAAAGATACACAGCGTCCACCCTGTGAGTATTTTTTGGTCCCATGAGATAGATGAAACAACTCAAGTGGAAAATCCTGATATAATCAGGAGCAAAAAAATCATTCGTCCTGATAAAAAGCTCTTCTTGCCTATTCTTACCTGGAAGGCTCTTTTACTTGTAGTATACATGGCCTTGGTGTTTGCCCTGGGTATTTGGTATACACGTAGCGGTATGGCAACGCAAAGTATCATGGATTACACCAACAATTTTCTATACGCTATAGGAGGGTTGCCGGTGTTTCTCTTTGGCTATTTATTTCACCCCGTCTTTGAGCCTGTGCTTAACGCTATATTCAAGTTAAGAATGGATCAGCATTGGTTTATTTGGTCATACAGAAGCAGTAGTGATATCTTTTTGGAAAATCCCAATGCTATATGGATCTTGCTCTTTTTCCTCCTGCTCTTCGGCCTTATGACTGCCTTTTTCTTTTTGGTCGAAACCCTCTCTTCGGTCTATTTTTACCACGGGTGTAGGGGGAAATCATTACAAGAAGTGGGGGATGCATGACAAAGAGGAAGTTTAAAGCCCTTTGCCTTCCTTTTCTAATCCTCCTCACCTGGATGGTTTTCTGTCCTACCAAGGCAATGGATGTAAATCCTGATTCCAGGAAGTACTTAGTTGAACATTTTGATTATTCATACATACTCAGAAAACCTCGAAATTTCCAAGAAGCTTATCGCATTACTCATCAAACTATTGATATCATCTATTACATGCGTGATGAATATACTCATGATATCAATCCCGCGCCAAACATTTATGGTTACAAGCGGTATTTGTATCTCCGTCAACTCAAACCCTGGGAAAAAGATAAGGATTACTGGGCAGCTAGTGTTCTTGATCAGGAATATCAGCGATTTCATCATCCTTCTGATTTTCCGACCAATGCTTTTGACTTAGTGATGGAAGCAACACACTCCCGCAAAGCATCCAACCCTATACTTCAATCTTCGTCTATGACGGTTTCGCAAGATGGTCTTGATCCTCAAAGGTATAGAGGGGAATTTGTCTTATATTGGAATCGAGACATTCCAATGCCTGAACTTGAGCAATATCATTATAATTTGTTTCTAATTGCGGAAGAAATCCATGGTTATCCGATGATTATTGAAGATCTTGCTTATGATTTTATCCCTTTGAGGGGCGATCAGGTGAGTTTATATACTGGAAAAGGTTTTCCTTTGATAAATACAGCCAGGAAGGTTGATTTGAGCAAGCGAATGATGCATCTGACAACGGAAGTCTTTCAGCTTCCTGCAAAAGGAGAAATGTCTCGAAAAGATTTATACGTTAAGCACTGGTCGCTCCAGCTATTTATTGAAGATCAAAACAATCAATTGGTCTTTTCGAAAAGAGTGACGGTAAGGAAGTAGCTTTTAGTTGCTAATCCGCTATTTCGAGGGAGTCTTTCGGGTGTCGTCTTTTTAAGCAAATAAGTTTGACTTGTGGGGCATAGGCGGTAAACTTGATGCATAAAACAAGTGTGCTGAGGATGGAGGAAGCTTTCATGGTTGGAGCGCGTGATAGTGAAAACCAAGAGACTAAGATCGACAAACCTAAAGCTTCGGGGAGTGCTATGCAGTTCTTTCCTTGGTTTGAGGCTCTGAAATTTTCTTTGCGAGTGATGCGCAAGTCGTTTTTCAAGCTTTTCATCCCTTCCATGGCTTTGAGTTTTGTAATGGGGGGTTTTCATGTTTTGTTAGCTTATGCCTTGCTAATAGTTTTTGATAACCACTATGGGACTCTTACTGCAATCAATGGATTAATTATGATATTAATTATGGTTTTGTTTCAACTTCCCGTCTATGCTTATCTTTACCCTTTACTGAAACGGTTTGTTATGTTCCAGGCATTGCAGGAGCTAAATCCATTTCTTTTAAATGCATATAATCTGTTATCTCGAAGGATCCGATATCGTTTTTTCCTGCGTTTGATTAAGATTTCATTAAAAAGGTATTCATTCCAAACCATAGCTTTTTTGGTGCTCCTATTTCCTCCCATTATAAATCTCATGTTTAACCAATCAGGTCTCGATATCGTTATACTATTTTCCCTTGTCTCTCTTTGGCCTCTTGCAATGAGTTACTATAACTACTTTTTCGCAGAGTTAAGCACAATAGACGAGATGATCCGAGAAACAAATCCTGATTTTGTTTTGAGTGCAAATCCTATTCTTCCAAGACGAAAGCTTTTTTGGCCCGTTGTGAGTTGGAAGGCTATATTATTTGTTGTGTATATTGTTTCATTTTATGCTTTGCCATATTTTGGGCGTTTTTTTGTGGATCATGCTGTTGACCAGTCCGTGTACATGTTTATTGGAAGATTCTTTAAAGACTTCTTTAGTTACTTTTCTTCTGGTTTAAGTGAATCCGTGTCACCGGTTTTAAATATAAGTTTACTCTTTGTTAGGTTTCCTTCTTTCTGGTTTAATACCTCTGGCTCTGACCTACCTTTATGGGTTTACCTCTTTTTCATCTTACTCTACCTCCTGCTCTTCGGCCTCTTGACAGCCTTCTTCTTTTTAGTGGAAACCCTCTCTTCGATCTATTTTTACCATAGGTGTAGGGGGAATAGCATGGAAGAACCAACAGAAAAAAACGAGGCATCTATGGAAACTGACAGAGGAAAACCGATAAACATAGAAGTATAATTTATCCATGCAACTTGAAAGGAAATCAAAATGTGGAACACAGTCCTATCAGTAGTTAACAATTCATTCGCTTTGAGACCTGAAGTTATGATAGAAATGATTAGGACACTGGCAAACAGCTTAGTCACGGGATTTCTTTCAGCTTATGTAGCAAAGAAAAAAGGGTATCCATTTATCCTTTGGTTTTTTATCGGATTCTTTACAAGAATCTATGGTTTGATTGCTATTGTGGGTTTACCCATAAAAAAGGATGAGTGAAAAACGTGCCAATACCCCCGTCCCTGTGGCACAAGATAGGAGGAACTATATGAAAAAATTTATTTCACTTATGGTGCTGGCTGGTTTCATCAGCGCTTTTGGTTTTTCTTCTTTGTCTCTTGCGTCAGGGGAAACATACGCTCCTGAAACACCTTATCGAAGCTTGTTAAAAACGCTTACTGTTCCTCCAAATTCCTTTGAAATTGATGAAAATTACGTCGTTGCTCCCTTACGATTTATGGCTAATGTATTGCCTGCATCAATTTCTTGGGACGGAGCTTCAGGTATCATTACCTTCGACATTTCTCCTTCAGAATTTATGGGGAAAGAGCTTCAAGCAACAACGATTAGCTTTATTCCGACTGAAAGAGCTGAAGAGCCAAGTCATTATTTGGTTGAGGTGAATGGTCAGATATTCTATCACATTCCCAGGATCACTGAAAATGGCGCTCTCTTTCTTCCCCTTTATTGCGTGTTTGAGCCTTTATTTGAAGTCATCGTTGAGCAGGAAAAAATGCGGGTACATCTTTATGACAATCCTGCTTTTCATCGAGTAAAACTTCTTCCCACTGAAAATCAAATAATTAGTGATTATGCCCTTCATGACCTTGCTTTGCTGAGGGATGAAGAGGCTTCAGTGCTCTATGTGGGGCTCAATGATTTTTTTAGAGCTCTTGGGACTAGTGTTGAGTTCAGACTTCAACCCCCACGATTGCTCTATCGTTCGCTCTACCTTAAAAAAGCTTTCTGCTTTGATCTGGAAAGCACTTCTCTTCATCTCATCGATGAGAGTGGAGATTTACCCCTTACCAGCAAAATCGAGCTTGAAAATGATATTCGAATAGACGATGAGCAACCTTATCTTTCACTTCCTGATCTGATCACTATCATGAACGCACAAACCCCTTACTATGAAGACTCAGAGAAAAATAGCTACCTTACTTTTGAATGGTGAGTTGAATGAAAAACACTAGATTGATTCTTCCTTGGTTTGAGGCGTTGCGGTTTTCTTTGCGAGTGATGCGCAAGTGGTTTTTCAAGCTTTTCATCCCTTCCATGGCTTTGAGTTATGTGATGGGGGCTTTGCTTGCATTAATTGCTTTTGATGATGATCCTGTGCATTTATTTACTACCGCTCCTCCTTTAATGATTCTATACTTTGTACTTTTAATCTGTGTTATTTCACTTCCCATCTATGCTTTTCTCTACCCTTTACTAAAAAGGCACGTTCTTTTTCTAGGCATGCAGGAACTATGCCCTCATGTCTTGATGGACTATAAAAAAAGCCTTCGTAAGATCGACAATAGTCCTTTATCAGATTTTGTTTCAATATCTTTAAATAGGTACTTGTTTCAAAGTTTATCATTTTTTTTGTGGTTAGTGCTTCCTTTTGTTCTGCTTTTTTTTATACCTTTTCTTGGAGCAGGCAACAATGTTTGGCTCATGGGTCAAACAATAATTTCGATTACCGCTCTTTTAATAGCATTGATTGCCGGTCTTTTGCCAGTTGCATTGAGCTACTTTAAATGCTTTTTTGCAGAGTTGCATGCAATTGATAGACTCATCCAAGAGGCAAAGATACACAGCGTCCACCCTGTGTGTATTTTTTGGTCCCATGAGATAGATGAAACAACACAAGTGGAAAATCCTGATATAATCAGGAGCAAAAAAATCATTCGTCCTGATAAAAAGCTCTTCTTGCCTATTCTTACCTGGAAGGCTCTTTTACTTGTAGTATACATGGCCTTGGTGTTTGCCCTGGGTATTTGGTATACACGTAGCGGTATGGCAACGCAAAGTATCATGGATTACACCAACAATTTTCTATACGCTATAGGAGGGTTGCCGGTGTTTCTCTTTGGCTATTTATTTCACCCCGTCTTTGAGCCTGTGCTTAACGCTATATTCAAGTTAAGAATGGATCAGCATTGGTTTATTTGGTCATACAGAAGCAGTAGTGATATCTTTTTGGAAAATCCCAATGCTATATGGATCTTGCTCTTTTTCCTCCTGCTCTTCGGCCTTATGACTGCCTTTTTCTTTTTGGTCGAAACCCTCTCTTCGGTCTATTTTTACCATGGGTGTAGAGGGAATAGCAGGAAAGAACTAACAGAAAAGCCAAGGTATCTAAAGAAACAGTCTGCAGGAAGCCAGTAAGAAGAGATTTGTCGATTTAACATGAAAGCTATGTTTTACTATAACGGATTAAAAAGAGAAAAGATCCATGAATCTGACTTGCCTGAAGTAGATTTTTCCTGGGCAGGGAAATTTTCATTAGCTCCATTTACTGTTTTTCAGTATTTTTCGCTAGCGAAAAGTTTATCGCTATCTTTATACCAGTTTGGTTTTTTTCTACTCACGCTTTATCTCATGCTGGGAACAATTTCTGGTTTGTATCGTGATAACTTTTACGCTTTGCACGGATATATTCCTTCTTTTTCTCCGTTCTTTGTTCTCAGCAATGCTCCCATAGCATTTCTAATATTCAAAGTCTCCCTGCTGATGCTATTACTCAACTTTTGTTCTGCGCTCTTTTTTGAAGGCTTCTTTGCTCGTATCAAACTTAGCTCCTCCATTTTTTGGAACAGTATGAGATACGATGAAAAACAGTATAAGCTAGCTATTCTATCTATGGAAAAGAAAGGGAAAGCAGGAATTATAGTTTTTTTGATTTTGGCAGGGATGCTCTTGTATATGATCTCACTTAATATTGGACTCTCTGCCAGCTTAAAAATCGGTCTCTTGCTTTTTTGTATGAGTGTTTCCTTGTTTGTTTTTCTTAATTTTTTGCATCGGATGGGGATATACTTTACTATTCAAAAGAGCAATCACCTTCAAAGAATGATATCCAAGATTGACCAAAGTAATTCATCAGCAAGAGAGGATGAAGCAGAGAAAAGCATTGCAGATCTGATTAATTTCATGATATTGCATGCATTTGCTTATACGCTAGTGTTAGTTGTTTTTTGGAATTGGTTTTTCTTTTTTATAAATTCAATTACTCGTTGGATTGCTTCTAGTTTTCTTTAATTCTTTGAGGATTTTTTCAATGGTGAGACACAGGGACGGGGGGACTGACTCACTTTTGCAATATGTTTAACCACAAATCAAGACTCTTGCCCACACTTTGGGCTATCAGATCAACAAGCTCAGTATAATCCCCTTTGACATGAGCCTTGTCAAGGGCTAAATAGTAGGTCAAACGCTGGGATATATCGATAATGGCGGGAGGATAGCCTGCTTTCATCAACTCAAAATTCATGAGAAGCCTGGCAGTTCTGCCGTTTCCATCAATAAAGGGGTGAATCCTGACAAACTCGCCATGGACAAGGCTGGCTCTGATGATAGGGTGAAATCTCTTCCAATCCCTGCATTGAGCAGTGTATTTCTCCATTTGCTCAGTAAGAAGATAATGGGCAGGGGGGACATGTTTTGCTCCGCCAATCACCACATTTTCATGTCGGTAGGCCCCTGCGTTGGAAGGGTCAATGTTTTTGAGTACAAGCTGATGTAGATTTTTTATATCCCATTCACTGAGGATTTCTTTATTCAGAACCAAGCTTTCCAAATATAGAATAGCCTCCTTGTGATTGATAGCTTCCAGATGCTCATGCAAAGACTTTCCACCGACGGTGATTCCTTCGAGTACAATCTTGGTTTCGGATAAAGTGAGGGTGTTACCTTCTATGGCATTGCTGTGGTAGGTCCAATCCAAAATCATTTTCTCTCTAAGGGAGGCGAGGGTGTACGTTGGCAAGGGTCTCATGGAGTCTAACTGTTGTTTCTTTTGGTCTATCAAAGAGAAATTGCTGTTTTTCCATTTCAGAAGAGGTCGAGGACTGGGAAGCTTGGAGCTTAGCCTTTTATCCTCTGGTTTTGGGCTATTCTCGGGAATTCCCCAGATCCATCCAAGCTTGCTTGCTCCTTCAATCCTGCCTTCATCGCACAGTCTGCGAACTCGACGTTCAGACAATCCCCATTGCTTTGCCTTTTCTTTGATGGTGAGTAATTTATTGGGCAAGTCAACCCCTCCTTTTTGATAAAATTATATTCCGTACTCGGTATAATACAAGCTATAGGATGAGTAATAATAGTCTTTTAAAAAAGTGAGTCAACACCCCCGTCCCTGCGACTCACTCTGACTCAGATTACCAATTTTTTTTAATAGTAACGTTTCATTTATTAAATTTTTTATATAATCATTGTATTGAATGTTTTATTGTTTAGGAGGAAATATATGACATCTCCGGTTAAGTTTAATATAAATTACCCAGAATCGTTATCTGCAGGGTTACTTTTCTTACGTTTATTTTTTGGATGGTTTTACGTAATTATTCCACATTACTTAATTTTGGCATTCTATGACATTGCAGCCTTTTTTGTCATTTTTATCGCTTGGTGGGCAGTTCTATTTACTGGAAAGTATCCTGAAGGCATGTTTCGATTTGTGGAAGGGCGCTTAAGATGGTATATGCGAGTTTATGCTTATATCTATTTCATGACCGACCAATACCCTCCTCGTATATTAATATTAGACATTATGCATGTCTGTAGTTAGCTCTTGAGTATCCTATAGATGGATAGTCTAGTACAGGATACTCCGAATTACTAGACGCTTTATTGATTCCAAGTTCTTAAAGCAGGATAATGTCTACGAGTGGACAGAGGTCGCCGTTACCCTCCTTGAAGCTTCGTCTTCGTGTAAAAGAATGGCGACTCCGTTCTTCGGGCCGTATGCGAATAAGCTGGATGCAGTTTCATCTGCGTATATCGAACGAGGATGCATTGCCAGAAGGATCGGAGGGTTACCTCCCCGTCCACATCCTGGATTCGTAGGGGGTTGTTGGAATGGTGTATGTTGGCGTGGATATCGGGAAGCGAAATCATGAGATGGGGATCGTGGATGCTCAGGGACAAAGGCTGGGAGCTTCTTTTTCCTTTAGCAACACCAGCCAGGGAGCAAAAAGTATGCTGGACTATCTCTATCGCCTGGTTTCCAAGGAAGAAGAACTTCAGATCGGTATGGAAGCTACAGGGCATTACTGGCTTTCGCTTTATTCCTTTTTAAGCAAGCAAGGCTTGAAAGTAGCAGTGATTAATCCTTTGCAGTCGGACAGTTTTCGTCATCTGCAATTACGCAAGACCAAAACGGATGCGGTGGATGCTTTTCTGATTGCCGATCTTCTTCGCTTTGGACAGTACAAAACGACCGTCCTGGGAGAGGAAAAGATCTTGTCCCTGCGACAGTTAAGTCGTTTTCGTCTCTCGACGGTGGATCTATGCTCAGGCTTGAAAAAGCAAGTCATTGCCCTCCTGGATCAACTTTTCCCTGAATATGAAACCCTTTTTAGCAATCTCTTTGGTAAAAGCTCCATGGAAATACTCCAAGAGTATACCACGCCCGAAGCTTTGGTGAACCTGGACACCGAAACCTTAACGAAGGTCTTGCTGAAAGCCAGCAAGGGACGTCTGGGAAAGGCGAAAGCTCATGCCAAAGCTCAAGCCCTGCAATCGGTAGCTCGGGATTCGTTTGGGCTTCAGTATGCTCAGGAAAGCCTGGTCTTTCAATTGAAACTTCTTCTGCAACAAATTCAGTTTACGGAGCAACAAATCACTCAGGTGGAAGAAAAAATTGCCCTCTTGCTGGCGGAAGTGAATACCGTGGTTACCACCCTTCCTGGCGTGGGTCCAGTCATAGGAGCGATCTTAATGGGAGAAATCGGAGATATCGCTCGTTTTGAGGATTGCCACAAACTCGTGGCCTTTGCAGGTTTGGATGCTTCTGTTCGTCAGTCGGGAGACTTTATGGGTACCAAAAACCATATTTCCAAGCGAGGATCCCCTTACTTGAGAAGAGCTATTTGGAGTGCGGCGGTAGTGGCTGCAACACATGATCCAGTACTCGCTGCTTTTTATCAGAAAAAGAGAGCGGAAGGGAAAGCCTATGGAACCGCTATTGGAGCGGTAGCTCGAAAACTTACCTTTGCCATCTATGCCGTCCTTCGAGACAATAAACCCTATCAGGTTCCTGCTCATCCTGCTTCATGATTCAATTTTCAAGGTTCCAAAACTACTTAATTTTTTTTTATTTAGGCCCTTGACATTTTATAGCTGGCTTTTACTGGAAAACCTTACCCCCCAAAATACAATGCTCTTCAACTTGAAATTGAACACCCAGAATCTCTCTCTCGTGGACTCCTCTTGCTTCGATTGTTTTTTGCATTGTTTTATGTAGTGATTCCACATGGTATTCTTTTATATTGTTATACTGCTGCTTCTCTCTTTGTAGATTTTATAGCATGGTGGGTGATACTTTTCACTGGCAAGTATCCTAAAACAATGTTTAAATTCAATGAAGGCTTACTTCGCTGGAGCTTAAGATTAAACGCATACATGACGTTTATGACAGATCAGTATCCTCCATTTGACGGCGACGAATGCCTTGAGTCAGAGGGACGGGGGGACTGACTCACTTTTTAATCAATCAAAGTTAGTCACAGTAAGGCTTTTGATGCTCTCGAATATCTTGAAATTTAGTGCTTGGGTTTTTACTTCAGTGTGCCGTAAAGCGAGTTATAAAAAGGCTTTACGGCGACTTTACATTAGTTGTAATATTTATAGTTTTTTCAAAATCGATAAATATCCATATTTAAGCACTGATCATAAAGCTTTATCAGCTATTCTTTAAAAAAGTGCTTAGTTGAAAATATTCCAAATTTTGGGTAGTATGATTTTTCTCGGTTTTTATATTTACCTTGTATTTATGATTGTTTAATGTCACATTCATTTTTGAGTCAACACCCCCGTCCCTGCGACTCACTCTGACTTAAAAAAAGGATTTGACTTGTGAGCTACAGGCGGTAAACTTGATGCATAAAACAAGTGTGCTGGAGATGGAGGAAGCTTTCATGGCTCTATCCTGTAAGTATAAGAGGAATATTGTGGTTTTCTGTACTATATAGCGAAAAGCAACTCGAGGAGGCCCTCAATGAAGTTTATCTTGCCTTTTCTATTGGTAATATGCCTACTTGTTCCTATTTCATGTGTTCCTTTGCAAGCACCTGAAAAGAACAACACCCTACCTAAAGAGGAGATAGAGACGGTGCTTGATCTGTTGGAAAGCTCAAAAATAGAAAAAAAGCCTTATGATGTTTATGTCTATTTCAACCGACCGTTTCTTGATACCGATGAAGTTAGTCTCATGATGGCGGATGTGTGTGGTTGTTTTGATTATCCTCAGAGCTATATATACGACCCGATTAACAAAACTCATTCCCATTCTGCACTGATGCAAAACGATAATGATTCGCTTGCTGCTCGCTATTCATTGTTAATGTCTCATGGACAAGTGACCTGGAAAACTGGCTTGCATACTTATTTATTCGCTTTACCACAAACCTTTTCCACCTTAAATCCTGATACTTGTTCCATTAATGAGGGTAAACTACCTTTTTACTGTGAGAGCATGTATCTTACAAGCGATCGTGTCTTCCTTGGAGATAAAGGCCATAACCTTTATTCGGTTCCTTATCCTTCCCTGGACGTATCTTCTTTGGAGAAAGTCTATAGCTTGAGCAATGAAAACATGCGAATTTCAGGAATTCTGCATTATGATGCTTCGAAGGAAGTGCTTTACGTATCAGCTCGAGAGAAAATTGATTCTTCCCTCGCAGAAGCTACCTACCAATCAGGCATCATCATGATTGACCTTGTCAACAATAAAGAGGAGTTTGTGTTTTCCTTTGACCATGGATCTAACAAATACCATTTTTGGACGCACAATTTTGCTTATCAAGGGGATTATTGGCTCATTACTGAGATACAAAAAGAGGACGATCAAGCCAACGAGAAGTATTTGTTTCATGTCTACGATTTGGAAAAAAACCTTCTTGGCACCTACTTGCCCTATGAAGGCTATCAAGCCCAGAGCGATTTAATCCTCAAAACCCATCCCGATGGCACCTACCTTTACTGGGTGGATGATTTTGTGCTCTACCGCTGGAAAACCCCGCTTGAATGAGATAAAGGGGTTGGAAGATTTGGAACATTTTTAAAGTAATTGGAAAGGAAGGGCAAGATGGAAAAAAAAGCTAATTTACCACAACTTGTGGTGATATCTCTGCTGATCGTGCTTTTTGCTTTTACATGGGTAAAATTCACCGAATTGAATGCCAGCCATTTTTTTGCAGATCCATTTACTGTGGAAGAAGATCTTAAAGTGACACATAGGCTTTTTATCAATGGCTCTTCTGGCTTTCACCTGATTCATGCAGTCAATCACCAGGATGCTTCCTACCTGTTTGCTTCTGCTGGGGGTAATTATTATTACATAGTCCTTGACCAAGGAGGTCAGCTTCATCAATGCCTAAAAGTGGATTCCCAGGAGTGGAGTCTTCAGAGCTCATTCTTTTTCCCTTGCGATCATTCCATGTATCTTGTACTCAATCCACGTGCTGAGGTGCCCCCATATAAAGGATTAAGCTTGATATTTGTTCCCGTAGACGCTGATTCCAAAGAGCTTGTGATGGATGAGGCGGTAGAATTTCCAGATTTTCAGGATTCTGTTGAACACTTTTCCATCAAGGACAATGCTGTGTATCTGTCGGGCTTTTCCTTTGTTGCCAAGTTTAGCGCAAGTGATGACTCGATTATAGCCAACTACTATTCAAGTCTTTCAAGGATACCGCTGGATATAGAAATCACTACCACTTCAGTGGATGAAGAGGATAATATCTATTTTATCGCACGTTTTTCGGGTATTCACGAAGAAGACAGGAGAACACCCTACTTACATGGGTATTGGTGCGGAAAGATAGACCATCAAAAGGAAATCAAATTTCTAAGGAGAATTCCTGATATTTCAATCTCAGTCCCCCCGCCAGATAAGATTGCTTGTGTGAATGATACCTTATATCTTTTTGGAAGCCAAAGTATCTTTATTCTGAACAATGAGGGAGAAACAAAAAAAACTCTTGTCTATCCCATGGATATGTCTTTTTCAAAGAGCTTTAGCATAAATGAGGCTATCTATCTTTACGGAAGGCGTGGCATGGATTATGATGCCAACTATATGGTTGTGGCAAAGCTTTTGGAGGACAATGTCATTGTTAATCCCAGCCAGTTATGCCTATCCGAGGTTTCGTTTTTTCCTGACTACCTCTCTCAGGAAGGGAATACGGTGTATGCTTATGGACTATCTGAGGATAAACACATTGGTATAAGCAAGCTAAACCTCACAGGAAAAGAAAAATCCTTCGATCTCTTCAAACGTTTAGCAATTCAGGATAAAGAGGCGATTAAGCTCAAAGGAGTTATATCCCCGCAGGAAATCAGATATAACGAAGTGGATTTATTTAAGCTGAAAGTGGTTTCAAAGGACATTTCGAATGTCTCGAAGCTTCAGAAGGAATGGTTTAAGGTAAGCGATGCCACTGGTTTGTTGCTGATCGAAACTCCGTAAAACTGAGTCAGGGGGGATAAAGGCGCATCGATATAGGGCTTCACCGATGTCTTGTTTCTATATTTAAGCAATATTCAAAGCTCTTATTTTTCTATTTGACAAGTGATAATATTTTACTAAACTAAAAAATAGTTTGATAGTTAGCATTGGAGTATAGTTGCAATGACTCACTCTACATCAGTATTAATCAGTTCAAAAGGGAACTTCGAAATCTTTCAAGAGTGCTATGCCATTTTTCTTTTCATTTTTTTTGGGTTTTTTTCATGGGATTTATGAATTTTTTACATATACTTTAGTAAATTGAAAGGAGTGCGTTAATGTTTTTTAAGAAAACTAATGTTGAGCTTCCTTCCTTTTCGAGAGAGAGAGAGAGTAGTTATTCCTACTCGCTTGTCTCCCGCACTTTAGCCTCTGTTTTATCCTTTGTGTTACTCTTCCTTCTTTCCGTACCAAGTTCGTATGCTCAAATGTTGGGATCCTCTACCTATTACTCCAGTCGCTTCTATCCCTTAACCCTTCTCAGTCAGGGAGATCCTTTGGCTGGCATGCACGGAACGGAAGAAAACATCTTATCTATGCCTACTACCCGCTGGAGCAATTTAGCGGTGAATCTAAATACAGGAAATGCCATGGTCTTGGTTCAACCTATTAACCTACCTGGCACTCCCTTGCCTTTAAGTCTTTCTCTTTGGTATCATCATCGCAATGCGGCAGTCAATGTCGGCTTGGGATCTGGCTGGATGAGCACCCTCCATACTGCGGTAGCCATTGATCAACAAACGCTGGATATCACCTGGCTTACCCCCGATGGACAACAACTCGTCTTTACTTGGAATGCCTTGACTTCTTCCTATGATAATCCCTATGGCTTTGCAGGAAAAGCCGAAGTCCTTCCTAATGGCAACATAGTCATCACTCCTCTTGGAAAAGGAAGCATTATCTACGATAGCACGGGCAAACTGATTGAACTCCAGGATAAATGCACCACCGGCTCTCTGGAAGTCACTTACGATAATGGTCGTCCTGTTTCCTTAGAAGATAGCTTCAGTGGTCGCAGTATTACCTTGGAATGGAATCTCCAGAGTCAACTCGAAAGTATCGAAGATCCTTCGGGTCAAGTCTGGGAACTCACTTACGATCAAAGTGGAGACTACCTCCTTTCCATTACTCCTCCCTCCCAGGAACTGACTCCTCCCAGCCTGAGCTTTGGCTATGATACCCAAGGCACAGGATTCCTGAATACTCATGAAGATTTATTAGGAAATGATTACAGCCTTTCCTATTACAGCAGTGGAAGCTTTGAAGACTGGTTTCAGAATTGGACCGATCCTGCGACTATTACCACCGGTCTCAGCTATGACGACACAGTTCAGGGCTTTGACTTGGTCACTACCTTCACCGATGGCGAAGCAAGAGACTATCACTATGGCTTTAACAGCGAAGGCTATCCTACGAAAGTCTGGCAGGAAGAAAACAGCATCCTCCTGGCTCAAAGCTATGGCTACACCATTCAAGGCTGGCGCAACAGTATCAAAGACGCCTATGATAAAGAAACCACCCTCATCTATGACAGCGTAGGTCATATTACCAGCATGATTGCTCCTCCTCCTTCCCTGGGAGGCACTTCCTATGAAAAGGAATGGACGTACTCCCCCAGCAATGATGTAAATGGACTTCTGACTCAGCAACGGGAGAAAGTTACTTCCAGTGTCTGGGCCACCACCAGCTATCAATACAACGATCAAAACAGCTCTTGCCAACCTTCTCATATCACCAACCCCTTAAATCAAACCACCGTCGTCAGCTATACTCCTGAAGGCTTTGTTTCCACCGTCACCGTTCCCACCACCAACGGCACCAAAGGCATGAGCTATAGCTATAGTGCTTTCACCAAAGCCCTCACCTCCATGATTGACTTTGGAGGCAATGAAAGTCAATTCAGCTACAAAACCTCTGGCTTAATTGATGTTTATACCACCTGGGAAGGACTCAGCAGCTCAGGACGAAAACTCAGTGAAGTCACCCATAGCTTCAATCCCACTCATCTTTTAACTGCTACCACTGACAGTGTGAATAGCACCACGACCAGCATCGTATACAATGAGAATGGCGCTACCGAAGAAAGCACCAATGAAAATGGTTGCAGCTCCGATATTACCTATCCCTTCGATCCTCTTCCCACCCCCATTGTTCCTGGAATTCTACCTCCTGGAGATTGTTATCCCGGATTACCTCCCAAAATTCCAGTGACTCCCATTTATCCCAGCATGGCCCCTTATCGTCCCCTTCCTTCCGAAACCACCAACACCATGAATCAAACTACTACCTACACCTTTGATGATTCCGGCAAGCTTCTTACTTCCACCAATCATCTCGATCAGGAGACCAGCTTAAGCTATGATGTCTTTGGAAGAACTGCCACTAAAACCAATCCTTTTGGCAAAAGTGCCAGCTATACTTACGATCTCAACAGTCGAGTCACCGAAATAGACGTCGATGGCGAAGGCATCACTTCCTATACCTACGACTGGGCAGGAAGACTCACCGAAAAAGACGATCCCGTAAAAGGTACCATTAACTATTCCTACAATGTAAGAGGAGATCTTCTTTCCGATGAGCAAGGCTCCTATTCCTATGATATCCTGGGACGCGTTACCTCTCATCCCACGGAAGGCAGTTTCACCTATACCCCCGATGGTTACATCGCTACCCACAATGGTATGGATTATGAATTCAACAACAACGGTAATCTTACCTCCTGGGAAAGCGATGGAGGCACCGTCGACTTTGATTATACCGGGCTTCAAGGTTCCACTCGTTTAGGGCTTCCTTCCACCATGACCGGCAACCAATATATCAGCTCCTATGCTTTCAGCTATACCCCTCGTCATTTACTCAGCAATCTTACTGTCAGCTCCAAAGGCAATCAAAGCTTTACCTACGCCTGGAGCAGTGCTGGAGAACTCCAAAGCATGGTTAATCCCAACAATACCACTCTCACTCAAAGCTGGAGTGAAAAGCTTTTAACTAATCTGGAAGTACGTCAAACTAATACCCAGATCTTGCTTCTGCAATCCGATCCTGGCTTTAACGGAAATCAGCAAGTCACCAGCTATAGCAGTTTTGTCGTAGCTGGAGGCAGTCCTCCTTTGAGCGATAGCTATACTTCAAGCTATGATGCTTCCAGTCGTTTAAGTACCATGACCCGCAGCAGTGACAATCGTACCGTCACTTATGGCTACGACCAAAGCATCGGACGCTTAAACAGCATTACTCTTTCCAATAAAGGAACGTATACCTTAGACTACAACAGCAATGGCTTGTTAGATACGGTCAGCTATCCCAATCAACAAGGCAATGAAGCTTACAGCTATGATGGAGAAGGAAAACTGCAGATCATTACTTACCCCGATAATAGCACCATGGAATTTACCTGGACCGCTCGAGACAAGGTAGGTATGATACAATACACCACTTCCCAACAGGAACTGCATCATTATTTCCTGACCTATGACAATGAAAACAACTTGAAATCCTCCACCTACAGCCTGGATGGCTTACAACAAAGCACCTGGGATTATGTCTGGGGTCCTCAGGGTCTGGAATATGCCAGCAAAAACAGTGGAGCTTTAACTCAAAACTTCACGACCGATCCCCGGGGTAGAATCCTTTCCATGACCTATCAAGCAGTAGGATCGGGTCCTCAAGAGCTTTACTTTCATTACGATGCTCTGGGCAATACCAGTCTTATCACCGATGCCAATGCCAATCCCAAAGCCAGCTTCCAATATGACCTTCATACGGGAAGACTCATTAATAGTTGGAACCCCAGCAATCTGGAAATCATCAATCTCAATGATGGGATTACTGGAAGTATCAATCTTACTGCTATCCGAGCTCCTGGTCTGGGAAAAGATATTACTATTCAACCCTGGCCTCCTGTTAAAATTGGGGGATCCACCAATGGTGACAACTGGGGCAGTATCCACATTGCTCCTGATGGTGCTCGTATAGACACTGACCTTACACATGTCAGTCGTTTTGGCAAGGACTGCGGGGATAAGGGAATGAGGATGATGGGAAATCAGAGAGTAAAAAGCTGTGGTTTTGCATCATGTAATAGATTATTTAATTTAAATGATCCTACTGATAAGGAATCGACAGAATTGCGACATGATTTTGAACCCACTGAATATAATTGCACCTTGCTACAGTGCTGTAAGAATTTCATATATAATCCTAAAGTCGTTGCCACGTTGAGTGATGATTTAAATCAAGTCCGAGAAGATATGGGAAATAGCAATACTACAGTAGAGCTAGATCCTGACGTTATTAGTGAGCGACATAAAAGCATCAGTGATTGGTGGGAGAAACATAAAGATGAATGCTTCAAGCATCTTTCATGAGCTAGTCATCATAGGAGGTTAATAATGAAGAAAATTCTATTACTATGCCTTACGGTCATTCTTATGTCGAGTTGCAAGCCTGGGATGAAGACCTATACCTATGGAAATACTCATGGGAATATTGAAAATCTAGGAATGGTATGCGCTTACAGCAATGAAGTCTTCTATTCCTTTAATCAAGGAATCTTCAAAATGCATGAAAACGGTACTAATAAAATCCAACTTACAGATGAAGCTGCTTATTACCTCAATCTCTCCGCTCCATGGCTATACTATATAGAAAAAGAGGATAGAAATATCTATAGAGTCCATATAGAAAGCTTTGAGAAAGAAAAACTAAGTGATGTCAAGGTTAGAGTTATGCATTTGGTAGATTCAAAGCTATTTTATAACGCTTATGACAACAAGACAGTTTATTGTATGGATTTAAAAAACATGCAAACAAGTCAAATCGAAGATATCAAAGGCGAAAAGTTATGTTTTTATGAGGGATGGTTGTATTACACTAATCTTGACGATGATTCAAAACTCTATCGTATAAAAGAAAATGGAAAAGAGAACACTAAACTGGTAGAGGATAGTTGCGATAGTTTTATCACCTATAAACAACGTCTGTATTACACTACCTTTGAAAAAACTGATTCGGGTACTCGTAACCATGGAATTCTATATTGCCTTTCTTTGGAAAACTCAAGCAAAACAACTATTTTAGAAAAGGTGACAGGTTTTAATATTTCAGAGGATCTTATCTTTACTAATGTAACTCATGAAAAGCTCGTATGGCCTATGGTAAAATGCAAACTTGATGGATCAGGAGAAGAAATATTGGTCCCCAATTCATGTGTGATCATTAATACTGCGGGGAATTGGGTCTACTTTGTGAACATTTTTAACGCTTATCTGGACACTCATGATAGAGAGCTCTATGGGGCTCGATTTGATAGTGGTTTATTTCGGATAAAAGCTGATGGATCTGGCTTGTACGAGCTAGAAGCAGAAGAATAAGTTTTGCGAAATAGGTTCTGAGAAAAAAAGCATGGGTGGGAGAGAACCCATTAGAAATGTCGCAAACGCTATAAACGTGCTACAGGGATGGGGGGGTTGAATCATTTTTCAACCCCCCCATCCATAGATAATCTACTCATTTGTGGTTTGATATTTGATCCAGCTGATAACAAACTCTATAATACTATTTGGTGTTGATGGAATAAGGATGACAGGCAATGGAGATCCCATTTGCGATTGAGTCTGATCAATCAAAAATACGAGGAGTGTATATATGAAAAAACTTATGCCGTTATTTCTAGTTTTGTTTCTGTTTTCACAGTTAAGCTGTAAGCTATCACCAAAACCTACATCAAATAGCAATGAGCTTGATTTTGGTATCGCAGATATCACAAAAACAGCAAAACAAATGTCCGAAGAGAATGAAGGATGGACTAAGTATGTAAATGGTAGAGAACGAGTGCAACTCTTTATGGACTCAGGGCTTCCAATTAACTTGATGCTGGATATCGATCGATTTAGTGATCCTCATGGTACCTTTTGCCTTTCTGACAAGCTTTCTAGCAAAATAATCTTTCAAATGGTCAGCTCAGAGTTGAAAGAGGGTGAAACAGTAAAATGGGGATGCATCGAAGAATACTTCCACCCTGAAGATGCTAAGCTCCGAAAAGAAGAGATTGATAAGCATCACGAAACAACGAATCTTGCTGTGGAATATTGTTACGTTAATAAAGATCTGGTTCTCATTCTTAGTAGAGATTTACCATTGGATCAGGTAAAAAAATTTGAATCAGTTTTTATGAAAAAGCCTAATACAGATTAAGTGTAAAACTTTAAGATTTCTTCAACCAAAGAGGGAGCCCGAAAGGCTCCCTCTTTTTGCTTTTTATAAAAGGAGCTGTTATTCCTCCATGAGTCAGATACTATGGTTCATGTCAAGCCTAAAAAGGATTAAGTTAAAACCATG
>DAOSES010000015.1:0-58933 GCA_035363255.1 Caldisericia bacterium | reverse complement strand
GTTTTAGCTGAATCATCGAAGACCGTTCGAATAGGTTTTTAAATGAAGCAACACGCAATTTTAAGCTTGTTTTTTTGTTAAATTTCTATACTTGCTTTTTTAACATTTGAATTTATAAATTATCAAGGTTCAAACGAACCTCCAAAGAATAGGCCGCTGATTACTCCAGATCAGCGGTATTGATAACTCACCTTTAAACTTTTTTTTAAACAGTGACTCTACATGTTTAAATCTGAATGAATCGCTATAATTATAGGATGAAAGAGGAGGCATGGATAAAATAACTTGTTATGAGCATATTGGTTTGTGCGAAGGGGTTAGAAATGCAATTTGGTCTACCGTATCAAGCATCGAACCAGGCAAAGAAGTAGTAATTTTTGGAAAACTGATTCACAACGAACGTGTTCAAAACGAATTGGCACTAAATGGCGTCAGAACAGTGTATTCACTTGAAGAAATTTCTTGCGATACAAGAGTCATTATTCCTGCTCACGGGATCACAAAAGAATCAGAAGAACAACTGAAGAAAATAACCTCTGATATTATTGATCGTACTTGTCCTGTAGTCATAAAACTTAGAAAACTCCTTATGAATGTTGCTAAAAACCACCAATGCATACTGCTCCTGGGAAAAAAAAACCATCCAGAAATCGTTGGCGCAGTAAGCTATATTGATTCTTCCAAAGTGACTATTGTTGAAAACTTAGAGCAAGTTCACCATTTCGAACTTCCAAAGGGGAATATTGCCTTTCTTTCCCAGACTACCGCAAGCAGTATAGTGTTCCATCAAATCAAAAACTATCTTCAATCGCTAAATCTTGATCAACTAAACATATATGAAACTATTTGCCCCACAGTCATTAAACGCCAGAATGATGCTCTTGAGTTTGCAAAAATAAGTGATTGTGTTTTTGTGGTTGGTGACGCAAAAAGCTCAAACACCTATAGTTTGTTTGAACTTGCTAAACCATGTAACTCCAATACTTTCCTTATTCAAAGCGACGAAAAGCATCCTTTTAGTGAAGCATTATCAAGCGCACTCGAAAAAGCGAAAAGCATCGCTATTCTTTCTGGAACTTCATCACCCACCTATATAATCGATGAGACGGTACGAAGAATAGTGAAAGTTAGAGATAAAACTACTCCAGATTCTTTTCCATTGCTAGTTATATATGGACCTACTTCGATTGGTAAATCTTCCATAGCCGAGATAATTGCTCAAACAAGAAATGCTGAGATTATCAATGTTGATTCCATGCAAATCTACCAGCATTTAACCATAGGTACTGCTAAACCTGAATGCAAAAGCTATCCCATGTATCATCTTGTGGATTACGTTGACCCAAAAGATGAGTACTCGGTTGCGTCATTTCGTAAAGATGCAATAAAAGCCATAAAAGATATCTTGAATCGTGGTAGTTTCCCCATTTTAGCTGGAGGTAGTAATCTATATTTAAGCTCAATCATTGATGGTTTGTTTGATCAAGAAAATACTTCAGATCCTTTGCTAAGAAATCAACTTAGAGAAAGAGTCAAAAAAGAAAGTTTGCTGCAGCTCCATCAAGAGCTAGCTCTTTTGGATCCAGAAATCGCACAGAAGATCCATCCAAACGATGAAAAAAGGATCATAAGAGCTCTTGAGGTAATTATTTTAAGTAAAAAGAAAATGAGCGACCTGCAAAAAAAAGAAAGCACAGCTTTGCCCTATTTTTACATCAAAATTGGTTTGATACAAAACTTGGAACAATTATATCAACGCATACATCTGCGCACTGAAGGCATGCTAAGCAAAGGTTTGTTGAACGAAATTGATTGGTTGATTCAACACAACTATGTTTCCTCTATCGAGAGAATTAAGGCTCATGGGTACCGTGAGTTGATTAATGCAAAGCAAGAAAAAGTACCATTAAAAGAAGCAATAGAGATGATGAATCAAAACACACGTAGATATGCAAAGCGTCAGTTAAGTTGGTTGAGACAACGTTCTGATTTTCATTTATTAAACACAACAATAAAGTGTAAAGAAGATATCGCAAACATCATCATGGAGATGTATGATAAAATAAATCAGTCTTGTACTTCAAAAATGACGTAATATCCCTTATACTCTTACATATATCCAGAAAACGAGGAGGCACTTATGAAATGTAATGTAATGGCTATCAAACTTGATAAACGCACCAATAATGCCCTTAAAGTTCAAGAAGTACTGACAAAGCATGGCTGTATTATTCAAAACCGTATTGGTTTTCATGAAGCCAACGAAAATGTATGTTCTGATTGTGGAGTGATTATTCTCACCCTACTAGACAAACCCTCAGAAATTGATCTTCTTAAGTCAGACTTAAACGCAATTCAAGGTCTCCACTCTGCTTTAATTAGTCTTTAATCGTTAAAAAAAGAGCATGAATTGAGATTTGCTCAATTCATGCTCTTTTTTTTATTTTATCTTTTATTTGCAGTGTTTTTCCAGACAGGTTCCATGAGTATTAAAATCAATCCTCCCAGCAATGCAGTGATAAGTTGTGGAAAACTCATCGCTTGGGCAATAGGTGCTGGAACAGCTACAAAGAACTTCACTGCGCTTGACAAAACCAGATACTTTAACACCGAAGCCAGGACAACAGCCAACAACTGGTAAAGAGGTTTCTTGTTTTTTCTTCTGGCTATAGCAAAAACCGCAATATACACCAAGTTACCAAGGATGATAAAGGGAATCATGGGGCCCAGAGGTGCGGGAAGTATGCCCCTGGAAAAGGCAATAAGAGGACTAAGTGCGCCAATGACCATGGAACTATAAAAACCATTCAGGACTACGGTGAAAAGTAAAATAAAATTGACTACAGGGCCTGTGATAGGTTGAGGTAGCCCTAAAATTTGGAATGCGAGCAAAAGAGAAAGCAAAATTGCAGTACGAGTTATCCACTTAATCTTTGCAGAATTATCTAATTGCTTCAAAATACTCCTCCTTAAATGGTGTATAAAAAAACACTACGTTTTAATCAATGTGAAAACTAGCGAAAAGTTCAACAATTACTTTCATGATGCTTTTTCAAGTGAATGACACAAACAAGTTTCTTTAAGAGTGCAAGGATAGGTGAAAAACCTGGCTTTTTCAAGGTCAACCCATAACATTTTACCTTCATATGCAAAGGTGTCCTGAGTAATATACTGGATGATTTGAGTGCAAAGCAAAGAACCAAGAAAGCCAGCAGTAGCACCAATGATCCCAGCATGTTTTTCATCCTGGGATTCTGCTTCTGGCAAAGGAACAGGATAACAACAACGAAAACATGCTTGATTACGATGGGGTATTCGTGCGAAGAAAATTCCTGACCAAGCAGATACCGCTGCAAAGAAGAGTGGAATCCTCAATAAAACACTGGTATCGTTGATCAGATATCTGGTGGGATAATTATCGCTAGCATCAATAAGTAAAGAATATTTTGAAATGATGTTTTGGGCATTATGCTGATCTAAACGTTCAGAATAGTCTTCAACGCGGATGGAGGGATTGAGATCTTGAATGCGTTGTTTTGCAGTTGAGCTTTTTTTTAAACCTAGATCTTTGGTAGTGTATAGTATTTGTCGATTTAGATTGCTTGAAGTGATTTGGTCGTCATCCATAATTCCTATTTTACCTATCCCAGCAGCAGCTAAATAGAATAAAATGGGTGAACCTAAACCTCCAGCTCCAACCACTAAAACTGAGGTTTGAGCTATTTTTTTTTGACCCTCGAGAGATATTGATTTCATCCAAAGTTGGCGTTCATATCGAAATAAAGGATCAGAGTTATTCATGTTAAAAGTTGGCTTTCCAATGACTACTGCCATCACAATGAATGATTTTTTTCCACACTGGAAGATCCGATTTGATCCATTCGACGATAAACTCAAGAGAAGAAAATGACTTTTTGCGATGAGGTGAGAATAGCGTAACTATTAAGGAAGTTTCTTTGACTGGCACATAACCCAAACGGTGAACGATATGATAAGATTTGTCAGGAAAAAGAGACTTGAAATTCTGCTCAAAATGCTTTTCTTTGTGAAAGCATAACTTGTCATAAGCATGATATTCGATCCCTTGAACTTGTTGATCTTCCGGAGCATTTCTGACGATGCCTGCAAAAAATAAACAAGCCCCAATGCTTGCATTGATGCTTTTAAAGTATTCCTGAAGATCAAGAGGATCTTTTTGAAGCTTGAGCATAAATCTTTAACCCCCTCCCAAGGGA
This sequence comes from Caldisericia bacterium, assembly GCA_035363255.1. Lineage (GTDB taxonomy): Bacteria > Caldisericota > Caldisericia > UBA6126 > UBA6126 > T3SED10-260. The sequence continues at coordinate 54,698 of DAOSES010000015.1, read as the reverse complement.
GGAAGAATTGCAACCTCATCATTATCCTGTAGGATATAATCCACTTGGATTTCCTGACAATTAACAATGAATTGACAAGATCTGAACAAGCGCAAAAGATGAGGATATGTTGTTTCCATATCCTGGATGAGTTGACCCAAAGTAATACCTTGAGGATAGCTCAAAATTAGCTTGTCAAGACCAATGCCTTCACGAATACCCGCAAAGAGAAGAACATGTATATTATTCATACCTTACCCTCCACAACGATTTACTTTCCCTTGAATGATATCTATGGCATGACCAAGGATGGGTTGGAGAAGTTCAAGATACTCTTTCACTGCTTTAGAGCTACCCGGAAGATTTATAATCAAGGTTTGCTTGCGACTACCTGATTTTCCTCTGGATAAACAAGCGTAGGGAGTTTTTTCGATTGTTTTTATTCTTAAGTACTCAGAAATACCGGGTATCTCTTTATCAAATATCTTCATGCTTGCTTCTGGCGTAAAATCCCTTGGACTTGCTCCAGTTCCACCTGTGCTGAGTATTAAATCGAGATGGAGATTGTCAGCCCATTCAGACAAGGTAGTTTCAATTTCAAGTGGATGGTCGGGTATAATTTTAACAACCGATATATCAAACAAGTCATGAAGATGATCAATGATAAGGTCTTGAGTAGTGCTAATTCGAGTTTTATTAAAAGAGCTGTCTGATATAACAAGAATGCCTAACAAGTACTTCTTCATTAAAACAAAAAAACTCGAACCAAGGTATTTTTATCCAAAACTTCTATGTTTTCGTTAATCTTGATATAACCATCACTATTCATCATCGGAGAAATTGCACTCGAACCTTTTAGTTGAGGAAGCGCCAAGAATTCAGAGTCGCATTCTTGAACTTGTACAGGGATAAATTCAAACCTTCCAATAGTAGAGGCAATTTTACAAGTTAATCGAGCATCTATAAACGGAGTAATCGAGGTATGAACTTGAAACAAAAAATCCAGATATGGCTTTATCAGAATGAAAAAATTGGACAATGCAGAAGCGGGATGACCAGGGAGGCCTAAGATTAGTTTATCTTGAATTTTACCTATTAGAGTTGGTTTGCCTGGCTTAACTGCAATTCCATGCACTAAGACTTGTCCTATTTTGTTAATCTGCTCGAGTATTAAATCTTTTGTACCCAGCGAAGACCCACCGCTAATAACTACAATATCAGCTTGTTTGACCATCTCAAGAATGGTTTTTTCAATTTCTTTAGCCTCATCCACGATTACACCAAAATCTTTGGCGACACAGCCATATTCCCTAATAGAATCAATTAGGGCTCTAGCATTAATATCATATGATTGAGCTGAAGCAAGCGGATTGGGAGGTCGTACTATTTCGTTGCCAGTAGAGGCTACAGCGACAACAAGGCCTTGGAAGCAATGAATTTTCTCCATGCCAAGCCCTGACAAGAGAGAAGTATGCCTTGCAGTGAGTCTGGTACCTTTTTTTACTACTAACTGGTTTTTTGAGATATCCGATCCAGCTTGGATAATATGGTGACCAGGGGCCGTTGAACTGAAAACTTTCACTTGAGTGCCTTCTTTTTCAGTATGTTCAACCATTACAATACCATCTGCTCCTTCAGGAACTTTGGCACCAGTAGCTATTTCAATGCATTGTCCCGTAGAAATCACTTGCTTTGTGTCTTCGCCTGGAAGTATCTCCCCAATCAGCTCAAGAGCGATTGGTCTAGTAGGACTGGCATAGTAAGTGTCAGAGGATAAAACTGCATAACCATCCATAGCTGATTTTGAAAAAGAAGGCACAGCAATAGGAGCGTTTATATCTCTGCTACAGATTTTGTTTAATGCTTGATCAAGACTGAACTCAGTTTCTTGAACTGGAGTAGATATACTATAGAGTATTTCCAAAGCCTCTTTCAAAGAGTGAAGTTGATGAAAACCTGATTTAGACATCTTTTTTTTCTTTTTGTATTACTTTGATTGATTGAATCATAGTGTTTGGGTACTCTCCATGTTCATTTTTTTCAAGATATTTTACACAATCCCATATAGTGCAAAGTGCAATACTTACTCCTGTGATGGCTTCGATTTCGATACCTGTGACTCCAAAAGAAATAACTTTAACACTGCATGTAAGAGTAGAATCGGAGAGTCTAAAAAAAACTTCCGCCCCATGTATGGGAATGGGGTGACAATGTGGAATCAGATAGGGTGTTTGTTTGATGGCTAATAGGGCTGCAGCTTCAGCGATTTGCAATGGATCACCCTTGGGGATTTGCTTGTCTAAGATGAGATGCATGGTATGGGCTGAAAGTAGGATGCTTCCTTCAGCTATTGCGGTACGAAGTTGTGGATGTTTTTGGCTAATGTTGGTAATTGGCATATATTCTTCTTTCTTTCATGTTACAGCTTTTGATGGCAATAAGCAAGCCAAAAAATGAATGATACAAAGAAAACTCCGCCAACAATGTTTCCCAATGAAACTGGTAGTAAATTGTTACTGAGAATAGTTGTCCAATTGAGCTCAATCATGCTTGGAATAGTTGTTGTTGGAATTGAGATAGTTGAAAGAGATGTTTGAGTCAAATAAGCAAAAGGTAATATAAACATATTTGCCACACTATGCTCAAAACTCAATGCAATAAAGCTTGTTATGGGTAAAAGAATAGCAAAAAATTTATTGACAATGGCTTTGGAAGAAAAACTCATCCATATCGCGAGACAAACCAGCCAATTACATAAAACACCTCGAAAAAAAGCTTCAATAATAGGCAAACTGACTTTTTTTAGTGCGATAGAATGGATGGTTTGTGCATAGAGGTATTGATCGTTTTTCCAAATACCTGAGTAAAACAATAAAATAGCAAGGCACATTGAACCAAGAAAATTTGCCAAATAGACAAAGAACCAATTTCTTAAGAGTCTGATAAAAGTAATTTTTTTGTTGAATAAAGATATAAGCATAAGACTGTTACCAGTAAAAAGTTCTGCATTGCTTAATAAAACGAGCAACAAGCCCATACTGAAAAACATTCCTGCTAGAATTTTACTCAAGGCTTTACCAATAAAAAAAGAGCTATCAGTAAGAACTACTACCGAGATCATGCCTCCGAAAGAAATAAATGCTCCGGCCATAAAACCAAGAATGAGGAGCGATTTTAAATCAAGCCTTGCTTTTTGTACGCCCGATTCTTCAGATAAAAACTTGGTAATCCCTTGAGCGTTTAAAAAGTTGTCTTCCATTGCTAATCCTTAATTATTCTCATATATTCATCACTTACTGGATATCATATAAGGTATCACAAGCCTAGAATAATTCAATAAAAAAAGAGGCAAGGGCAAAAGCCCTTGCCTCTTTTTTGAGAGTGTTATCTTTCTTTTTCTTGCTCGTAGATGTCGCGTTGAGTGTAGGAGGTATGTAATAGATGGTGGGATTTTTCACCATTGGGCTGTCCAAGAAAATCTTTGTAAATGTCAGTAATAGATGGATTTTCGTGGGATTTACGTATGGGTAAATTACAATCTTCACAATAGATTGCTTTCATACGTTTTTCTCTTACTTCGGTATTAGTGGGATAGGGTTGTCCACCTCCACCGATACAACCACCTGGACATGCCATTACTTCGATGAAATGATAGGGTGATTCGCCTTTGGCAACTTGTTCAAGAAGAACTCGAGCATTTCCAAGGCCATTGGCAACAGCAATCTTAAGTCCCAGCCCTTGAATATCGATAGTAGCGCTTTTAATGCCCTGCAAGCCACGGACTTCTTCGAAATCAAGCTTAGGCAGAGGAGACTCTGTGATAACTTCATAAGCAGTACGGATTGCAGCTTCCATAACTCCGCCCGATGAACCGAATATCACAGCAGCACCGGTAGATGAACCTAGAGGCTGATCAAACTCTTCATTAGGTAGATCTGGAAGGAAAATACCTGCTTGTTTCATCATACGGGCAGCTTCACGAGTGGTAAGTACATGGTCAACATCCTGGAAAGATTGATCATCAGTAAGATGAAGTTTGTTTTTCCAATAATGGAAAGCACTATTCATTTCAGGGCGTTTTGCTTCATATTTTTTTGCAACACAAGGCATGATAGAAACGACTACAATATCTCTGGGATCAACTTTTAACTTTTCAGCGTAGTATGTTTTTGCTACAGCACCAAACATTTGTTGAGGTGACTTGCAAGTTGATAGATGATCTAAAACTCCAGGGAAAAAGTGTTCAGCAAATTTGATCCAACCAGGAGAGCAAGAGGTGATCATTGGAAGATTGGTGGGACCGTGGTATTCACCTTTGTCTTGACCTAGTGCCTTTTTAATGCGACCTATAAGCTCATAACCTTCTTCCATAATGGTTAAATCGGCAGAGAAATTGGTATCAAATACTTTCGTGAAACCTAATCGACGAAGACCAGCAACCATTTGTTTGGTAACCAGGGATCCAGCAGGAAGACCAAATTCTTCACCAATAGCAACGCGCACTGCTGGAGCTGTTTCAACCAGGATAATCTTTTTGGGATCTGCCAAAGCCTTCCAAACGAGATCAACTTCACTTTGTTCAATAAGAGCGCCAGTGGGGCAAACCAAAACGCATTGACCGCAATTAATACAATAGGATTCACCAATACCACGATCCATAAAAGTTGCTATTCGATTTTTCATGCCTCGTCCGGCAGTGTCAATAACTGATACCGACTGAACTTTTTCGCAAACTTCAACACAACGTTTGCAAAGGATGCATTTATTCATGTCACGTTTAAACGAAGGAGATGTGAGATCGAGTTCAAAATCATTTTCACGAGTTTTTTCAAAATGTACTTCGGAAATACCTAAATCGTAAGTGAGTTGACGTAAATCACAAGATTCATTTGCATCGCAGGAAAGACAGTCTTTAGGATGATTTGCAAGAATAAGTTCAGCTACCGTTTTTCTTGCTTCAAGCACTCGGGGAGTATGTGTTTTAATTTCCATACCTTCAAAAACTTCAGTAATACAAGCTCTTTGCAATGTTCTTGCTTTTGCAACTTCGACTACACAGATTCCACATGAGCCCTCTTCGCAAATCTCTTTAAGGTAGCACAAAGTGGGCACATGGATATGAGCTTTTTCACAAGCTTCAAGAATGGTGCTATGAGCAGCTACGCTAAATGGTTTCCCATTAATGGTTATATTGACAGTTTGATCATTCATTTTCAACCTCCCTTGGATTGTTGTTTTGTTTTATTAAAGTGTCTTCATAGAAACGGCAAACATTAGCTGGACATTTTTTATCGATGATATGAGCTTCAAACTCACTACGGTATTTTTTTATAGCTTGAATCATGATGTTTGGAGCAGTTTGCCCCAGAGGACAGAAGGAAGCCTGAGCCATCGTGTTTCCAAGTGTTTCAAGATTACGCAGGTCTTCAAGTTTGCCATCACCTGAGGAGATACGTTCAAGTATTGCTACTATCTGATTCGTGCCATTTCGACATGGTGTGCATTTTCCACAGCTTTCATGCTCAAAAAATTGAGCAATATTTTTTATCATATCCACGATACAACGATGTTCATCCATTGCTACAATAGATCCAGAGCCTGGACCAGCTTCTATTTGAGCAAGGGAGTGAAAATCTACTGGAGTTTCAAGCTCGTCGGGTTTGATTAAAAAGCCCGATGATCCTCCAAGGATGACTCCTTTGAGTGATTTGCCGTTGCTTATTCCCAAGCCAAGATTGCTAATAATGTTGGAAAGGTGGGTGCCAAAAGGAATTTCAACCACTCCTTTCCATTTTAAATCTCCCATTAGACTGAAAAGCTTAGTCCCGCGGGAACCTTCAACTCCAATCCCTTTGTACCAGAATCCACCATTCCTTATGATGGAAGGGATATTTGCAAGAGTTTCCACGTTGTTGACTACTGTAGGCTTTCCCCATAAACCTGAGGTAGGGGGGTAAGGGGGTTTTTTTCGTGGTTCGCCACGTTTGCCTTCAATTGATTCGATTAGTGCGGTTTCTTCCCCGCAAACATAGGCTCCAGCGCCTTTATAAACTTCCAAGTCAAAGCTAAACTGGCTATTTAAGATATTTTTACCGAGAAGCCCGTATTCTCTTGCATCTGCGATAGCTTTTTCAAGTCTTTTTATGGATAAAGCATACTCTCCGCGGATATAGATATATCCGTAGTCTGCTCCCGTGGCGTATCCAGCAAGCATCATCCCTTCAATGAGTTTGTGGGGGTCTCCTTCCATGATTTCACGATCTTTGAATGTACCAGGCTCGCCTTCATCTGCATTGCAAATAACGTATTTTTTGTCTCCAATAGCTTTACGCGTAAAGTCCCATTTTAAGCCTGTGGGAAAGCCAGCACCACCTCTTCCACGAAGTTCAGAAATTTTAAGTTCTTCAATCACATTTTCTGGTTTTAGGCTAAATATTGCTTTTTCAATTGCAGAATAGCCTTCTCTGGCTATGTATTCCATGATGTTTTCAGGATCGATAATACCGACATTTTCCAAGACTACTCTTTGTTGCACATCTAAAATTGCTTGATTTTCAAGGGAACCAGCAGAGATGTTGGAAATTTTTGGTAGCTTTTTCAGACTATTGACAACTCTGCCTTTGAGGAAGTGTTCGACTACAATTTCTTCAATATTTTGATGATTTACAGGTGCATAAATGATGCCTTCAGGATATACCATGATGGCTACACCAGTTTCTTCAAAACCAAGGCTACCCGTTGGAATAACCTTAACTTCGTCTTCCAGTTTGTATTTTTTTAAGGCAGAAATTAACAAATCCTGAATGCTTTTTGCTCCAAGTACCAGGCTTTTTGCATCACTGGCAATCAATACATGTGTTCTATAAAACTTCATAAATTATTCACCTGCCTTAATTTTGTTGATGATGTCAACAATTTTGGAGGGTGTAAGGTTCCCGTAGGGATGATCATCGATCATCATACATGGAGCTATCGAACACATACCAAGGCAACTGCTATGCTCGAGGGTAAACAGGCCATCGGCAGTAGTTTCTCCAAATTCAATATTGAGATGATTTTTAAGTGATTCAACTACACTAAGTGCTTCAGCCATATGACATGACTGATTTTCGCAAATACGAATGATATGTCTTCCTCGGGGTTCGACTGAAAACATGGTATAAAAAGTAGCAACGCCATAAGTTTCAGCAAGAGGAGTTTGACATTCTTTCGATATTTCAACTAATTGTTTTTTTGGGAGATGATTCGTATTTTTTTGAGAATCCTGAAGGTCAAGCAGCTTTTCAATGAGTGATTTTTTTGACACGTTTCTTTACCTCCAAATCGTGTGGTTTCATTTTGCATACATCGGCTGTACATTTATGATTTCTAATATGATCCTCGTATTCATCTCTAAACCATCGGATAGTAGATAAAACTGGATTAGGAGCGCTTTGACCCAATCCACAAAGCGAGGTCATACGAATGGTCTCAGCAAGACGTTCAAGTTTGTCTAAATCGGACATCTTTCCGTTACCTGAGGATATTTGCTCAAGTAGTTCGAGCATTTGACGTGTACCTTCGCGACATGGAGTGCATTTACCACAGCTTTCATCAACGGTAAATTTGAGGAAAAATTTGGCTATATCCACCATACAGCTGTCTTCATCCATGACAATCAAGCCACCAGAACCCATCATTGAGCCGATTTCATTTAAAGATTCATAATCGATGGGAGTGTCCAATTTTGATGCAGGTATAACTCCACCAGAGGGTCCACCCATAAGGGCACCTTTGAATTTTTTGCCATCAGGGATGCCGCCACCGATGTCATAGATAATTTTACGAAGACTAATCCCAAGGGGTACTTCTATCAAACCAGTAGTGATAACCTTTCCTGCAAGAGAAAACACTTTGGTGCCAGGATTGGTTTCAGTACCGATTCTGCGAAATTTCTCAGCCCCTTCCAAAATAATAAATGGGACATTGGCAAAAGTCTCAACGTTATTAATCACAGTAGGTTTGCCAAATAAGCCTTTTTGGGCGGGATAAGGGGGTTTTTTCCGTGGTTCTCCCCGCTTGCCTTCGATTGAATTGAGAAGAGCAGTTTCTTCACCACAAACAAAAGCTCCTGCACCCATTCGAATTTCAAGATCAAAGGAAAAATCAGATGCAAGGATATTTTTTCCTAACAAACCAGCCTGTTTTGCCTTTTTAATGGCAATTTGAAGACGTTTAATAGCAATTGGATATTCTGCGCGACAATAAATAAATCCTTTAGAAGCTCCGATAGCATAAGCGGCAATAGCCATACCTTCAATTACAGTATGCGGATCTCCTTCAAGCAATGAACGATCCATATATGCTCCAGGGTCACCTTCATCAGCGTTGGTAACGATATATTTTTCTGGATCATCTTGTTTGTAGGCTAATTCCCATTTGATTCCAGTTGGAAAACCAGCTCCTCCACGACCACGTAAACCTGATTTTTTTATTTCATCGACAACTTCAGCAGGAGTCATAGAGGACAAAGCTTTTGCAAGAGCGCTATAACCATCTTGTGCAATATATTCTTCGATGCTTTCAGAATCAATTAGACCGCAATTACGTAATACAATTTTGGTTTGGTGAGTAAAAAATGGAACCTGATCGAGAGTGGGGAAGTTTCCATCTGCTTCTTTCCACATCAATCGCTGAATTGGACGTCCTTTTAAGAAATGCTCGTTTACAATTTCTTCCGCATCACTCGCTTTAAGATGGATGTAAAGTACTCCTTCAGGATATACCACCATCATGGGACCCTTTTCACAAGCTCCCATACAGCCCGTTTCCACTACTTGTATCTCGTCTTCCAGCCCTTTTTCTTTAATAGCATGCTTTAATGCTTCCTCAAAACTATCTCCGCCAGCAGTGATGCATTGACCACCAGCGCATATTAGAGCATGAATCCGATATATTTTCATTATTTCTTGTTCCTCGCAATCACCCATTCGCTAACAATTTGTCCATTGATAACGTGCTGGGCAACGATTTGACGAGCCATATCGGGAGAAACTCTACCGTAGGTAGTCATGTATCCATCACGTTCGACTGAAATGACTGGTTCTTCGCGATCCAAACCCATGGAACCGCTTTCAATAATTTCAACATCGTGGAAGTCTCTTTTTTCCAACTCATCAATCATGGCTTTCAGAGCTTCACGAGCTCCCCCTGCTATCCCAACAGTTCCCATGCTTGCAAAAATTTTAACTTTTGCACTTCCGCTTCGTGCGGTCATGGTTTCTTTTGCCTGATCACGAAGTTTTCTGAGTTCTTCCAATGAGTTAATCTTTGCCATTAATAACCTCCCTGTAATTCTGTTAAATTTGTATTAATATAGTCTTCTATGCCTTTTGCAACTTTTGGATGTTGCAAAGGAACATCTTGCATTAAACTTTTAAGTTCATCAGTACTAAGCTCAAAACACTGATGGTCTTTGCAATATTTGAAATGAAATGAAATGTAATGGTGCATAGTGAACATGATCGTCAAAGTACCTGCCAAATCTCCCATGGGAGGGCGATCAACATGAGAAAGTTGAAAGCTGAACTCAACTTCTGTACCAAGGCCTTCTTTGCTTGTCAAATGGGCAGATCCATTACACATTTCGCATTGAATCTTAAGAAAAGGCAATCCGAGTCCTACGTTTTTGGTAGAACTGCTTGTAGTAAAAGGATCAAAAACTTTGGAGGCATATTCCTGACTCATACCTTTACCATCATCTTTGACTGTGAATTGAAGTAGATCTTTTGAGCTATCTTCAAGGATTGTGAGATAGATGTTTTTTGGATTTGCATGCACCGAATTGTGCAAGATATCCAAAATGTTCATGGAGAGTTCTTTCATCTGTATTTGTTCAGGATTTCGGGAATCATATCCACTTGAACTCGACCATATAGATCGACTCCATCTACTGAAATAAGTGGACCCATACCGCATGCTCCAATGCATCGGACTTCGCGAATTGAAAATTTCTTGTCTGGAGTGATTTGACCACTTTTAATATTTAACTCAGTTTCCAGTTTTTTTAAAATAACATTTGCACCCTTGACATAACAGGCTGTTCCCATGCAAATACTTATGACATGATCAGCATCTTTTTCAGTTTTGAAAAAATTATAAAAAGTGACAATCCCATAAGTTCGGGATAAGGGAACTTTTAATTTTTCTGAAATATAAACTAAAGCCTCTTTGGGGAGAAATCCTAAAATTTCCTGTGTCCCATTTAGCACCTGAATAAGAGAGGACTCTTGAGATCCTTCGCGCTTGATCACAAAGTCAATTTGGGAATAATTAATCTCACTCATATCAACACCACCTATATATTTAATAAAACAAAAATTTTACCTGCTAATTCAAAAGTTGTTTGTTGGCTTGACAACAAAACTATATTTTCATCCTGTGCTTTCATGATTACTTCTGGCTGAGGAAGAAGTCCTTCAGAAAAAATGATGCAAGGAATTTGTTTGATTGAAGCTATTCCGAGGATGGTAGCATGGGTTTGTACAGTGATCCAAAGATCACGGTAGGTAGCTTTCGCAAGAACCTGACTCAATAAATCTGAAGAATAAACCATCTCAAATGTTTGTTCAAGATTGAGATTCGGAGTGAGAACTTTAAGGGGTAAAGATTCAGTTAGCTGCTTTATCGTCATCATTCCACACCTCAAATAAAAGAATTGTACCTTGCTTAGAGCTTGTAAGGAAGAAGTAATCAGCGAATCGTTTCACATTGTTGATCCCAACCCCTCCGCCAAAACCAAGTTGCCTGGCAGACTCTGGTGCAGTGGAAAAACCTGGTGTGAGAGCCTTTGAAAGATCTTTTATACCAGGACCTGAATCGGATGCAATAATGCGAACACGATCTTTAAAAACAATAATTTCAAGAGTTCCACCCTGGCTGGTATGTATGGCTAAGTTAGCTTCAACTTCAAAAATGCATACCCCCAAGCGTCTGAGATAATCGCCCGTGGGAAAAAAATCTTTTAACTTTTTTTTTACTTCAAGAGCCCTTGAGCCAATGCTGGGGTAATCTGAGGCTCCAACAGAAAAATCAAGTTTATTGATCACTTCAGTCTCCATGGACAACCTTTCATGCCTCTTTCGTATAGTAAACCACAAGAATCGAACATAATCTTTGAAGTAAGAAGCAATATAATTTCGTTGTCAATAGCTAGCTGAATTGTTTCAGGGGGGATCTTTTTACCACGAACAATAAGCACCAGGGGGATATCTAAAATTGTTGCAGTACGAACGACCGATGGATTAGTGACACCAGTAATAAGCAAGATGGGTTCATCGTCTCTAGCAACAATAAACAGAGTATCACTCATTAAATCTGCTGCAAAAGCGTAATTAATGTTTAGGTCTGTTCTTCCTTTACCTTGAAGGATTTCAGCCCCTACAGCTTCAATAATTTCGTCAACTGTCATCTAGTTTTTTTCTTCCCCTTAAAAAAAACATGCAACTACGTACAGCAAAACTGCTCTCTTATAATTCTAACGTATTTAGTGCTATTAACAACACGCTAATTAAAATTCCTTGCCCCAATGGAGAGATTTGTTAATGTAATAGTCTTTTAAACGACAAGGTTTTGATTCTTTGCATAATCTATCGTGAAAGCACCTTGGGTAAAGACATTGGGCAAGAATGGGCTCTTTTTTTTGTACTAAAGATCTGATTCGCCAGAAAAGGGCCCGAATCTCCCACTGTGATTTATCGCAGAGTCTCAAACCGCATGAATGGATCAACTCCCTATAATTCATGGTCATAATGATGGAAGTATGGGTGGCATTGGGAAGAACAAAACGGGAATCCTCTTTGGGTATTCCAAGATCCACGAGTTGCTCATAAGTTTTTCTTGCTTTCTCCATGAAATCTTCGAAAAGGAGATGAGCTTCAGTTGAATTTTGAATACTCGGAGGACAAGTATAAGGAAAAGATGATTCTTCTGTATAGCGTTGACTGCGCTGGGTAAAGCTTACCCCGACACGAAATCGAACTAGTTGATGAGAGCAAGCTCGAGATATGTCCTGTATCAGAAACGAAAAGGAAGCATGCTCAAAGACACTGTGATGACCAGAGAGATACAAGATTTTAAAATAATACTCATTGGACTTCCACTGTTCATCTTTGGATCGGGTAATTCGGGCAGATTGCGCAAAGAGTGATAGGGGATCAGGAGTGTTGGCAATTAGCTCAACTTTCATGATTTGGAATGTAGTCTTCGTGATCCTGGATCGGTCAAAGGTATGTTTTCATTGCATAAAGGACACTCTGTTTCATCAAAAAGAACAGCCTCAACTTTAAGCAGAGAAAAGAAAGGATAAGGGATAGGAGTAGAATCATTCTTTTGACGATCAACTAATGCAGTGATTGCAAGAGGCTCGAGACCATGGCTCTTAACAAGCTCGATAAGTTCAAGAGTGGTTTTGGCTGTAGTAACCACATCTTCAATCAAAACTATTCGATCCTCGGGATACAATTCATATCCACGGCGAAACTTAAGAATCCCATCGACTCTTTCAGCAAAAATACATCTTGCATGACTAAGTCTTGCCAACTCATAAGCTGAGATAATACCACCAACAGCTGCTCCTACAATCACATTAGGTTGATAGCTAAGAATTTTATCTGTGATAGAGACCAGAGCTTTGGCATGATGCTCAGGATATTGCTGTAATATGGCGCATTGAAGATAGGTATCCGAGTGTTTTCCTGAAGATAAACGAAAATGACCTTTTTTAATAACTCCTATCGATTGAAATAGCTCCAACATTTCCAAATCAGTCATCTTGCATTCCTTTCTCAATTTCATTGATGATTAAACCGACTTCTTCAGCTGGAGAAGAAGCTTTGATTATAGGTCGTCCAACTACAATCCAATCTGCTCCATTTTTAATGGCCTGCATTGGGCTTACAATACGTTTTTGATCATTAATATCGTCGGTGGCGCGTCGGATTCCAGGACATACTGCAAGAAAATCTTTTCCCAGCGTATTCTTGATGTTTTGAACTTCCTGAGCAGAGCAAACAACACCATCCAAACCCGCATTCTGAGATACTTTGCACAATTGAAGCACTAATGCTTCACTTTTTACAGGGATACCCATCTGTTGAAGAGCGTCATCGTTTAGAGAGGTGAGAACAGTCACGGCAATCAGCTTTGATGCAGGATGAAGGTTTTGTAGTGTTTCTTTGGCAAGCTTTAGACCATCAAATCCGCATGTTGCGTGGATGTTAAGCAAATCAACTTCGATGCTATCAAGTGATTTAATGGCAGATGCTACAGTGTTGGGTATATCATGAAACTTTAAATCAAGAAAAATCCGAAAACCCATCTTTTTGATTTCATGAAGGAGAGCGATCCCGTATTTAGTAAAGAGCTGTAAACCTACTTTGCAATATACCAACTCATTTTTTAAACTTTCAAGCAAATAAAGAGCAGAGTCTTTATCTTCAAAGTCCAGGCTAAGTATCAAACGTTCTTTAGCACTTAATTTCATCTAAACCTCCTGATGAGCTTGATTCAAAAAATGATTCAAGGGAAAAGCTTTTTCTTGACAATGAGCCTGGAGTTTATCTAGTATGTCAATCATCGCCAGTGGATTGAGAAAATTCGCAGTTCCAATTTCAACAGCATTTGCTCCAGCCATGATAAACTCCAATACATCTTCGTGGGTGCTTATCCCTCCACATCCAATGATAGGATAGGCTCCCATCCACTGACGAGCTTCGTAAACTGCTCTAAGAGCAATTGGTTTGATAGCAGGACCGGAATATCCTGCAAAGATCTTTTTGAAAGTAGGCTTTCCTGTTGATATTTCGATGGAAAGACCTCGCAAGGTGTTACCTATGCAAACTGCATCTGAACCTTCGTCTTCAATAATTTTTAAGGCCTCTTTGAGGGGATAAGTCTCAATAGCAATTTTGGTGACTAAAAAATGAGGAGATACTGCTCTTACCTGTCGTATGACTTCTTTTAAGGAGGCTTGGTGTTGGCAAAACTGAATACCTCCCTGATGAATATTGGGGCAGGAAACGTTTATTTCTATCGCATCAATGGGATAAGACGAAAGTTTTTGAGCCAGGAACACATAATCTTCAACGCTTGACCCTGCAATACTGATCCATTTGGAGTTTTGAATTTGCAGTATTTGAGGGAGAGTATTTTTTTCAAAGTCATCCCAACCTTTGTTTTCAAGTCCGATGGAATTCATCATACCACTTGAGCATTCTTTTATTCGCGGTTGTTCGTTTCCAAAACGAGCTTCTCGTGTGATGGTTTTACATAAATAAACTCCAAGTCTTTCCAGCGGGAAATTTTCAGGAAGACGGTTTAAAGAAAAAAAAGTACCTGAAGCTGGTATTAAGGGATTTTTTAATTTCAACGAAGCAAGAGAAGTTTGAAGTAGGTTCATACTTTGTCCCATAAGATTTCTAAGTGATCAAAAACAGGTCCGTCATGACAAATGCTCTGCATACCTTGACGGGTTTGAATACTGCACCCATAACAAGAACCCATCCCGCAAGCCATATGCTTTTCCAGAGATACTTGAAGCGGGATATGATGAGTAGTGCACCACTGGGAAAAACTTTGCATCATTGTGGTTGGACCGCAAGAATAGGCTTGAACAAAATCATTCGTAGTTTTGGTTTGTTCAAAGAAATTCATGATGTGTCCTTGGTATAGATTTTTCTCATAGTCAGAATGATGAAAAAAATGTACTCGATTGTCTTCCGAAAAATGAAATGAAATCCGGTCAAGATTTTGACTTGTTCCGTAAAAAAAATAAATCTCAGAAAAAAGCTGACTTTGAAGTGCTCTCTGACAAAGGAAACTTAGCGGAGCTACTCCCATACCACCCGCCATAAGAAGCAACTTCCCCTGGGGGGGCAGTGAAAAGGAGTTTCCGCAAGGAGCAATCATGTCGATTGTTTGACCTGGTCTTATTTGTTGAAGATTTTGAGTGCCTTTTCCCAGGATACGATAAAGAATATGAAGCTCTCTATTGGAATAGTTGGCTACACTAAAAGGACGTTTGAGAAATACAGACTCTGGTCCGGGGCAGGACAACATCACAAACTGACCTGGGCCAAGGGCCAAGCTTTCTTCAGAAGGTATAGAAAGGGTCAGGCGATAAATATCCGAGCTTAACGCTAGATTTTCCGATATCTTTGCTTTAAAAAGTTTGCTGATAGACAATCTCGCCTCCATAAATAGTTAAAATAGGCCATCCAGTAAGGGTGTGACCTGCAAAGGGAGTGTTTTTTCCTTGAGAAACCAGCTCATTCTTTGAAACTTTCTTTTGTAGAAGCGAAAGGATCGTAATGTCTGAGCGATATCCAGGTTTCAGTGCTCCCAATTTTTCAAGTTTCAGCAAGGTTGCTGGACGATGAGTAAGGTAGAGGAGCAAATCTTCCATGGATAGATGACCTGGAAGTACGAGAGAAGTGTATAAGGCTGGAAAGGCAGTTTCGATACCACTGATGCCAAAGGGTGCATGCATAAAATCCTGAGCTTTTTCTTCAGAGGTGTGAGGAGCATGATCTGTGCCGATACAGGTGATAATTCCCTTCTTAAGCGCCTTAATGAGAGTTTGTCTATCATACTCGCTTCGAATGGGAGGGTTTACTTTGAAATCTGAATTCTGGGTATCCACATTAGCATCGGAAAAAAAGAGATGATGCGGAGTTGTGTCGCTACTGAATTTATAGGAATGCTCCATCGCGCAGTTTAGTAAATGGACGCTCTGTGAAGAGGAAAGATGGGTAAAGTGGAGCGGATAATCCAAGTCATGGGAAATAAAAAGATCTCTTGCAAGCATGGAAGATTCGGATGATGCGGGTATACCAGGGAGATGGAATTGTTCTGAGAGTAGGCCCTGAGCAGCTACACCTTTTTCTGAGAGAAGGGAATCTTCTTCGTGCATGATCAAAAGAGATTGATGTTGTTTTGCTAGCTTTATGGCGTCAGAAAGCAATTTGGAATCGGATAGTCCTTTTCCGTCATCTGAATAGACAGAGCAAAGACCTCTTTGAAGAAGATCAGATAGCTCCATACCCTTGAGTTCTTTGCTGATGGTGCCACATTGGATAACTTTTATCAGTGCATTGTTTTGAATAATTTTTTGGACCTGTATCCACATAGCTTCATCATGAATGGGAGGGGAAGTATTTGCCATAGCAGTGAGGGTAGTATAACCACCCTTTGCAGCAGCCTTGGTGGCGCTTTGTATGGTTTCCTTTATTTCTTGTCCAGGCTCACGCAGGTGGGTGTGAATATCAATAAAACCCGGCACGATATAGGAATCGCGAGCATCGATGACTTCAAATGCATCCTCTGGAACTCGATCGGATATTTCTGCAATCAACTCATGCCTAAAATGGATGCACTTTCTGGAAAAAGATTGAGACTCAGTATCAAAAAGCATGCCATTAGCTATCCATGCATCCATAATTGCTTATAACTATATCAAAAAACCTCAACGAATCAAAGAGCTTGAATCTCAGGCAATTTTATGCAGGATGATAGGGAGATTTAAGTTTCAACGCTTTTTTGATAGACTCTATCCCAGTATAAGGTATCAGATTGTCAGAACGCATGAGGCAAGGTTTGATCATGCCGTCCGAGGTGATACGGATTTTTTTGCAAGCCTCACAAAAACCTGATTGGGTAGGTCCCACAATTTCAATTATAGCGTTTCCCAAATGGAATTGTTTTCTTCCTTGTAAACTTCGCACCATGACTTTATCAGCTCGTTTTTCCAAGTCCTTTTCGATATTGTCCAAAGACAAATGGTATTGATCAAAAGAAGGGTTGCCATTGGGTATCAATTCAATAAGCTGGAGAATAAAACCTACTTGGGAGGCATGTTGGATCATGGTGGGGATTTCATGGTCATTGAGCCCTTTTAGTACGACCATATTAACTTTAATGGGTCGAAGACCTGCTAAAAGTGCTTGTTGAATTCCTGGGAGAATGATATCCATACTTTTTGGTAATTCATTGGAATAAAGAGCATCACAACCTACGTTGATGCGATCCAGGCCTGCTTTTTTAAGATTGCAAGCCAACTCTTTTAGTAAAAAACCATTGGTAGTCATGCTGATTTCTTTGATTTCAGGAAGAGATCGAATTTTAGCGATGATGTCCATAATATCTACCCGAAGCAAAGGTTCTCCTCCGGTGATTTTGACATATTCTATACCCAACTGAGCCATATCTTTTACACGAACATAGATTTCATCAGGAGTCATTTCTCTGGAAATCTGTTCCTGACCTTCATGATGACAGTAAAAACACTTAATATTGCATCGCTGGGTGACAGATATGCGAAGGTGGTTGATGGAGTTCATGAATTGGCCTTTTTTGAGTTGGGAGATAGATGAATACTGATTTGTAGAGAACGGGTATCTTCATTGTCATCTTTTTTGATGCTTTTGACTAAACCAAGAATGGTATTGATGAGCATGTTTTCTACGAAATGATTCATAGGTACTACCTGACCGTTAATTTTGAGGGTAGTCTGAGCGGAAGAAAAGGGATTGGCACAAATGAAATTGTAGATACTTAAAGGATTATTCAGATCTAACACTGGAACATCACTAAAGGGGGATATACAAGGGACATCTGAGGCAACAGCTATCAGATTGTGTTTGTCAGTGAGAGTTTTTGGAGTAGTTGTGCTACGCATCACCACAATTCGTGGAAAAGCAGTAGAAGCAGCAAATCCTTCGACAAATACAAAATCAAAATCGGAAAAATAGGAATCGATTAAATCATGAAGGGAAACATCCTCCGAATAACTAAAAAGAGTATGTTGTTGACCCTGGTATAAAAGGATTTTATCAGCACCTGCCTGCTGAAATATGAAAGAATCTTTTTTAGCATCATCATCAATGCTGATTTCATGACCACAACTTTTAATGATACCGATATTTTTGGCTTCCATCGCTGCAAATGAAAGCAAGTGCTTTATGAGTGTGGTTTTACCAGATCCGGATGCTCCTTGTATGATAACAACCCTTGGCATAGCTACTATCCTCAGCTTTCCCTTAAATCAGGCTTATATTCTACATTAACTTGTTGTCGCATGCAAAAATTAGCTTATACTGAACATAAGAAAAATAAGGATGGGAGTAATTATGAATCAAGAAAATCAAAATTGTAATGCAGCCTACAAGAAAATAGATCAGCACTACCTTGAAGAAATTTCTTCCGATGTAAGTGTCTTTGAACACAAAATCAGCGGTGCAAAATGCATCTTTTTAAAAAATCAGGACGATAACAAAGTTTTTTACATTGCATTCAAAACGCTTCCTACCGATCATAGTGGAGTTTTTCATATCCTTGAACATTCAGTTCTTTGTGGCTCAAGAAAGTATCCTGTTAAAGAGCCTTTCATAGAGCTTGCCAAAGGCTCGTTAAATACTTTTCTCAATGCATTGACCTATCCAGACAAAACTATATATCCCGTTGCAAGTAAAAATAAGATAGATTTTAAAAACCTGGTTGATGTTTATCTGGACGCTGTTTTGTATCCCAATATTTACACTAATCCCTCCATTTTTCATCAGGAGGGTTGGCACTATGATATTTCTTCTCTTAAAGATGATTTAGCTATTCAGGGCATTGTTTACAACGAAATGAAGGGAGCATACTCCACTCCCGACAGCATTCTTTTTGACAAGATCACTCAGACTCTCTTCCCCGACACCATTTATCGGTTTGAGTCGGGAGGAAAGCCTGATGATATCCCGCATCTTAGTTATGAGCATTTTTTAAATGAACACCGAAAGTACTATCACCCCAGTAATTCTTTTATTTATCTTTATGGAGACGTGGATATACATGAGTGGCTCGATTATCTCGATAAAGAGTACTTATCTGCTTTTTCTAAGAGAACTGATTTTCAAAATATTCCTCTCCAAAGTGCTTTTCAAAAAAGACTCAGTGCTAATGCCTCCTACTCTGCTGGGCAAGAAGAGCAATGCGATCAAAAAGCTTATTTTAGCTTGAGTTTTGTTTGCGGAAGAACCACAGATCCAATTCAGTATATGAGCCTTGATATCCTTGAACACATCCTACTGGGCACGCCAGCATCTCCATTAAAAAAAGCACTTATTGAAGCTGATATTGCAGAAGAAATAGATGGTTTTATAGATTTGAACATTCAGCAAGCAGTCTTGGGAGTACTTGCAAAAAATGCTTCACCAGAGAAACGTGAGATTTTCATATCTGTTATTCAAGCTACACTTCAAGATTTAGTAGAAAATGGTATTGACCAGGATTTAGTCCAGGCTTCCATCAACATTCATGAGTTTCAACTCAGAGAAGCTGATTATCATGGATACCCCAAAGGCTTGTTTTATGGCTTAAGCATCATGGATAGTTGGCTTTATGATGGTGAACCCTGCACACACCTAGCTTTTAACAAAACTCTTGAGCTTATTCGCAAGGAATCCAAGGAAGCTTTGTTTGAAAAAATGATTAAAGATTTACTTCTAACAAATCCCCATTCTGCTGATGTAATGATAGTACCTGAAAAAGGTCTGGAGGAAATGAACGAAGCAAAACTGAAGGAAAAATTACAAAAGATAAAGAATGAAGCAAATGAAAATGAAATTGAAGCATGGATCGAAGAGACCAAAAAGCTGAAAATGATGCAAGAGACCCCGGATACTATTGAAGGATTAAACAGTATACCTCTCTTGAAAAGAGAAGACATTCTTGCTCAAAGTGAAGTTTTGCCCCTCGAGATAGAAAAAGTTAAGGAAGATACTTTACTGCTCCATCCAATCTCCACACAGAACATACTATACTTGAATCTGTATTTTGACCTTTCCACCCTTTCTCAAAAAGAGCTTCCGTATGCCACCATCTTATCAAATTTACTTAGCAAAATGAGCACAGTTCAATATTCATATAGCGATCTTTCCAATCAACTTTTTCTTTATACTGGTGGTTTAAGCATCAACACTATGGCTATCAATAACTATCATGACATAGCCCAATTCGATCGATTTATGTGCGTGCAGGCAAAATCACTCACTCCTTCTTTTCCCAAGCTACTTGAACTCTTGGAGCAGATACTATTTCACACTCTTCTCGAAGATTCAAAACGCATCAAAGAGCTGATGTGTGAGATGAAATCAGGATATGAATCGAGCATTCACCACCAAGGTCACGTATTAGCTGCAAAAAGACTAAACTCCTACTTTTCTCCCTCCGGAAGCTGGAACGAAGAAATGAACGGACTTAGTTTTTACCACTTTTTGTTAGACCAGGAACACTTATGGAATCAAGCTCCAGAAGTGTTTATAGCTTCCCTGAAAGAAGTATGTGGAAAAATCTTCAGCCCCAGGGAAATGACCTATAGCATAACTGGTCCCAGGGAGGATCTTGAAAAAGCCAAAACTCTTGTTTCCACCTTGATGCACCATATTCCACGCAACTCAGCTCTTGAAAGCATTGTTTATCCTTTTTGCGAAGAAATAAGAAATGAGGGTATTAGCACTTCCAGTAAAGTTCAGTACGTTCTGAAAGGGTATAACTACAAAAAACTACGATTTCCCTACCATGGAGCCTTGCAAGTATTAGAGTCTCTTGCCAGTCTTGATTATCTCTGGAACCGAATTCGTATTATGGGTGGAGCGTACGGAGCGTTCATAAAAATATCACGCAATGGCAGAGTTGTTCTTGGGTCATATCGTGATCCCAAACTCAAAGAAACTTTGGCAAGCTATGACCACCTAGGCGCTTACCTATCCAAAATTGATTTGAGCGAAAGAGAATTGCGCAAATATTTAATCGGCACCATGAGTCAACTCGATGCCCCTCTTACCCCATCGATGATAGGTCAAAAATCTGATATTCAATATCTCAGTGGAGTAACTCAAGAAGAGATCCAGCAAGAGCGAGACGAGATACTGAGAGTCTCTTTAAAGGATATTCACACCTTAAGCGAGTATATCACGGCTTGCACTTCGATGAATTGCTATTGTGTGCTGGGAAATGAAAAAAAACTTAAGGATCATGGGGAGTTGTTCGGCTCAATTGTTAAAGCTTTTCGATAAGTTTTTCTACCTGTTGGGATAGAGTGGAGTCCATGGTGCCATTGATGAGGTTTTTCCCACCTCCTTTAGCACCGTGGGAGCGCAAGACTTGCATTAACTTTTCAGCGTTTGGACCAGCAATGATAAATTGTTTGTCCTCGGAAATCAAAAGAGCGTTTCCCCGTCCCTGGTGAATCACGTTTGCCAAATAGCGTATAGCATCCATTTGAACAGGAAGATCTCTCATCACTGTCCAGTGGGAAGTGATGGGAAGATGTTCGGACAGAATATGAAGCCACTTTTTTTCGTTTTTACTTTGTTGTTGAGTTTGAGTAAGAAGGTCATCGATTCGCTCCTCTACTTCTCCTGTTAGTTTTTTGCGAAGCTCGTATTCCCAGGTAGTATATTTTTTGGCAAGCTTTCCCAGGCGTAAGCCTGCAGCAAAAGTAATACGAATCGAAGCCTTATTTTTACGTTCCCACTTTAAGATAGAAAAAGCTCCAATATGCGAACTTTTGGAAACATGAGTTCCGCCACAACCACAACGATCAAGACCTTCAATTTCAACAACACGTAAATGTTCATAATCCTGACCTTTACGAAGGCCCTGGGTGGATTCAGCCTGGTGGATGGAGACAGGTAAGTCGTGAGTGATGCTATCAAGAACAGCATTTTCAAGCTTTTCGCAAGCATCCACAGGGTCAACTTCTGTCAAAAACTCTATTTTAGAGTTTTCTGCAAAGATAGTAAAACCAGTGCTTTCCCAATCATAGAGTTTTTTGGCATGAGCAGAAAGAATATGCTGAGCAGTATGCTGTTGACTCAACTCAAGACGCCATAGAGGATCGATATGGATGGTAATATCTTCAAGGCCCAGTTTAACGGGAGAGGCTATTTTCCAAAAGTGCTTTTCGCCTACAAAAATGGTCTCGTGAATGGGAAAGCTTCCTATGGAAGTTGTGATCGTAGCTT
Source organism: Caldisericia bacterium (assembly GCA_035363255.1). Taxonomy (GTDB): domain Bacteria; phylum Caldisericota; class Caldisericia; order UBA6126; family UBA6126; genus T3SED10-260. The sequence goes on along the minus strand of DAOSES010000015.1, from coordinate 32,673 downwards.
TGTCGGGAAGCTGGCCTCCTCCACCAGGATATAGGTCAGGATGATCGATAGCTACGAGCTGTTGATCGTCAAGCCATTGCACTTCAGTGATTTTTGCCTGTGAGATGGTTTGCATGGCTTCCTCCTATAAATATCCGATATGCATCAAAACCTTGCCTACAATGCGTACAGGCTGTGCAATGATTACAATGGGATCATAAGCAGGATTGGCAGATTTGAGGATGGTGGCTTGATCCTGAAAGAGCACTTCTTTTATGCACATGCCATGCTCTGGGAGCTCTACTACAGCGATATCACCGTTTTTAACTTCCAGATCAGGGGAAAAGATAACCATATTGCCTTCAATGATTCCTTTGCCTATCATGGAGTCACCTTTCGCTCTGACAATAAAAAGACGCAGATTGTCGCTTTGAATGCCTTTAGCGCAAGAATAAAAGAAGGAATGACTGAGCTTTTCGTAGCCAGTCACATAGGAAGATAGTTCAGATGACGGAACACCACAAGGAATCGATGCTGCAAGAATGGGTATGGTGGCCATGTTTTCTTCTACTGAAAAGAAATCCTGGGCGATGATACCGCAGGCCACCAATACTTCTTTTTCGCTAAGGTCCAGCGCCTGAGCTATTTTTTTTAGTTTGTTGATATCAGGCTCACGCTCTCCATGTATCCACCGCGATATAGTAGATTGGGAGATACCGCTCATCATTGCCAGCTCAATTTGCGTAAGTTTTTTGGCATCTAGTTTCTCTTGTAACCAGTTTGCAAAAATCATTTTTATCTCCTTTGTTTTTTTTGTTTACGGTAAGCAGTATAATGCAATATGATTTTATTGCAATAATGAAATTCATATAAGAATACTTGACATGTATGAATAAATTGCTATGAATAGTAACATGAAGGTAAATATAAATTTCTATCATGCAACGGAGGTGCTACCATGACTACAGGGTTTCCATCGCCAGCCCAGTACTATCGAGAAAAAAATATGAATCTTAATGAGTATCTGGTTCCTCATCCTGAATCCACCTTTTTCATGCGCGTCAAAGGATCTTCTTACGAAGAGTTTGAAGTTTACAAAGATGATGTCTTGATTATTGACCGCAGTTGTACCCCAAGAGACTACGATCTTGTGCTTGCCATTGTGGATGGTCGTCGCAGTTTGATGAGATACAAGCGACCCCTCATGCTTCAAGGCAGTGATACTGCGACTGAAATTTGGGGCACAGTTACCTGTGTTATTCACCTCAAGAGATTTCCATGAAACGCTCTATCGCTTTGGTTGACTGTAACAATTTTTATGTTTCTTGCGAGAGAGTATTCAATCCTGCGCTCGAAGGCAAGCCAGTAGTAGTGCTTTCCAATAATGATGGTTGTGCTATCTCCTGCTCCAGAGAAGCGAAAGCTCTTGGTATCAAGGTGGGAGATCCTATCTTCAAGCATAAACACGAAATCCTTCGTCAAGGAGTTCAGCTATGTTCTTCCAATTATACCTTATACGGAGACTTGTCGGATCGAGTTATGAACGTTTTATCCAAGTTTTCTGACGAGCTTGAAATATATTCCATTGATGAAGCCTTTTTGCGATTTCCTTCGCAAAACCTTTCAGATACTGAAAACTTTGCACATCGTGTGCGTGCCGAAGTTAGGAAAAACACAGGCATACCTGTTTCCGTAGGAATTTCTGCAAGTAAAACTCTGGCAAAATTAGCCAATCGTATTGCCAAAAAAAACCTTGAGCTAAATGGAGTCTCCTGCCTCATGCAAAGTAACGAAATTCAAAAAGCTCTGGCGGGAACTCAAGTCGAAAACATATGGGGCATCGGCAGACAATATTCCAAACAGCTCCAGCTTCATGGTATCGTTACAGCACTTGATCTTGTCAGAGCTAATGACACTTGGATACGCAAAAAAATGACGAGTAAGGGCCTTGCTACTGCTTGGGAATTGCGAGGTTTTTCCTGTTTTTCTTTTGGCAATGAAAGGCTCAATTGCAAGGAAATATGCTGTTCCCTTTCTTTTGGACGTCCTGTGCAAACAATACAAGAGCTCAAAGAAGCAGTCAGTCAGCATGTGCTTCAAGCTGTTCAAAAGCTTAGATCCCAAAATGCTTCGGCGCGAGGAGTAGGAGTATTTATCACAAGCAATCGCTTTGACACCCACCATTCTTACGCCAACTACTTTTCAGTTTTAAATACGATTCCTTCCAGAGACCCCTTTCTTTTTATTCGCATGGCTTTTCAGGCACTGAGCAAAATTTTCCGTGCAGGCATCCACTATACCAAGAGCGGGGTGATTCTGCTTGATATTTCATCCAGCGAATATCTTACCCCCTCCCTTTTTGATTTGTCAGATCAGACCCTGACTTCCCAAGCCCCCGAGTCTCTGCTTTTAGCCATGGAAAAGATCAATCAGCGCTGGGGTCAGCATACAGTTCGTCCTGCCTGCGTGCAAAAGGAAAAGGCCTGGGATATGCGTCGCAAACATCTCTCAGATCGCTTTACCACTTCCTGGGAGGAACTTGCTACTTGTTGAAAAAATCACTTGAAATTTTTTAGGCGTTTGAATATACTACCATACATGATTTCGCTAATATGGTGGATAAGTTGAATACTTAAGCTTTAGCTTTTCGCCAGCAATGACTTATCCCAAAACTACGTGAGGTGTGTGATGAGAAAGTCTGTTCTAGCAATCGTATGTGCACTTTTTGTGTTTGTGCTTAGTTTTAGTTCTAATTTGCCAGTAGTAGAGGGCAATGACTTTATGCTTCAGATATCAGACCCAAAAGATGCTTATCGTAATATCGAGATTGATATTAAATCCATTTATGCGAGAACAGATGATGACAACATCTATTTTAGATTGGATAGCTGGGGCAACTGGAATCTCAATAATAATGACTGTTCCATTGGAATCTTTTTTAGCACAGGAGCTGGTCATGCGGTAAGAGAAACAGACTATTTGATTTTAATCATTGAGTTTGAAGGATCATATAGCGTTGGAGTGTTTGATTCTGCTTTATATTTAGTAGGTGATTATTCTCCAGTTTTTTTTCAAAAAGATAATTGCACTGGTATCATACAAATCTCTAAGCATGATATTTATGAGGACGATGATAAGTTCTCGTTCAAATTTGCTGTGTTGTCTCATACCTATGATGTGTTTATCGATGAATCGCCTGAAGGGGATATGCTTAGCAAATACAAAGCAGGTCCTAGCTCAAAAAATCCAAAACTCTCGGTTGAGCCAAAGTTTATCGATTTTGGCACAGTTGAACACGATGCTTCTCCTACACGGAACTTAAATATCATAAACGAAGGTGGAGGAGATCTACAAGCGCGCATCAAATCTTCCTCGAATTCATTAGGATTTTATCCTGAAGAAGTTCATCTTTCCGAGTATGGTATCACTGAAGTAGCTATTAGCCTTGACAAATCGAGTAAAAAAGATGGATACAGCGAGGAAACTATTACGATTGACTCGAATGGGGGTACGGCATCCGTTGTGGTTAAAATGGATATTTTGCCTACCCCTGTTTTACATTGTGAAACCAAGATGATCGACTTTGGAAGCAATTTCATTGGCGATCGACCCTCAGAGAAATTTTTTATCAGCAATAGTGTACGAGGGAAAATCAAGGGTAAAGTAAGTGCAAATCAGCGCTGGATGACTCTGAGTAAAACTAGCTTTGATTCCACTGAGGAGGAAATCAATCTGACGGTAAATACCAAGCTGATGCCTCCTGGTACCCATAATGGTCGCATTAGTATCACTTCTGATGGAGGCTCTCATTCCTTTGAGGTATCAGTTGAGGTTAAATCAGCCTTAAGTCTGGATCAGGAAAATATTGATTTTGGTGAATTCGATTTAGACGAAACAGAAGTTTTTCCTATGGCTTACCTTGAAATTGAAAATCTTTCGCCTGATACTCAAGAGTTGAAAATTGTTGTTGCAGATCCATGGCTTGAAGCGTCAAGTTCTTCGCTAACTCTTTCAAAAGATCATCGAGATAAAGTGGAATTTTATGTAAACAGAAAACAACTTGAAAATACTTCCAAACACTACAAAACTCAGGTAACCATCTCCACCAAAAATGAAACATTTCAGATCCCAGTTAGCTTAGCTATCATTGCTGTACCACCAAAAGCAGAATGGATAAAAAAGGAAGGACAGAATCGCGATATTCGAATATCTGTTTTTGCAGGAGAGAAGATTGAGGAATTTATTAAGATCCAAAATTCGGGTGGTGGTATTCTTGAGGGAAGTGCCGACTTAAAAAGTAAAAATACTCCTCATCGTCTTTTTAATCCGAAGTTTTTCTTGAGAAAAGGGCAGACCCATGATTTTAAAATTGTATTCGATTCCAAAAATCAAGAATTAAAAGATTACCGTGAAGTTTTGATTGTTAACACCAATTCTGGAAAACTTGAAATACCAATAATTGTTTCAGTTATCCCTTTACCAGAAATTGTCATAAAACTTTTCATAGGCATCTCGTATGCTTACATTGACGACAAAGAAATTGTATTGGATGCTCCTCCCTATATCAGCAAAGGGAGTTCCATGGTTCCACTTCGTTTTATTAGTGAAGCTTTTAAGGCTGAAATTAAATGGGAAAACATTGGAAAGGGTCGAATTTACATACAATTGAAAACTAACAAAATTCGCTTAGATATTGGCGAAAAACTTGCTTTCATCAATGATGTTGCCTGTGTTTTACCTGTTCCCCCAGAAATTAAAAATAGCAGAACCTTTGTACCCATTCGATTTATCAGTGAAGGCTTTGGTGCTAAGGTGGAATGGGATGCAAGCAAAAACCAGATATTAATCCGTTTTACACCTTAGCTTTTTAAAAAATTTGACAGCAGGGAAGTATGGCTTAAACTCATACGAATGCAAAAAAATGAGTACACTGCTAAAAATTATATTCGAATCGGTGAAGGGATTACTTATTGGAGCGTAGCTATAAATGTATTGCTGTCCTTACTCAAAATACTCAGTGGATATTTTGGGCATAGTAGCGCTATCATGGCAGATGGATTTCATTCTGCCTCTGACTTACTCACTGATTTTGGAATCTTAGCCACTCTCCGTCTATCGCAACATCCTCCCGACAAATATCATCCCTATGGACATCGAAAAGTAGAATCGTTAACGGCTTTTTTACTCGGTTTAATCCTTGCTTTAGTTGGTTTCACCTTCGTTTATTCCGGATTGTCTAAAATCAATCTATTTTTACAGCAAAATCAGTATAGCGAAATCAATCCTTTAGTTCTTCCAGGAGCTTTTCTCACCGTAGTGTTTAAGGAATGGATTTTCCATGCAACAGTCAAAGTAGGAAAAAATTTACGAAATGAGTCAATCATAGCAAATGCCTGGCATCATCGAAGTGATGCTTTTTCTTCGATTTGTACATTCCTTGGAGTGAGTTTGGCCATTTGGGGTGGTAAGTCATTTATGATTCTTGATCCTCTTATGACAATTGCAGTTGCGGTGTTCATCATAAAAACTTCTTATACAATAATTTGTCATAATGGCGCTGTTCTCTTGGATGCAGGTGCTGATGAAAAGCTCCTGGCAAAGATAAAGCATATAAGCTCCTCAATCAAAGGGGTAATGGATGTTCATGATGTTCGTTCAAGATACCATGGAAGCCTACTCTTTGTCGATTTACATGTCCTTGTTTCTCCTACGATGTCAGTTGATGTTTCGCATCAAGTTTGTGACGAGATCGAAAAACAACTAAAGAATGAGATTGAATTTATTGAAGACGTAGTTGTTCACGTAGAACCCTATTCAATCGAACTTAGGTCCGAAACGCCTATTGATTAGCCTTATCTTGACAGAATCTTGCTAGAACCTAAAATACAAACTATGAAATACACAAAAAGTATTGGAACTCGAGATATTCTTCCGGAAGAATCTATACTTTGGGAGCACGCAACCCAGATTCTCAGAGAGGCATCGACTTTATTTTCGTATGGCGAAATACGCACACCTGCTTTCGAAAATGCAGAAGTTTTTATTCATTCGGTGGGTGACACTTCCGATATTGTTACCAAAGAAATGTATCTGTTTAAAGATAAAAGCGACCGGCAATTAGTACTCAAGCCCGAAGGCACTGCCAGTATAGTCAGGGCTTACATTGAAAATCATTTCCACGTAAGTCCAAAGCCTGTCAAACTGTATTATATTGATACGTTTCATCGATATGAAAGACCCCAAAAGGGTAGATATCGAGAATTTCATCAATACGGTGTTGAGTTGTTTGGTAGCAATGAGCCTTCTTCAGATGCTGAGGTCATCCACTTATGCTTCTTTATACTTAAGAAATTAGGCTTCCAAAATCTGATATTAGACCTGAACTCTATAGGATGCAAAGCCTGTCGACCTTCATTTCGTGAAAAACTAGTAAACTTTTTAAAAAATAGGGTAAATGAGCTTTGCGAAGACTGTCAAAAACGAATCGAAAAAAATCCTCTTCGAGTTTTGGATTGCAAAAATCCAGTTTGTCAAAAAGCAGTTCTTGGAGCTCCTGCTATTGATGAAAATCTTTGTGAAGCTTGCCAACACCATTATGTCTCTCTCCAAAATATTCTTGATCAACTTTCTATTCCTTATCGAAAAAATCCAATGTTGGTCAGAGGCTTGGATTATTACCAACGTACTGTTTTTGAAGTTGTTTCTTCCGACCTTGGATCCCAAAGTGCTTTGCTGGGGGGCGGAAGATACGATGAATTAGTTGAATTGATGGGTGGACCACCCACCCCTGCAATTGGTTTTGCGATGGGTTTAGAGCGTTTAATAATGTTATTACAACAATTTCCCTCCTCATTGTCTAGCCCAAGCTTGGCCCCTTTGTGCTTTATCGCTCATGAAGGAAAGGATACAACTCCTCAAGCAATGGTTCTTGCCTCTGAGCTACGATTACATAATATTTCTACTGACCTTGATTTGGAAGGTAAAGGTATCAAAAAAGGTTTGGAGCTTGCGATCAAAAAACAAGCTAAAATCGCACTCATTCTCGGAAAAGATGAGATCGAGCAAGGCACCATAAGCATTAAAAAATTGAAGGATCGTTCCCAAACTCAGTGTTCTCGACCACAACTCATCTTTGTCATTAAAGAGCTCCTGGAGGATAACAAATGAAGTACCGAAGTAAGTATTGCGGGGAATTGTCCATTAACGATCAAAACACCAAACAAACTCTCTCAGGTTGGATAGATCGCATTCGTGAAGTTGGAGGTGGTTTAAGCTTTATTCTTCTGAGAGATCGAAGTGGAGTCATACAATTAGTTGTTGATGCTTCCAAGCATCCTGCATTGCATGAAGCCTCAACAAAATTGCATCACGAAGATGTAATATGTATTGAAGGTTTAGTATCCCCACGCGCTGAAAAGGATATTAATCCCCAGATGAAAACTGGGCAAATCGAAATTATTGTAGATAAAATTGAGATTCTTTCTTCAGCCAATCAGCTTCCATTTAATGTCCTTAATTCACAAAATGTTGATGAAAATTTGCGCATGAAATACCGCTTTATTGATTTACGCAACTTGGAAGTCATGAACTCCTTCAAAATGCGACACGAAATCATGCAATCAACCCGAAAATTTTTTACTGAGCAGGGTTTCTGGGAAGTCGATACCCCTTATCTTGCCAAAAGCACTCCCGAGGGAGCAAGAGATTTTCTTGTCCCCTCCCGAATTCACTCGGGACATTTTTATGCTCTCACCCAATCACCCCAAATTTTTAAACAACTTCTTATGATGGGTGGAATCGATAAATACTTCCAGATTTGTCGATGCTTTAGAGATGAGGATTTTCGCCTCGATCGTCAGCCTGAGTTTTCCCAAATCGATTTTGAATGCGCCTTTACCACTAACGATGAACTTAAAAGACTCATTGAAGAACTTGTTAAGACAATATTTTTACAGGTATTAGGAAAAGAATTAAAAACTCCTTTTCAAGAAATAACATACCAGGATGCTATGGATAGCTATGGAAGCGATAAACCAGATCTTCGCAATCCCCTTGTCATCAAAAATATCACTCCCTATTTTAACAAGGAATCTTATTCGCCTTTTTTTGAACGAATTCAGCTTGGTGATAGCTTTCTTGCTATAAGGCTTCCAGGTGATAAAGTTTCCTTATCGAGAAAGCAAAGCGACGATTTTATCGAAACATATAAAAGCGAAGGAATCAACGTTTATTTTTTCAAACATAAAGAAAATGGCTTATCAATCAATCTTCTCCAAGAAGCTGATCGAACTGAATTGGAGCACTTTTTATCAAGCAAAGTCCAGGATACCATTGTTGCGTTGTTAGGACCAAAAAACAAGATCACCTCCCTTATGGGAAAAATCAGGCAAGAGCTTGGGCAAACCTGTCATCTCATTGATTCCTCAGAAAAGTATCGTTTTGCCTGGATCACTGACTTTCCACTTTTTGAATGGAATGAAGAAGATCAACGTTATCAATCCGCACATCATCTTTTTACCTTGCCTCACATGGAAGACTATCACCGATGGATCAAAACTGAACCTGAAAAAATCAGATCTGCTTCCTTTGACTTGGTCCTAAATGGTTTTGAATTGGGCTCTGGAGGCTTGCGAATATATCAAGCTGATTTACAGCATGAGATTTTAAGATTCATGGGTTTACCCGAATCTTTGATACAAGAACAATTTGGTTTTTTAATGGAAGCTATGTCGTATGGTGCTCCTCCAGAAGGTGGATTTGCGATAGGATTAGATCGATTAGTCATGTTATTAGCAAACAAAACCTCTCTAAGAGAAGTAATTGCCTTCCCTAAAAATACCCGTGGAGCATCTCCATTAACTGGCGAACCATCTATGGTATCATCTCAACAACTGAATGATTTACATCTCATTTTAAGTAAGGAGTCCGATAATGAATCGAAATGACCTCATAACAAATCATCTTCGAGAACACGATCTTGATGCTTTTTTAAGCATCAAAGCTTCAAATATACTCTATTCGAGTGGTTTTACTGGTGGCGAAGGTATTGTAATCGTTTTTTCCACCGGTCGAATTATCCTTTTGGTGGATGGTAGATATACCTACCAAGCAAAAACTCAAGCTTTTTCGAATGTTGAAGTCTATGAATATCAACCCAAGCAGTTATGGGATATGATTTCAGAATATATTCAGAACGCTCAGTTCATTGGACTTGAAGGTGAAACTCATCTAAGTCTATATCTTAGATTGTTTGATAAATTTCCAGAAAAATCTTGGAAAAATACCCCAGATTTCTTCGAATTGATAAGAATGAAAAAAGAAGAAAATGAAATTAGCATCTTACAAGAAGCCGCCAATATTGCTAATCAATCGTATTTGGCTATGCTGAATCATATCAAAGCAGGTATTACAGAAGCAGAATTGAGTGCAATTCTTGAATATGAGATGAAAAAAAGAGGTGGGCAAAAAGTATCCTTTGATACCATTGTTGCCTCAGGTAGACGAAGCGCAATGCCCCATGGGGTAGCTAGCGAAAAGAAAATTGAGCATGGCGATATTATTACTTTTGATTTTGGAGTTTTTTATCAGGGCTATGCTTCTGATACAACACGTACTATTGCTTTTGGAAAACCTCAGGATCCCGAGGCAGAAAAGGTATACAAAATTGTTCTCGAAGCTCAAAAAAAAGCCATCGATAGCATTAGTGAAGGTGTTTTGTGCAGTGATATAGATATGCTTGCTCGTGAATATATCACACAGCAGGGATATGGTGTATATTTTAAGCATAGCACTGGTCATGGTGTAGGTCTTGAAATTCACGAGTTACCTCGAATATCTTCCGATAATAAGATACCCTTAGCAAAGGGTATGTTGATCACTATTGAGCCAGGAATCTATCTTGATGAACGATTTGGCGTACGAATCGAAGACTCTGTTATTGTTCTGGAAAAAGGTTATCTCAATCTAACTCATCTTGAAAAAGACGAGTTAATCATTATTTAACCAACCCAGTCGAGATTGAGCGGTTCAAGAGCACGATTCAGTTCATTTTTTATTTCTTCAAGTTTTTCCAAATTTGGTCCCTCAGCTCGGATGATTAGTTCGGGGCCTGTGTTGGAAGCTCTGACCAAACCCCAACCTCCATGCATCTTCGCTCGGATACCGTCAATATCAATGTATTCATATCTTGACGATAAATATGTATGCGCTTTTTTCACATAATTAGCTTTTTCTTCTTCGGGTACATGGACTCGAATCTCTGGAGTAGAATACAAACGAGGAAGATCTTCTAATAATCTTGATAATGGTTGTTGTGAGTTGGAAAGGATACGAAGCAATCTGAGTGCAGCATAGGTGGCATCATCAAAGCCAAAATATTCATCATTAAAAAATAAGTGCCCTGACATCTCACCAGCCATGATTGCGTTAATTTCTCTCATTTTGGCCTTTATTAGAGAATGACCAGTTTTGTATATCACTGCTTTCCCCCCAAGACGTTCGATTTCATCAATGAGTAGTTGCGAGCACTTAACTTCGACAAGAATGGTTTCGCCAGGATGTTTGGCAAGAATTTCTCTTACATAAAGAATCATTAACATGTCGCCCCAGAGCATATTACCGAGTTCATCAACTACACCTAAACGATCGCCATCACCGTCGAGACCAATTGCAAGATCAAAGTGATGTTTTTTTACAAACTCGGCAGCATCTCTCATATTACTCGCTTTGACTGGATCGGGAAAATGGTTTGGAAATGAAGGATCGGAGTCGCAATACATACCTTCCAGAAGGATAGGGAATTGTTTTAATATCTCAGGGCTGGATAAGGATGCCGTTCCATTACCACAATCTAGCAAAACTTTTAATGGACGAGGTCCAAATTGAAAGATCTGTTGCAGATGTTGCAAATAAATTGGAAAGACATTACTTGTCTCAAGAACTCCTTTATTTAGTGAAGGTTTCCATGTATTTGTTTCGCAGAGATGCAGGATTTGTTGTATTTCTTGGCCGTATATAGTAGAGGGACCAAGTAATACTTTAAAACCGTTGTATTCTTTTGGGTTATGACTCGCAGTAATCATAACACCAGCGTTGATTTTTTTTAAGCGCGAAGCAAAATAAAACATAGGAGTAGTAACGATTCCAAGATCAATTACTGATATTCCGCTATCACAAAAAACAGAACTCATGATCTGAGCAAATGGAATGGAGGATGGACGATTATCCTCTGCAAGCAAAACCGTTAGTTGTTTATTATTAAGAAAATAACTCGCTAAGGCTTGAGCAAGCAAGGATACAGATTTTTCAGTTAGATCCTGGTCAACGATACCGCGTATATCATATTCTCTAAACATTTGGGGATTAATGCTCATCTTTTTCTCCCTTGCTTATAAAATTTTATTTTCCATCATAGCATAGCTTAAATCCTTTATTTAGTAAAATTAGATGAAACCGAAACAAACCTATTCACTTAGATGAAATGGTTTGACTTTGTGAAGATATGACTTATATTTTAGTAAAAATGCTCAGATATGTTTTAAAGGCTTAGAAATGAAAGAGGGGTATTGTTGTTATGTCATTACTCGAAGTTAAAGACCTGCACACCTATTTCTATACCATGGACGGTGTTACCCATTCAGTAGAAGGCGTGAGCATCAATCTTAGCAAAGGTGAAACCCTTGGTCTTGTCGGAGAATCTGGTTGTGGAAAATCTGTTACTTCCCTTTCTATTATGCAACTTTTAGCTATTCCTCCTGCAAAAATAGAACGCGGCGAAATTATATACAATGGCATCGATTTGCTTAAACTCTCCAACAATGAAATGATGAAAATACGTGGCAACAAAATTTCCATGATTTTCCAAGAACCCATGACCTCATTAAATCCAGTATTCAAAGTTGGTGAGCAAGTTTCTGAAGTGCTAATCAACCACAAAAATATGTCCGAGTCTGAAGCAAAAAAACGAGTAATCGATGTCTTTTCTTCAGTTGGCATACCTGATCCTGAGCGAAGATTTAACAATTTCCCCCACCAAATGAGCGGTGGTATGCGTCAAAGAGTAATGATAGCCATGGCTCTTGCTTGTGATCCAGATATTCTTATTGCTGATGAGCCAACCACAGCGCTTGATGTAACAATTCAAGCTCAGATACTTGAACTTATGAAAGATATCAAGAAAAAAACCAATATGTCCATCATACTTATCACCCACAACCTGGCAGTAGTTGCTGAAATGGCCGATAATATTGCTGTGATGTATTATGGTCGAATAGTCGAATATTCCAATATTAATGATATATATCGCCACCCCATGCATCCCTATACTTCTGGTCTTTTGAATTCAATTCCACGCGTCGATAAAGCTCGTACCCAAGAACCTCTACAAGCAATCCCAGGCGTTGTACCCAATCCCTACAAAGCACCTCCTGGATGCAAATTTCATCCTCGTTGCCCCTATGTCAAGGATAAATGCAAAATGGAAGAGCCTGCCTACGAAGAAATTGAAAAAGGTCATTTTGTTCGCTGTTGGTACCCAATCAAAAGCAAATAAGCATTGAAGGAGATAAGATATGTCAGATAAAAAACAGATTATCATTAAGGCAGAGCATTTAAAGAAATATTTCCCTATTACTGGAGGTTTTATTGGCAGGAAAATTGCGGATGTAAAATCCGTTGATGACGTAACTTTCAGTGTAAAAAAAGGTGAAACATATAGTTTGGTCGGAGAATCAGGAGCAGGAAAAACTACTGCTGCAAAAACCGCCATTCGTTTATACGAACCAACCTCAGGTTCAATCTATTTCAACCTCAACAAAAAACACATGGAAGTTCTTTCGCAAAATCCTGAAAATGAGAAAGAACTACAAAGCTTTCAGATCAATCTAAATCCAAATACTGCTATCCTCAAAAACTCCAAAAACATCGATTTTAACCAACTCAACGAAAATGATCCTATTGTTGTTCACGGTGAAGTAAACACTATCACCAAAACTATCAATGCCAAAGAAATAGTTTTGAGCAAAGAGGCTGATTTAAAACTATCTAGCAATAATTGGAAAAACTCTATTCTTGGATCAGTCCACAATCTTGGCCTCACCAATATCACCCATCTTCATGGGGAGAAACTTCGATACTTAAGAAAACATATGCAAATTGTATTTCAAGATCCAAGCGGATCTCTCAACCCTCGAATTCCAGTAGGTGATATTATCAGTGAACCCCTCGTTGTTCATGGCGAAAGAAATAAAAAACTTATTCGTGAACGTGTTCAGTATTTAATGGAAGTCGTCGGCCTCAGACCAGAATACCTTAAACGTTATCAACATGAATTTTCTGGTGGTCAGCGCCAACGTATCGGAATCGCAAGGGCATTAGTACTAAATCCAGAATTTGTTGTTTGCGACGAAGCTGTCTCAGCTCTTGATGTATCTATTCAATCCCAAATCATCAACTTGCTCCAGGATTTACAAAGCAAATTTCAACTTACATATTTATTCATTGCCCATGATTTGGCAGTGGTTCGTCATATGTCTGATACTATCGGTGTATTGTACGTAGGCAAGCTGATGGAAGTAGCTCCAAATGCAAAACTTTTTGCTTCCCCTCTTCATCCATATACCAAAGCCTTGTTGAGTGCAGTTCCTGTTCCAAATCCAGAAATCAACCGTGACCGAAAAACTATCGTTGGTGACATTCCATCTCCTATCAATCCTCCAAGTGGTTGTCGTTTCAGAACGAGATGCCCCTATGCTATCGAACAATGTGCACTTGAAATCCCTGAACTCAAAGAATACGAACCTGATCATTTTGCAGCCTGCTTTAGAATAGGTCAAATATAAAAAATAGTTTAGGACAACCAAGCAAGGAGAATGTACCAAATGTTGACTCCTATTGAGATTTCAAAAAAAACATTTAAAACTGTGATGACTGGTGGCTACAACCGTAAGGAAGTCGATGATTTTCTACGTGAGGTAAAGGAAGATTATGAAATCCTTTACCGTGATGTTCTTGATCTTAAAGAAAAGAATTCACGCTTAAATGCAGAGTTTGAAAGATATTCATCGACAGGGGATCAACTCCAAAAAGCATTAACAGTAGCCCAAAAAACTGCAGATGAAATCAAGCTATCCGCTGAGAGACAAGCTGATTTAACTATCATGCAGTCAAACATTCGAGCACAACAAATCCATCAAGCTGCAGAAGATAAAATGAAACAACTTTCTGAGATGTATCGACAATTTAGTTCAGAGTTTGCATCTTATCTTGAAACATTTAACAAACTACTCAAAAAACTAGATATGGATGCATCAAAAGTAGAAAGTAATTTGTATGGAAGCACCAAGGATAACTCAAATTACTTCAATTCAGAAGTTTCAGATTCAAGCAAAGATTGAAGATTAAAAAGTTTTTCTATCTATTTTCTTTTTTTGTATTTCTCCTTGGCATTGACAGGTGGACTAAATATTGGGTGCTTTCATGGCCAAAAAACCATAGCATATCAATCCTCCCTTATGTAGATTTTGTATTTGTTCAAAATCGGGGCATTGCCTTCGGTTTGTTTTCTGATTCAAATATTAATTTTCTCTTTATTTCCCTATTTTCTCTTCTCTTGTTATTCATAATATTTCATTTTTATATGCCAGTGTTTCCAGTTTTTCCATTCATTCTTATTTCTTCAGGGGCAATTGGAAACATCTTAGACAGAATACTCTATGGGTATGTTGTTGATTTCGTAAAAATCGGATCATTTTATGTTTTTAATATAGCGGATGCATCAATTACTATTGGTTCACTTTTATTAGCACTAATGCTTCTTTTTGAAAAAAAGCACCAAAATGCAACATAAGGTTGAGCAAGATTTTGATCGAATTGATTCCTATCTTTCAATTCTACTATCCATATCACGAAGCCAGATTTTACCCAGCATTAAAAAAGGACTCGTTTTATTAAACAACAAAATAGCTAAAGCTTCATGTTCAGTGCGCCAAGGTGATCTAATCACTTATCCAGACATGCTTCCAATCTCTCAAAAAGATATCCTCTCTGAAAGCATACCTTTACAAATCACCTATGAAGATGAACATATCTTAATTATAAACAAGCCCTGTGGCATGGTAACCCATCCTTCTGTTCACCAAAATACAGGTACTTTGGTTAATGCTCTCATGGCATATAGCAAATCATTGTCTGATTTAAATGGAAAAGAGCGTTTGGGAATTGTCCATCGGCTTGATAAAGACACCTCTGGCTTGATTGTTGTTGCAAAAAACAATCCAGCTCATCAGTATATGGCAGACTTATTCCAACAACGAAAAATTACAAAAAACTATATAGCTATTTGTGAGGGTCATTTTCCCGACCAACACGCAAGAATATCTTATCCAATTGAAAAATTTCCTGAAAAATCTTGCATGAAAGTATCTTCCAGGGGTAAACCTGCAATTACTGACGTAGAATTATTGAATCAGTTAAAAAAACATTCTCTATTATCTGTCTTGATTCATACTGGAAGGACCCACCAGATAAGAGTTCATCTTGCATATCTTGGTTATCCAGTATGTGGAGATACGATATATGGACTTAGAGATACCATATGCCAAAGATTAATGCTCCATGCGTGGAAACTCTCCTTTATGCCATATAAAATGAAGCAAGTCATGACTTTTGAGGCACCATGGCCTCAAGAATTTCATGATTTTATCTCATCAGAAGCTTAGTTTTACTCAAAAAGCTCTTTTAATCGTTGAACTCTCATCAAAGCCAATTATAATCTATATCAAATGGCATTAGAAAAAAACCAAATAAAAAAAATAGCTGAAAACAAAAAAGCTTATTTTCAGTATCATGTAATTGATCGATGGGAAGCAGGTATAGTACTCATTGGTGATGAAGTCAAAGCTATTCGTCACGGAAATATAAATTTCAAAGATAGTTATGTGATATTTGAAAAGGATGAATCATGGCTACACGGCTTTCACATATCTTATACAAAATCCTATGGAACCGCTTATCCTGACAAAAAAAGAAAATTACTACTACACAAAAGTGAAATTCGAAAAATATCATCTAAAGCTCAGGAAAAAGGCCTTACTATTATTCCATTAAGTATCTACTTCAAAAACAACCATGTTAAACTTGAAATAGGAAGCGCTAAAGGAAAAACTCTTTTCGACAAACGTAAAACTATCAAAGAAAAAGATATTAATCGAAACCTACGAAATGATGTATGGTAATATTTACCTTATTCTTGCAAGGAGCGTGATATGATTAACAAAATTCTAAGTTTGTTCATAACCATAGCATTGCTTAGTAGTTTTACACTATCCTCGATTAGTCGAGCTCAAACTCTTCGTTATGTTGTAATATCTCCCGTTGCCAACATTCGTATGGCTCCATCTCTAAATTCAGATATTGTCCATGTAGTTAATGAAGAAAGTGAATTTCTTATCGTATCCGAAGTTAATGATCAAGAAAACAAATTGTGGTACAAACTAAAAATTAACAATACTCTGGAAGGTTTTATTGCTTCATGGGTTATAGATTCTATAAAATCTCTTGAAAAAGAAGTTCCCGTATCTGATAAAACTATTATCATAGAAGCAGGAGTTCGTGTGCGTGTAGCTCCTTCATTGAGCTCAAAAATTAATGTTGTCATCCAGCAAACTGTTGAAAAAAAAGTCATATCTGAAATTAAAGACAACGAAAATCGTAGTTGGTATAAAATTCCTATGAATGATGGAAGTGAAGCTTGGGTAGCTTCTTGGGTAGTTACTGTTAAAACCGTGAAAGAAGACAAAAAATCGGCTGCCGATAAGTTAATCATCATCGATGAAAACGTTAATATTCGAAAAGGACCAGGCACCCAATTCGACACAGTAACAACCATTACAAGCTATATGGAGTTAAGAGGAATCTATGAAGCACAAGATGACAATCAAGATACCTGGTACATGGTCCGTTTGCCCAACAATGTCGAAGGATGGGTTGCTTCCTGGGTAGTTGAGGTAAAAAAGTATTCAGACACAAAAACTCCAGTGAGTAATCGATTTGCAGTCATCGAACCCATAGTTAATCTTAGAGAGGGTCCATCTATCCAAGCCAAAATTGTTCGAACAATTCAGATTAAATCTGAATACCCCATTTTAAACCAGGGAAATGACATCAATGGAAAACTATGGTATGAATTACAACTCGAAAACTCAGTGAAAGGTTGGGTTGCTTCTTGGGTAGTAGTAGTCAAATCAAATGAAGTTAGAAATGAAACCAAAGAAGCAGTAAATATTCGAAAAGGACCAGGCACTGATTTTGAGAAAATTGGCGAGACATCTGCTCTTACCCCTATTCAGATCGAGGGCTCTGCTTATACCGACAGCAAAGAATCCTGGTTCTATGTGAGTATGGCTGAAAAAAAAGGTTGGATCTTAGGTTCTCTTCTTACTATTAGCAAGAATCCTATCCAGTTGGACACAAAGCTAATTGGTACAAGTTTTTCTATTAATACCAACACAGAACTTAAAATTTATCAAGGTCCAGACCTAAGTTTTCCTTCTCCCACCTCAATTAACTCAAAAACAGGTTCTATTTTTATTATTGGAATGTCAAACAATCTTCAAAATGAAGCTTGGGCTCAAGTAAAAAACTCATCAAATATACGTGGATGGGTTCAACTTAAAAATATACAGCAAACTCCAAAAAATCCCCAGAGTACTCAAAAAAAGATTAGCGCTGTTACCTGGTCAAAAAGCAAGCAAAATACAACGCTAACTCTTTCATTTAACGAAGATGCATCATATACCTTCGATACTATTAGACTTCAAAATCCTCCTCGCTATGTTTTTGACTTATCAGATACTTTACTATTTCAAAACGAATTCAAGGAACAAGTTAACGAGAACGGTATAATTAGCATTAGGGCTTCCCAATTCTCTATCAATCCCAATATCGTAAGAATTGTTGTTGAAATGGAGAAAGAGTTGAAATTTTTATCAAAGCTTGACAATAAAGCTTTAATCTTTGATTTTTCTGATTACAACAATTATGATGGACCAAAGCTTCTTATTAATGGAGTAGAACTCGAAAACCACCTTTTGCTACGTAATCATCAAAATCAACTTTATCTTCCTTTGTTTCTTTTCGCCAATATGAGCAATAGTGTTCTATCCTGGGATTCTGAAAAGAAGGAAGCAGTGTTACTCCTAAACAAAAAAGAATATCGTTTTAAACAAGATACAAAATATGTTTTTGTCAAAACTATCGAAAACCAAGCACGTATTGAACTCGACCATAACATCGCTTCCATTGATCAAATCATGCACCTTGCTCTAAGTGATTTTCCAAAAATTTTTCAGACAACACTCACCAAAGATGCTAATACCTACTACCTTGACAACACTCTTATTGATTTGTCTTTTTCTAAACAAAACCAATCGTTAGTTTATGTCTTTAATTTTGCGTTACCAGCAAAATGCGTTCCAACAGTGAATCAAAAGATGGTTACTCTAAGCTTTTACAACACCACCCTTGCTAACTTTATTAAAATTCCTGACAATCCTGATTTGGAAAAGATTAGTTCTCAGCCTCGGGGGGACACTCAATCATCCAAAACTGATATCATATTTAACTTGATTCAGTATGCTTCTTTTGAAACTGCCATGCTAGAAGAAGGGCATCAATTTGTGTTTACATTAAAACCAAAAACTGGTAAAGGTATTGCTGGCAAAACCATCATATTAGATCCTGGACATGGAGCTTTTTCGGAGGATGGATACTATGATGTTGGAGCTATAGGACCTACGGGACTTCTTGAAAGTGTAGTTAATCTCAAAATTACTTTATTTTTAAAAGATTTGTTGGAAAAAGCTGGAGCCAAAGTAATTCTAACTCGTGATCAGGAGCAAAATAAATCCTCATTAAAACTCGAAGAGCGTATTGATATGGCAAACAAATCAGGAGCAGATTTGTATCTCAGTATTCACAACAATGCATCTCTTAGCTCCGAAGCCAAAGGAAGTGAAATATTCTATTTCAAAGATGAAGATAAACAGCTATCAGAATGGATTTTAAACTCAATGATCAGTAGTACTGGTTTGGCAAATAGAGGAGCAAAACAACGAGGTTTTGCAGTGACTAAAAATGTTACTACTATGCCATCTTTACTCATTGAATGCGCTTTCCTATCCAACCCAGAAGAAGAAAAAATGTTGCAAAGTGATACTTTTTTAAATTTAATCGCTGAAGGGATTTTTACAGGTATAAAGGCCTGGTTTGATAGCAAATAAGCATGTCACTCTAAAAACCCTTTTGTTTTTTTGTTTAATTAGTTTAATTATAGTTAGCGTTTTGATTTATAGTCCAATTCAAGAATCTGCTTGCTTAAATAAGCTACAAATTGAGTTTACGAGAGACACAGAAAATGACGAATTGGTTTTCATCTTTTTATCTGATTCCATGCTTTTTTGTGAAAACAAAATTGAAACATCAAGCATTGTTATTGAATTTAAGAATATTTGTATCCTTGAGAACCAAAAGTTTTTAGCTGAATCGTTCCTTGAATCTGTTTTCTGTCATTATTACGATCCTACCGTTAATAGTTTGTTTTGTGCTTTTGCCCTAGAGGATTATCCCTATCCTTGTTTTGAGTCGTCTACCGATTATCGCTCACATAGACTAGTATTAAGCAAAATCCCTCAGAGAGTACTTTTTAATCAAACCATAATCATCGATCCTGGTCATGGAGCTTTTGATGAAGAAACCATGACTATTTATGATCCTGGCGTAATTAGAGGCGATCTGATTGAAAGCAAGATTAATCTGGAACTCTCAATTATTCTAAAAAAACGTCTTGAAAAAAGAGGTGCGAAAGTTATTCTCACAAGAGAGGACGAGTTTTCAAAAGAAAATCTTCGTTTACAGCAACGCTTTGATTTTGTAAATAGTTTTAATCCCATCCTGTTTTTGTCTATTCACCAAAACGATTCCGATTATGCGTATTCGAATGGGGTTTTTATGTACTATGAGCACGTTTCCTCACTTCCTTTAGCAAAAATGATATTCTTATCTCTTGAAAAAGGAACTGGTTTAAAATTAAATCACATACTAAACGATCCTTTATTAACCTTAAAATCTGTTCAGGCAAAATACGGACTGCTTATTGAGTGTGCTTTTTTTTCAAGTGAAATTGATAGAAATAGATTTAAAAACCATAAATTTCTAGACGATTTAGCTGAAAGTATAGAAGCAGGAATAATTCGATATTTTGCAAAATTGTAAAAATGTGTAGAATATTAAATGTTGTAAGCGCCTATAGCTCAATTGGATAGAGCATCGGTCTACGGAACCGAAGGTTGCAGGTTCGAATCCGGCTAGGCGCATTTTTTTATGATATAAAACGAACAAGCACGATATATTAGGTGAAAGTTCATGAATAAAACATATTTCCTTGGTATCGAAATTAGCACCCCTGGTGTTAAAGCTATTCTAATCGATGATACCTACCAGATTGTAGCAAGTGCATGGACAGAACACCCAACTTATACGCCCCATCCATTGTGGGTAGAGCAAGATCCAGAAGATTGGTGGATAGGCACTATTGCTTCAATACGAAAAATTTTTGAAGCCAAAAATATACTACCCAACCAAATCCAAGGAATTAGTTTAACCGGTCAAATGCATGGTTTGGTCTTACTTGATGGTTCTGGATCAGTGATTCGACCCTGTATCTTATGGAATGATCAGCGAAGTATTCTCCAATGTGAAACTATGAATCAACATATTGGCGAAAAGGAGATTATACAATATACAGGAAATAGAGTTTACCCAGGTTTTACAGCTCCCAAAGTTGTTTGGGTCCAAGAAAATGAACCTGATCTTTACCGTCGAACCGCAAAAATTCTACTTCCAAAAGATTATATACGCTATCGTTTATCTGGCGCATACATGAGCGAAGTCACGGATGCATCCGGAACATCTTTATTCAATGTTTTACGTCGAAAATGGTCAAAAGATATGCTCATAGCATTACATATATCACCAGCTTTGCTCCCCGACATGAGTGAATCTCTTGCTTCAAGTTCTGTTGTAAGCCCAGAAGCCGCTCGTGTAACTGGGATCTTTCCTGGAACTCCAATCATTGCAGGCGCATCCAGCCATGTTGCTCAGTCTCTTGCTGCAGGGATTTGTTCTGAGGGCGATCTTAGCATTTCTATTAGCTCATCCGGAGTTGCTTTTGCTCCCATCAACCAATTTTTCGCTGATTCTGATGGAAGGATCCATTGCTTTTGTAATGCTTGGGCCAACAAATGGCATCTCATGGGAGTCATGCTTTCAGCTGGCTCAGCTCTTCGATGGTACAAAACACAATTTACTCCTCAACTTTCATATCAAGATATGTCCAAAATTGCATCTCAAGCACCTGCAGGTTCAGAAGGTTTACTATTTCTTCCGTATTTGAACGGAGAACGTACCCCCCATTCAGACCCCTATGCTAAGGGAGTTTTTTTTGGTTTTTCCATGCGTCACCAACAAGCTCATTTTATTCGTTCTTTAATGGAGGGAATTAGTTTTGGTATTCTCGATTCAGTTGAGCTTATCAAGTCAAGCGGAATTGACATCAAGCGTATTAAAATCTTTGGAGGAGCAGGAAAAAGTAAACTATGGCTTCAAATCATGAGCGATATCATCAACGATACCATCTGTCTAAATCAGGAAGTTGAAGAACCAGCTTTTGGTGCTGCCCTGATCGCTGGTTTAGGCACTAATTGTTTTTCACATGATTCCATCCTAAATCGCAAAAGAACTCCTGATGAATACGTTTTTCCAAGTTCAAATGCCAGATTATATGCTGAATTGTATCCTATGTACAAAGATCTTTATTCCCATATGTTCCAGAGCTTTCAAAGGCTTCACGCTATCATAGAAACCAAAACAACCTAAGTTAATATTCTTTTATAGAATTTTATTGCATCTACTGATCTTCGCCTTTTACTTGATTTAATGCAATTGCAAGACTAAAATCTTATCGTGATGTGAGTTTTGGATAAGGCAATAGATGCTTTGTGATTGCCTCTAAAGGAGTGAAACTTATGCAGGTTGAATTTTCTAGTTTTTTAACCGAAAAAAAACCTTTGCTCAAAAAAATGATCGATGTCCTTTCTTTGGATTATCCCTATGTATCCATTCTTGGTACTGATGTTATAGGCTCTTCTTATGCTGTACGGTCACAAAGTATCAGCATAAACGATACCCCCTGGGGGCAAAGAGGTTTTGTGGTGCGTGTGCATAATGGCATGCATTATGCTGAATTCTCACTCAACGTTCTTAATGAAAGCACTTTTTTATCTACCTTACAACTCATTCGATACGACCTAAACAACAGCTTCCAGCTTATAAAAAAAGCCTCCGTCCCTTTTCATGAATATCCATTACCCATCGAAGAACAAATTTACCAGCATAATGAAGGTCAAATTACTGTAGATCCCATGCAAATAGACTCCTCTGAGAAAATAGAACGCTTATGTAACATTAAAGATAAAGCCCACCAACTAAGTCCTTATCTGGCAAATTTTAGTGCTGTTTATCAAGAAGTTAAAACCTCAAAACTTTATCTTTCACAACAAAAAGATCTCGAACAGTCCTGGATACATACTGAGGGTTATCTTGTCCCAATAGTTAAACGAGACAAGATATCAAAATCGCTTTATAGAGGTTTTTCAGGTTTGAAAGGCTTTGAAATTATCAATGAGATGGAAGATCAACTTGAAGATTGCATCAATGAAGCTTTATTGCTGTTAGATGCCGAACCTATTATTCCTGGAGAATATGATGTAATATGCTCTCCTGATGTTTCTGGCCTTATAGCTCATGAAGCTTTTGGTCATGGGGTTGAAATGGATATGTTTGTAAAAAAGAGAGCAAAAGCTTTTGAATTCATGGAAAAAATGATTGCTTCCGAGTTGGTAAATATGCATGATGGAGCAAAATCCGCAGAGCATGTATCATCTTATTGGTTCGATGATGAAGGAAATCCTGGAAGAGATACTGTCATAATACAAAATGGCAGACTTATCAATGGTATTTGCGACCATTTGTCTTCCATAAGATTGGATGTTTATCCTACTGGCAATGGTAAACGCCAATCCTATGCTCATAAAGCCTATACTCGAATGACCAATACTTTTTTTGTACCAGGTCATCATAGTCTTGACGAGATGATACAAAGCATTGACTACGGCATGTTGCTGGAAAGCAGTCAAAGTGGTATGGAAGATCCCAAAAATTGGGGTATACAATGCGTAGTTGCATATGCAAAAGAAATAAGAAATGGGAAATTAACAGGCAAGATTTTTTCTCCTATCATTATGACAGGTTATGTACCTGATTTGCTTAAGTCAATTTCCATGGTCTCCAATGATTTTGAGCTGTTTGGCACAGGAGCTTGCGGAAAAGGATACAAAGAGATGGTAAAAGTATCTACAGGCGGTCCCTACATCAAAGCCAAAGCAAGGTTGGTGTAAAATGATTGACAGAATCAAAAAATGTCTAAGCCTCTTTAGCGACGAAATCTCCGATTGGAAAATTGTATCGATTAAAAATGAAGGCAGAGAACTCTTTTTTATTGGTGATTCAGTAGATATGATTCGAGCAAAACAGATTGAAGATATAAAATTGACCGTGTATCGTGACTTTAAATTTAATTTAAAGTCATATCGGGGCTCAGCAACCACTACTATACATCCTACCATGTCAGATGAGGAGATGGAAGAAACTATTCGAAAAGCAGTTTATGCTTCAAGTTTTGTTAAAAACGAACGCTTTCCGATAGTAAATCATGTAGTATGCGTCAACTATCCAAGCAATAATGTCCCTAGTGTTCAGGATTTAAGCGAAAATCTTCCTCAACTAGTCCAAGAAATATATTCATCCAATTCGTCTTTAGATAAGGTTAGAATAAATTCGAGTGAATTGTTTTTATCTCTTAAGCAAGAATTTATCACTAACTCCAAAGGTCTTTCCATCGATTTTGTTAAACCCAGCCTTTATGTTGAATGTATTACCCAAGCCCCCGGTATAAGCGAAGAAATTGAATTGTATGAAGCTATTCTTTTGTCCGATCTCAAAGAAGGTGTGCTTAAGAGCAAGATTATGCAGTTGTTACACGCTACTTCAGATCGGGCAAGAGCAATACCCCTGCCAAATCTTTGTGAAATACCCGTAATCCTTACTGGTGACGCAGTAAGTGAATTATTGCAATACTATCTGTTTCGTCTATCAGCCAGAAATATCTATGAAAATATTTCTGATACAGATATTGGTGAAAACATTCAAGGAGATGAAATCGAAGGTGATAAAATTTCACTCTACTTAGATCCTCAGCTTCCAGGATCCTACCACTCAAGACCCTTTGATTCAGATGGATTTCCACTTCACAAAATGCGACTTATACAAGAAGGCATAGTCGAAAGGTATTGGGGGGATATCCAATATAGTCACTATATACATACTCCGCCAACAGGGCAGTTTTGCAACATCTCTGTTGATAGTGGGAGCCAGACACTCCAACAAATGAAAAGTGAAGCATTTTTAGAGATTACAGCCTTCTCTGATTTTCAAATGGATCAAATAACAAGTGATTTTGGCGGTGAAATACGTTTGGCTTATTTTTATGATGGAAACAAAGTTACTCCTGTATTTGGTGGATCCATTTCTGGAAACCTAAAAAAAATACATAACAACTTGATTCTTTCAAAGGAACGTAGGCTATTGAAGCAATATTACGGGCCATGTTCAATAAAGCTACGTGGAGTCAGTGTTGCTGGTAACACCCAGTAATTTCTCTCGTTTCTCTCATTGAAAAAGCGTTATTCCTGTTTTATGATTGATGTGGGTAAGATGACATATCTAAAGGTGGATTAAATGGTAGAAAAAAATGATTATCGTATTCAGTTTTTAGATGGCAATAGGTTTAATCGTGCTATTGTTGCAGCGAGTAAATGGCTGATTGAAAGAGAAAAACAACTCGATGATATTAATGTCTTTCCTGTTCCTGATAGTGATACGGGTACTAACATGGGCGGAACCCTACGTTCGATTGCATTGGATCCTGAAAGCGTCAATTCTTCCTCAATTTCAGAATCCAGCAAATTAATAGCCGACAGCATCCTTATGAATGCCAGAGGAAATTCAGGCGCCATATTAGCTCAATTTTTCCAAGGTCTAGCTGAAGGCTTTGAAAAATTCAGAAAAATTAATACTAAAGACTTGGCTGAAGCGTCAAGCTTGGCTTCTAAAAGAGCAGTAGAAGCAGTTTCAAATCCTAAAGAAGGTACTATACTGACTGTTATTCGAGAATGGGCACAGGATCTTTCAGAACGATGTAAAAATGAAGCTGATTTTTCATCGCTAATGTATCAATCACTCGAAACCGCTAAGGCTAGTCTAGCTCGTACAACTCAACAGATGGAAGTGCTTCGTAAAGCAAATGTAGTTGACGCAGGTGCACAAGGATTTGTGTATATGATTGAGGGTATTGTTGACTACATGGAACATGGCCGTATGCGCCGTGAATTATGGAAAAAGATATCCGATGAAAATAAAAAAACCTTACCGAACAATACACCAGAATCCGATTCAATCTATCGCTATTGCACCGAGTGCATTTTAGTTGGCGACCATTTGTCCAGTAAAACTATTCAAGATGAACTTAAACCCTTTGCAGACTCAGTTGTAGTGGTTGGTTCAAAAACAAAAATGAAAATCCATGCTCATTCAGACCAGCCCGGTAAAATTTTTCAAATTCTGCAAAAGTATGGTCAAACAGATCAGGAGAAGATTGAAGATATTCGTCAGCAGGAAAAAGATATCTACGGAGAAGTAAATCATAATATTGCACTAGTGACTGATACCTCCTGTGACATACCCCTCGACTTGATAGAAAAATACAACATACATCGTATTCCATTTCGTATTACTTTTGGAAAAGAAAATCTGATTGATCGCATTACCATTGACGATCATGAGTTTTATACCCGAATGCAAAACTCAACTGATGTTGCAAAAACCTCCCAACTCAGCAACATGGACTTAAAACAGACCTATGAATGGACTAATCGTAATTTTAAAAACACTTTAGCTATCCATATAGCAAGGCCATTAAGTGCTTCAATCGACAGTGCCAAAAAAATAGCAGCTAGTATCTCTGAAAACATTCTTGCTTATGATAGCAAAAGTATATGTGTAGGTCTTGGTTTAATTGTAGCCCAAGCAGGTAAAGCCATCGAGGAACAACTTAGTTTTAAAGAAGTTTGCGATAGAGTTGAGTGGTCATGCAACCACATCCAACAATTGTTTACAGTTGAAGATTTAAAGTATCTTATTCGTGGCGGAAGACTCAAAGCTTCAAAAGGTAAAATTGCTACTTTGCTCAATCTAAAACCCTTAATGCATACCGATCCTACAGGAGCTTTAAAACCTTTTTCCAAAGCTTTTGGAAGCAATGGCCTCAGAAAAAAAATGCTTCACGAGATCTCAAAGCGAATATCAGGGCTAAAATCAGTACATTTTGCAATAGGTCATTGTAATAACGAATCTACTGCTCTTTGGTATAAAGAACAAATTGAAAAAATGTATCCCGTAAAAAGCATTTATGTTACCTCTATTTCCCCTACAATTGGCTCTCATTCCGGACCTGGCACCATATCTATTGCCTTTTTGCCAGACTATCCATCTTAGAGGGATAGATTTATCAGCAATTCTTTTTTTCGGGGTCAGATAGTTGAGATATCGGGATTCATATCGCTTCGAGACGCACAAGGTAGTGTCTATAAGGCTTGGTTAAAAAAAAGCCACACATCAGCTCATGCTGATAAATCAAACTCCCTTGCTCTTGGCGATGAAGTTGAATTTTCTTTAAATGATGGTTTAGCAGTAATTCATCGTATTCTTCCACCCCGCACTATCCTCATGAGGCAGTCTACTCACAAATCCAGGCAAAACCAAGTAATTGCATGCAATTTGGATCAAGCTTTTTTAGTTATTGCCAAAAACTACCCAATAACTCCTATTGGAATGATTGATCGAATGTTGATTGCATGTCTTTCAGGCAAAGTAACACCCTTCTTGATTATCAATAAGAGCGACGAAGAAGAAGATTTGCATCCTGAAATACAACAAATCTATACTAGCTTAGGAGTTTCAGTAGTTTACGTCAGTGCAAAGACTTCAGATGGATTGGAATCATTGAAAACTATCCTCGAAGGTCGAAAGACCATTTTTCTCGGACTCTCTGGTGTTGGAAAAAGCTCTTTAATAAAAGCCTTAACTGGATTGGATTTAAAAATCAATCAACTCAATATCATAGGAAAATCAGGTCGACATACTACCTCAGGATCAAAGTTATACGAGTTAAACGAAAAAACTTTCATAGCTGATGTTCCAGGAATAAAAGAATTAGGATTTATTCGCTTGGATTCCGTTGAGTCTTTTTTTCCGGAGATTATTGAGAAAATTCCTTTTTGTAAGTTTTCAAATTGCACCCACGCTAATGAGCCAAACTGTGCAGTGAAAGAAGCTTTACGACTGGGTCAAATTCATCCAAAGCGCTTTGCTAGCTATCAAAAACTGAGAAATGAGAAAATTGCAACATGGGAGTAGCAATGAAAAAAAAGGATATAACACCGGAAAAACATCTTGCGATCAAGTACTGGATCGAGGACGAACGCCCCAGAGAGATGCTTCAAAAAATGGGAGCTGAAAACCTTTCGCCTTCGAAACTTTTGGCTATTATCCTACGAACGGGTACCTACGGAACAAGCGCTGAAGATGTAGCAAAAAAGCTAATGAATCACTTTAAAACCTTACGTGGTTTAGATCAAGCCAGCATAGAAGAATTATGCACCATTGAAGGCATAGGAAATGCCAAAGCAATCCAAGTTAAGGCTTCTTTGGAACTCGGAAAACGACTCATTCAGGAAAGAGCAAATACACTACCTAAACTTCAAAGTCCAGAAGAAGTTGTTCACTATGTTGCAGATGAAATTGGAATTTATCATCGTGACATTAAAAAAGAGATATTTTCTCTAATTCTGCTTAATGTAAAAAACAAGCCGATCAAAACAGTTCACTTGACCATGGGTACGATTGATACCTGTATGGTTGATCCCCGCGAAGTGATAATGCATGCCACCAAGTTGTCAGCTTCTGCAATAATTCTTGTGCATAACCATCCAAGCGGTGAAACCACGCCATCAAAGGATGATATGCATACCACTCACACCATTGTTAAAGCATGTCAACTCGTTCATGTATCAGTTCTTGATCATATCATTATTGGCGCTAATGAGTCGGATTATTATAGCTTTGCTAAAAATGGTCTAATTACCCCAATGAAATCATGAATGCAAATATATCATATGCAGAAAAATACATGTCTGAAGCTATTCAATTATGCGGGGAGGCACAAAAAAAGGAAGAAGTGCCAATTGCATGTGTGATTGTCAAAGATCATGTTGTTATTGGAAAAGGTTTCAATCAAACTCTTTCACAGCAAAATCCCTTAGCACATGCAGAAATGATTGCAATCGAGGCTGCGTCAAAAAACATTCATAATTGGAGGTTGAGTTCTTGTGATCTATTTGTTACCGTAGAACCCTGTCTAATGTGTTTGGGAGCCATTATTTTAGCTCGTATTCGAGCTGTGTACTATGGAATATCTAATGCTGAGTATGGTGCATGGTCTAGCCAAAAAATTAATCAAAATTTAACACTTAAAACTCTCATCTTTCATGGTATATTAGAGAACCAGATTGAACAAATCATGAAGAATTTTTTTGTTCAGTTAAGGAGAGGTGGCTGAGTGGTTGAAAGCGTCTGCCTCGAAAGCAGATAAACACGTACGTGTTTCGGGGGTTCGAATCCCCCCTTCTCCGCCAGTATTGTTTTTTAAATAGACCCAAGGAGTAATGATGAAGCGTATTCTAAGTTTGTATCTTATTGGTCTTATTCTGATCTGTATCAATCTTACTCTTTTTTCTTGTACTGATTCACAAAAGACCCAAGAACAGGATATTAACTCGACTCCAAACAAAGCAATGTTCAGAGCTGATTACCAAAAAACTGCTTATTATCCAACAGATGGTCCACGTAAATACAGCACTCCTGAGTGGACATTTAAAACAAATAGTAGCATCGAATCATCTCCAGCTATTGCCAATAATACTGTATATTTTGGTTGTTACGATGGATATGTTTATGCCATTGATGCAAAAGATGGATCTTTAGTATGGAAAACACTTATTGGTACAAGTATATACTCATCACCATCTGTTTACGAGGGCTTGTTGTATATAGGCTCGGATGATGGCAACTTATATGCCCTTGATGCTTTTACCGGATCCGTAGTCTGGAAGGGTTTCACTGGCGATGTCATCAATTCTTCTCCATTAGTTTATGATGACTTTGTATTTGTTGGGAGTGCTGATACATATCTTTACTCTTTTGATAGAAAAAGTGGATCAGAAGTATGGAAATTTAAAGGACAAGATATTTTTCATTCCTCTCCGTCCGTTTCCAAAGATTTGCTTTACATAGGAAATGCTGATGAAAATGTTTATGCAATTGAATGGAAAACGGGAAAAGAACGCTGGCAATTTAAAACTTCGGGAAAAGTTTCTTCTTCTCCGGCCATCATGAATGATTATGTTTATGTGGGGTCGGACGATGGATATATTTACTCTATTGATGCAAATACTGGCTACCGGAAATGGAAACACCAAAGCTCAGATTGGATTTACAACTCACCTGTTGCCTTCAACGACATGATTTATGTTGGAAGCTTTGACCGAAGCTTTTATGCATTTGAAGCATTGAGTGGAGAAGTGCGTTGGAAGACCATCTTGTCAGACTTCATCATTTCTTCTCCAGCATTTGATGGAAAAACATTATATCTTGGATCAGCAGATGGATGGTTTTATGCCATCAACGCAACAAATGGGAAAGAGCTCTGGAAATATAAATTTCCTGATTTGATAGCTGCATCTTCAGTAATACACGACCATAAGCTATTTATTGCCTGTGCAAATGGGGTTTTATACTGTATTAATAGTAAAAAATAGACTTGTACCTTCATTCTCTCGGCTTTCAAGCCATATTTCTCCTTTGTGTTTTTGAACAATTCTCTGAGCAATTAATAAGCCTATTCCCAATCCTTCAGCTTGAGAACTTGAATGGAGACGATGGAAAGGTTGAAATAGTTTCTTGTAATACTGCATGTTAAATCCAATTCCCTGGTCTTTTATGCAAAAGCAGGGAAGGTTGTCAACAATTGTGCTCTTAAATGAGATTCTAACATCATCTTTCAACAAAGAGTATTTCCACGCATTATTTAAGAGATGATTTAACATAATATCCAATAACTCATAATCTCCTTGAACGATCATGTTTTCCTGGCAATTAAAATGAATAGTCTTGCTTTCAGGTCTAGCTTGTAAGTTAGCGATAATCGATAAAGCAAGGGAACTCAAGTTTACTGAGCTGATATGAAAGCTTTTTCGTGAGATATTTTTTAAAAGTAAAACACTATCAAGCATTTTGTTGAGCTGGAGACTTGATTCATTGATAGTTTCAAGAATTAGATTTAAATCTTGACTTATCTCTTGGTTAAAATCTTCTTGTATTTTGTGAACTTGCCCATTTATAGTCCGCAAAGGAGTTTTGAAATCATGCGCTACAGAGTAACAAAAGGCTTCAAGCTCTGAATTAACAAGCTCCAGTTTTCGTGTCCTTTCCTTAACTCGCTCCTCTAACTCCTGATTGAGTTTTTTTAATTCATCAGCAGCTTTAGTTTGCTCAGAAACGTCAAGAAAAAAAGAAACTACGTTTCCATATGAGGGTTGCAACGCATATACATCAAATACTCCTTTGATCTTACCTTCTTCATAGTAAACATCTTCAATATGCGCAGGGATTCCGCTTAATGCAACATTTTTATACATTTGTATTAGGTTAGTGGATAAGCCTGGAAAAGCAAATTCGATTGTTTTTCCTAAAAGCACACTTTGATCTATTCCAAGAATTTTGTTAGCAGATTTATTGAAATACATAAAGATCAGTTCTTGGTCTTCATTTAGATAGTATTGATGAGCACCATAAGGAGCAAAATCAATGAGATTATTCATCATCTTTTCACTATCAAGAAGTGAATTTTCTAATCGTATTTTGTCAGTAATATCTTCAAAAACTGCTATAGCTTGAATAGGAGGTTTTTTTTGATCTTTAAAAAACAGGAATTCCACTTACTTTTATCCATCGATAATCGTTGATTTTTTCAATAAACACCCCCATGGTAACATTTTTTACAAAAATACCTTTTCTTAAAGCTTCTACAATGGGATGGGTTTCTGCAGGAAAGTCAGTTCCATCTTCGTGAATTGCTTTCCAACGCACATCGAAAGAAGTTAAACCATAAATTTGGTCTTTATTAATGCCTAAAATGTGTTCTGCGGCTTTATTGCAGTAAATGATTTTGTAATCCTGATCTTGGCATACTATTCCAAGAGTTAGTGACTCAACGAGGGAATATAAATCAATCTCAGTACTCATATCATTTTTGCTCCCTCCGAGTTGATAAAGTCAACTCAAACACACATGCAATGCTACATTTACGATTTGCCTTTTATTGGGGTGTTGCTTCAGTAAGCTGTTTAAGCATTCCTTTTGGATCAAAAAAGTTGATAGATCCAGATGGAACAATCATTATTTGAAGCTTATCGCTTAGTTTTTCAATCATCTTGAGTTGAACGAGTTCGGGTGTCAATGTTTTATTGAGAAGTTGGTTGGCTTCTGCTTGTTTTTGTCCAATATACAAAATCCAATCGCCTTCAGCTTTCTTTTTTGTAAATTCTGATTCTGCAAAGCCTCTGGCGGTTTCGATTGCTTGGTCTGCTTTGGCTTTTTCAATTTTAATTTGTTCTGCAGCTTTCAAGGCTTCTTGCGTTGCAACTTGTTTTGCTTCGATCGCAGCTTTAAAATCGGTGTTAAAATCGATGTTTTCAAGTAAAAAATCGGTTATGATAATGGAATTCAAACTCAATTCAGGATCTGACACTAGTGATTCTTTGACTGACTTACGTATAGCTTCACGATTTGGTGCGATATCAATGGCTGAAAATTGCACTGTCTGATTTTTAATAGCTTGTTGAACACGAGGATCAATAAGTTTCTCTACATACTCTTTACCAACGTTTCGATAGAGTTTTTGAATATTTTTACTATCAATATAAAAGTTGACCGTGCCATTGATAAGAACTTCTTGGGTTTCTTTGCTAAAACAATAGATCTCTTTGTATGTTTTTCGTTGGGTTTGTATATTAACAGCCACTACGGTTTGCCAGGGTGCTTTAAACTGAAGCCCATCTGTACGTTCCCCACGGATGGCACCAAATTGATACAACAAACCAATATGTCCAGCAGGAACTTGTGAAAACATTGAAAAAACGAGCACAAGCAAAATGATGATAATGAAAATTGGTTTGATAAATTTTCCCATGATTTTTTTGCTGAAGTCAGCGTTGATGCTCGATCCAATTAGTATGATGAT
This sequence comes from Caldisericia bacterium, assembly GCA_035363255.1. Classification (GTDB taxonomy): domain Bacteria; phylum Caldisericota; class Caldisericia; order UBA6126; family UBA6126; genus T3SED10-260. Next base: position 107 of record DAOSES010000015.1, on the reverse strand, counting down.
ACCAATGATGGCCATGATAATAATTACTTGCATGTATGCTCCTTTCAATAACTGGATAATCCGTCTCACTTTGAGCCATCGTTCCGATTAAGTTGAGCCAGACATCC
>DAOSES010000014.1:0-63517 GCA_035363255.1 Caldisericia bacterium | reverse complement strand
ATGGTACTGATCGGGAAACTGGTTGGGAGAGTAGGAAGCTGCCAGCCATTTTTTTTTGGTTTTTTACAAAAAATGTAACTTTTTCAATAAAACTCTGTTATATTTACCAGACTTTTCTATAATGAATAGAAAATATATTTTAGTAATGGAGAAGATAAAATGAATAAAAAAAGTTTGGTATTACTTTTGATATGCACGTTTATGTTCATTGCTTCCCCAAGTATCGCGAAGTTTTCAAACCCTGATACTGCTTCCCAACGAGTTATTGACTTTGCTGATCAAGAATGGTTGATTGAATCTTATATGACTGAAAAGTCCTATCCCGGCCCAAACTATTATTCCAACGAAGAAGCTCATGTTTGGGTTGATAATCATGGTTTTTTAAATTTGACCATTCAACAAAACGAATTTGGACAATGGGTTTGTTCTTCTGTTAAATCTCTTGTGCCTGCAAAATATGGTATCCATCGATTTAAAGTTATTGGAAATCTTGAAGATTTAGACAAAAATGTAGTTGTTGGTATGTTTTTCTACCGTGTTGATCCATACAATCCCGAACAACGTGCAGAAGTTGATATTGAGCTTTCCAGTTGGGGCTTCCCTAAAGATACTCCTGATGGCACTATTCAAGCCAGTTCTAATGTGCATTATGTTTTATGGGAACCCTGGACCAATAATACTTCTCCAGTTGTCCAAAGTAGTGAATCTTTCTGGATGGACATGCCCAGAGGAACACATACTACTCATGAATTAAGCTGGCACCCCAAGACTTTATCTTTTATAAGCTATTATGGACACTCACACAACAACCCAAACAAAAAAGTTGCTCGTTACTTTGAACTTTCCAACCACAAATCTGATACCTGGATACTTCCAAAGGAAGAAGAAAAGATGCATCTTTTGATCAATTTTTGGTTGCACGAATCAGATCATCCCTCTTCCCAACAAAAGCAAACAATCAAAATAAATTACGAGTTTGAACCTTACCAGGAGCATTGAAAGCTCCACTAAATCCTGATTAATGATTTTAATTAAAGACCTTAATTTTCACATTGGTGAAAGAAACCTGTTTGACAACATTTCTCTCAATTTACCTGACAAACACCGGATTGCATTGGTAGGAAGAAATGGTGAGGGAAAAACTACCCTGCTACGTCTTATCAATTCTGAATTGCAACCTAGTTCAGGTACTATTAGTTATTCTCCCGACATAAGAATTGCCTGCCTACCTCAAGATTTGGTTCATCTTTCGGATACATCAGTTAGTGAGTTTATTCGCAAAGAATGTCAAATATCTACCACTGAAGAACATATGAGACAAATAGAAGCAGAATTGAAGCATGCATCTACTGATGAGGACCACAAAAAAAAACTGAAACAATATGCGGTCCTGCAACACCAATTTGAAACAATGAATGGATATACCTTTGATAGTCGAATGAAGGAAGTCATCATAGGTTTGGGTTTTTCATCTGAAGACTTGAATAGATCATGTAGTGAGTTTTCAGGTGGATGGAAAATGAGAATTTACCTGGCACAAATCTTATTAAACTCTCCTGATGTCTTATTGCTGGACGAACCCACAAATCACCTTGATACTGAGAGTATGGAATGGTTGGAGTCTTATCTTATTCAGTTTAAGGGATTATTATTGATTATTTCGCATGATCGATACTTTCTTGATCGTTTAGTTGACACAACCATGGAGTTAGATCAAGGAAAAATTTCCGTTTTTCCTGGCACCTATTCACATTATTTGAGTGAAAAAAGCATAAGAAAAACTCTCGCCAGCAAAGAAAATGAAAGAATTGAACGGCAAATCAAACAAACCCAGGTTTTTATTGAAAGATTTCGATACAAAGCCACGAAGTCTACTCAGGTGCAAAGTCGTATTAAAGCCCTTGAAAAGCTAAAAGCTCAAAACCCAATACAAGAAAAACAACGGCGTTCAGTTAAAATCAAGCTAAGTTCATCAGGTAGATCTTATCAGGAAGTTTTTTCTATGGATAGAGTTTTTCATGCCTACGGTGAAAAGGTAGTGTTTAATGATTTAAATATTACAATCCAGCGTGGAGATAGGATAGCATTAGTAGGTAAAAATGGTGCTGGCAAATCGACTTTTTCACGTCTTATTTCTGGAAAAGAAGAACCCTCTCAGGGTAAGATCAAAATTGCTGAAAATACAAGCATTGGTTTTTTTGCTCAAGAAAGCATGCAAAACTTAAATTATGGTAACAATGTTTTACAAGAAGTCTTAGATGTGCAAGGACCACTCAAAGAAGCCCAGATAAGAGATTTACTTGGAGCTTTCCTGTTTTCTGGTGACGACATTTACAAATCAGTTAAAGTTCTTTCTGGTGGAGAAAAATCCAGATTAGCTTTGTGCAAAATTTTAGCACAACCTTTCAAAGTGCTCGTTTTGGATGAACCAACCAACCATTTGGATGAAAATACTAAAGAGGCATTTCATGAAGCTCTTTCAGCTTTCGATGGCACCTTGATTATTGTATCTCACGACCGTTTTTTTCTTGACAGATTAGTCAACCGTGTCATCGAAATAAAAGAAACTAAGGCATATGATTATAAAGGAAACTATTCATCTTTTATTGAACAACGAAAAATAAAGCTTAACGAAATTAACTCACAACAAAGTTTCGAAAAAAATAAATCACTCCTTCCCTCTGACATAAAAATATCCGAAGAAAAAACCAGAAAACGAGCTGAAGCCCAATATCGACAATCTCTTTATCAACTCAAGCAAGAGTGTAGAAAAATTGAAGAAAAAATATCTTCAAGCGAAATCCAAAAGAAGTCTTTTGAAAACGACTTGTGTGACCCAATGATATATCAAGAACCTGATAAGATTAAAATTTTAAAGAACAACATAAAATCCCTTGAACATGAGTTGGAGTCATTGTATCATCAATGGCACCAAAAGATGGAAAAAGTTGAGAATTTTTAGGAGTAAAAATGGATACATGGCAAATAGTTCAGAACAGCGCAGTTTTTAGCTGGATAGTTCTACCACTGCTTATATTTTTGGCCAGAATATGTGATGTTACGATTGGAACAATACGAATTATTATGGTTTCCAAAGGCAACAAGCTAATCTCTCCAATGCTTGGTTTTTTTGAAGTACTTATTTGGCTTATAGCTATCGGTCAAATAATGCAAAATTTAAATAACATTTTTTGTTACATTGCTTATGCTGGTGGATTTGCGGCAGGAAACTATATCGGTATCTTGCTAGAAGAAAAACTAGCGATGGGTACCTTGATGATTAGATTAATTGTTAAAGATCCGAGTGCTGAATTTTTAACTTTACTACGATCTCAAAATTTTGGCTCAACTATCATTGAAGGCCAAGGATCTCAAGGTAAAGTTGATGTCATATATTGTTTAATAAAAAGAGCAGATCTTGAAAAAGTGGTAAACATCATCCACCAATTCCATCCTAAGGCTTTTTATTCGATTGAAGATGTTCGGCTAGTACGAGAAGGAATTTTTCCTCAAGGTATGTCATGGTTTAAAAGCAGGTTTCACCCAACGATTAGTCAAAAAGCAAAGCAAAAATGAGCAAATATTGTAAAATTATACATTTAAGGTACCTTATAGCTATACAGAAAAAGGAGTTGCTCGATGAATGAAATGAGCATCGATTATTATTTTGAAGATTTAACTGCTTGTCCTTGCCATGATTATCTCCCTGATACCTTTTTCCCTTGGGATCTTATGACCCTAAAAAATGAAATGTTCCAGTTTCAAACAAGTGATATCAGGGGCTTTATTGAAGAATCAGTAATCATTAAGGGAATAGTCAAAATAGGAGAAGGTACTTTTATTGATGACAATGTTACAATTCAAGGACCTGTAAGTATTGGACGTAACTGTATCATTCGAAGCGATGCTTTGATCCGTCCCTATTCTGTAATAGGAGATTATGTAGTAATTGGTCATAATACTGAAGTTAAAAACTCGATCATTTTTAATGATGCCAAGCTTGCATCGCACTCAGTAGTAAGTGATAGCATTATTGGCAAAGGAACTCGTATCGGATCCGGCATGATAACTGATAATCGTCGCTTCGATCAAAAAGATATTGTTATCAAACTGGGAGAAAAAGAGTATCAAACTTCATACGACAAATTTGGATTGATCGCTGGAGACTACGTCAGAATTGGTTCTAATTGTTCGACTCTTCCAGGAACAGTCGTTGGAAAATATACCTGGTTTTATAGTAATATGCTTATTTACAGCTTTTACGAAAAAGAGAAGTTTGTTAAACTTAGACAAAGCGTTGAAATCATCGATAAGGAACCCCACGTTCTTAGTCGAGACGATAAGTCTGGCAAACGTTAACAGCTTCGGGAGGACACTATGTTTCAAAAAATTTTTACCTGCTTTGTACTGCTATGTTCATTCTTTTCAATATCCTTTGTATTCGGCGCAGATTGGACTGAACTACAAAAAGATCCAGCACGTGAAGGCTACATTCAAGATCGAATAAACCTCCCTATACAAGAAGATTTCAAGTATTCTGCTGGTGATGCGTTGTCTGGAACTCTTACCATCATAAACAATGAAATTGGTTTCACTACCTTAAATGGCAAAGTTGGCATGATTTCTCTTGTTGATGGAAAAGAAGCATGGACACGAACTTTTTCTGAAAAATTTATTTCGGGAATGGTTGCGTCCGAATCTGAGTTGTTTGTAGTTACTGAATCTGGTACTGTTATGGCTTTAAGTAAAAATAACGGAGCAATCATATGGTCCTTAGCTCTTGGATATACTGTAAAAGCACCTATGGCAAAATATTTCCGTTATTTGTATGTTTTAGGCGAAGAGGGCACTGTCTCATGTTTGAATGCCTTTGATGGAAAGATTTTATGGACAAATACCCTCATGGGTACTCTCTTAACTGCTCCAGCAATGAAGCAAAATAATTTATACATGGTCAGCAAACAAGGCCGTTTGTTTTGCTTAGATGCTTACAATGGAAGAACTCGCTGGGTTTTTGAAATGAACTCCACATCACAGTCTTCTCCAATTCCTTCCACAGAAATTTTAGTCATAGGAGATGATATGGGCTATGTTTATGGCATAGACTATATCAAGGGGACTTCCTATTTTAAACAATCAATCGAACATCCCATTACTACCCCTTTTGCATATGGCTACTTCGATAAACGTATGTTGGTTGCTGGATCTGGATCGAGTTATACAGCGTTTGGAACTTCGAACGGAAGACCTATGTGGTCTTATCAAGTGAATCGAGCTACCATACCCCCTATAGGAGCTGGAGATAAAATTTGGTTTCCAGGCGATAAACATACCCTTATTGCTGCTGATGCTTTTGCTGGCACAAAAGCAGTTGAGATGATGTTAGATTCAAATGTTACTGCGGCTATGGCTATGTCGAATGGTCGAATTGCTGTGGGGACAGAAAAAGGTAGCATATATGTATTTTGCTCTAAAGAAAACGATTTTTCGATTCAGGTAAAACCAGAAATTGGAGTTATGACACCAGGTCAGATATACAGCTTTCAAATCATCGTTACAGCTGACAGTGATTTTAATGATAACATCACTTTTACTGTTGGAGGGTTTCCATGCAGTTGTAAAGGTGTTGGGCGCTATTTTGATCGTACTACCATCAATGGTTCAGGAACAATAAACCTTGTAATCGATACTACAGAAGATGCTTCTCCAGAACGTTTTCGAGTCAATGTAAGTGCTTATTCACAAAGCGGAATAAAACGAGAAGCTTCTTCTCTCCTCGTCATACAGCCATCACTCAACATAAATATCCTTGAATTTGGTAATGTTCAACCAGTTCAAGCAGGTACTGATTTTTCTGTTGACCTTTATATCAAAGATGCTGTCAACATAAGATCAATATTAAGCAAAGTAAAATACCCTTCAAGCGAACTTTTTTTGCATCGAGTTGAAGCAGGTCAATTTTTTGGAAATGAAGCTGGACAGTATTATTTCGATTGGAGCAAGGATGATATCACTGGAACTGTGCTCATTGGATTAACCAAAAAAGATATCGGGGCTCCTGGTTCTGGCACTATTGCTCGCTTTTTCTTTCGGGCTAAAAAACCCGGAGAAATGACCTTATTATTAGAGCAAAGTTCTGTCAGAGACTCTTTTCTTCAAGAAGTCGCTTATCAGGCTAAAGCACTTGAAATTGCAGTGGTTCCCGGAAAACAAAAAATGATGCAGCTTAGTATATCCAAGCCCATAATCCTGATTGATAATGCAGAGTATACCCTGGATGCACCACCATTAATTCAACAGGGACGCACTATTGTTCCGATTCGAAGAATAGCTGAAGAAATGGAAGCTCTCGTTTCATGGGAAGCTATTGATCAAAAAGTTACCCTTACCAGGTATGACAAAATTATCGAGTTATGGATTAATCGACCCCGATGTAAAGTTAACGGTATAGAAAAGGATCTACCATCCAAAGTGGCTCCAGTGATCCTTCAGCAAAGAACTTATCTTCCTTTGCGATTCGTAGCAGAGGAACTTGACGGCATTGTTGAATGGATTGCTGATACGCAAACTATCAAAATAAGATATCCTGGATATTAAAAAAGGAGATTTCAATGAATAACAACTTAATGGAATGTGTTCCCAATATTTCAAACGGATCTGACCACTCAGTGATTGAGTATTGTGTTGATGCTATACGACAAAACTCATCTCTTAAGCTTATTGATTATTCATCTGACGCAGACCACAATCGTACTGTGATCACTTTTGTAGGTGAGAGCGATGCTTTGGTAGAAGGTGCTCTTGAACTTAGCAAAAGAGCTGTTCAACGAATAGACTTAAATACTCAAAAGGGAACCCATCCACGAATGGGAGCTATCGATGTAATACCATTTGTACCCCTTGGAAATACCACCATACAGGATTGCATAAAAACAAGTGAAATTCTTGCTCAGAAAGTTGCTGAATCACTCCATCTTCCCGTATATCTTTATGCTCTTTCGGCACGAACAGAAAACCGAAAAAAACTTCCAACTATACGCAAAGGGGAGTTTGAAGGATTTGCCGAAAAAATTAAGTTACCTGAATGGACCCCTGACTTTGGACCTTGCGAACGACATCCCACTGCAGGAGTAGTTGCTATTGGAGCACGAGAGTTTTTAGTTGCATTTAATATTTATCTACACACTCCCCTTGAGTCCATTGCTGAGCAAATTGCCAAGAATCTAAGAGAAAGCAGTGGAGGACATCGCTACCTCCAAGCAAAGGGTATGTATATTGCAGAAAAAGGTTTAGCTCAAGTATCAATGAATATATTGGATTTTAACAAACTCCCCTTATATCGAGTAATTGAAATGGTTCGCATAGAAGCAAAAAGATTTGGTGTTGCTGTTGCTGAATCTGAGCTTATTGGTTTAGCCCCTATGCAAGCATTACTTGATACCGCCGCATATTATATGCAATTACCCAATCTGAGACCAGAGCATTTGGTTGAAACTAAAATATGGGAATAAAGTATGATGCCATCATCATACATTACGCCGAGATATTTCTCAAAGGTTCCTCGGTAAAACGACATTTTGAGTTAATACTTCTCGAAAGAATTCGACAAAAACTCATATGGGCAGGTTGTGCTGATTTTCAAATTTCCTTAAAAGATCATGCTCTCTGGATACATGGTTCAATTGATCAAGACTTGTTTCCATACCTTGCTCAAACCTTTGGCGTAAGATATCTACTAGGGATTGTATATTGCAAAAATAGCTTAAATTCAATAAAAGAAACAGCAAAGCGCTTATTTGAACTTTCGAATAAAGTTCCAACACCAAGATCGTTTCGAGTAAAGGCTAAAAAGGAAAAAGGTTTGGCTATAGCAAGTAAAACAGTAGAGATTGAAGTAGCGCATATTTTACAGTCCTGGAATCTTGATCTTTCAAACCCTCAGTTTGTAGTTCAAGCAGTTCTTAAAAAAAGACATTCATATCTCGGCTTTGAAAGGTTTGAAGGTCCTGGGGGTTTGCCGTATGGAGCTTCGGGAAAAGTTATAGCCTTGGTTTCTAAGGGCATTGATTCTACCGTTGCTGCATGGATGATGGCAAAACGAGGATGTGAAGTAGTATTGCTACATTTTGGCGATACACCAATCGATAAGATCCAAACCCTGTTAGAATCTTTTAGTGGAAAGAAAATTCAACTGATTCATCTTCCACATCATTCATATCTAAGCCACCTGAAAATGACAAATGCAGGTAAATATTTATGCGTTTTATGTAAAATGGGTATGTATTTTGCAGCAGAATACTATGCAAAAAAAACAGGTTCAAAGGCTATTGTAACAGGTGAAAATCTTGCTCAAGTTGCTTCGCAAACTTTGGACAACATGATTTCTATGAGTAGTATGGTCACTATGTTGCTACTTAGACCATTAGTCGGTATGGATAAAGAAACAATTATAAACTTAGCCAAAAAAATAGGTTCTTTTGAGTTGTATCATAATCCAGAATGCCCCTTTGTTCCTTCTCATCCCTCTACTACCATTTCTGCTGACAAGCTCTCTCGATTAATACAATCAGATCCTTTCACTCGTGCTTTTAATGAGTGGAAAATGAATTTTATACCAAATGAAAAATAATCATAAGAAACTTATTTTCGTTTCGTTTCTTTTCAGCTTTGCAGGATTGACTTTACTTTACTTTCAGATGGACGACCTACCTCTACAAAAAATTACCCTACCTTGGCTCTTGTTTGCTCTTATCGCTGCCTCCTCATATTGGATCTGCGAAGCATTGTGTTTAAGATTTTTGTTACAAAGATTAAACTCATATGTAAAAACCACTACCACTCTCAAATCATCTTTGATTGGTTTTTTCTTTTCTGCTGTCACTCCATTTAGTATTGGGAGCGTCCCGGCTCAGTTGGTATATTTAGAAAATAAAGGGATAAGTCTAGATAAAGCTATTCCAGCCCTTATGATGAAAACGATGATTAACCTTTTTATGAGGGGTACTTTGTCAATATTCATGTTATTTCTGTTTCCTTCTTTGTTTTCTGGTAAGAATAGTCTAGTCGTGCAAATGGTGTTGGTTTTTTATGGATCCAGCATTTTGTTTACTTACTTTATAGTGTTTCATCGATCAAAACGTGCAATAAAGTATAGAATACAATTTGCTCAGCTATGCTTACGCTTAAGTCAGAAAGTTTCATTTTTAAAAGCACCCTTGTTCAAACTCAGTGAATCAATCAGTCAGATGCAGTATTCTCTACAAGCTTATTCCTCAAAAATTAACTGGCTTCCAAAAACCAGCGTAATTATGTTGTTTGGTTTTTTTTGCCAAAGCACCATTCCATTTTGGATTTTACTTGCTTTTAACATTCACGCTTCTCTATCCTCCAGCGTCCTACTTCACTCTTCCTATTATCTACTCCAACCACTTCTTCCTACCCCTGGTGGTAGTGGACTCGCAGAAATGTCTTTTTCTGCTATTAGCAAACAGTATTTTGGTATGGCTTCGCTATGGTTAGTGCTTTTTTGGAGATTATTCACCTATTTCCTGCCCATGGCTGTTGGATTCTTTGTTCTGCTTGGTTCAATCGCTAACTCAAAAAAGTAGCTTTATAACTATTTCACAAAAAAAACTGAACCTTAACCCTAGGGATCTATATTTTAAGTGATTTTGATTATTGAAAAGGAGAGTAAAAATATGAAAATTAAATCAAGAATAAACAGAGTTGTCTCGGTCATTCTGACGAATCTTTTATTTCTTTGTATTATACCCATTTATCGAAACAATGAAGTCAAAGCTGCTGAGGGTTTGAGGATCTCCTATAGCCCATATCCCCTTACAGCTGGATGTGTGTCTGAGTTAATAGATCCAGCCAATCCTTTTACTTTGTTTGTCACCGATGAAAATGGGGAAGCTGTAGATTTAACTTTGGATAATAAAATTGACCATAGGACTGCATGGAATTCATTATTCAAAGATCATCACCCCGAAACACTGGGTCAATACTATTGGACAAGAACGGATTTGCACAACGATGATGCATCTCGTTTGAGTAACAAAGCGCTATACGGTTTTGAACCAATTAGCATTGATTTTTCACAAGCCTCACAAGGTAAGTATATATTTAAAAATTTTGTTGCTAACGATGCAGGTTTCTTCTATATAACAGTCTATACTCCAGATCGACGAAAAGCTGGTACTGTAAAGATTGAAGTGGTTCAACCCACATTAAACTATGAAATAATCAATACCGAAGACCCTGATCAACGTATTTTTACTGTTCCAGGAAATCCTGATTTTATACTAACTGCTGCTGACAATCGATTGTATCAAATTACAGCCTATGCTTTTAATGCCCAGGGCATTCCACTTCGGGGCACTGACAAAGATGTAAATGTTTGCTCTGGACTTAGAGAGTATGCTCGTTTTACCCCATTTACCACAAGACCAGCAAATTTTGATTTTGCTCGTACTCCCTCAAAACATAAAGCTCTCTATCGTGCTAACTCCTCTTATCCCGATTTTCTAACAGATCAGGGTAGTCGATACTACCTTTATCTTGGTATCGACTATAACAGCAATGGTAAAATAGATGTTCTCAATAAAGAAGCACACCCAATGGGTGCATTCAATGTATTTGATGTTGATGAGCAGAAAAGAATCGTAAAGACAGATTATTATACCTATTATGTGACTTCAAATGTCCAATGGGAGAATGGAAACTATGCTACCATTCCTCAATTCGATGTTCCCCCTCCAGATGAAGGGTGGGGACTAGGATCGATTTATGGTAGTTCTCATCAGGCTGCTTATCTTTTTGCTGACATCAACGGTGATGGTAAATTTAACTATCGCGACTCTTTAATTTTTGATTCAATGGGTCGATGCAAATTCTATATCTTTTCCGAAGATATCACGAGTATTGGTGGATTGGTAGCATGCAATCCCTATGGCGACAGAGATGTCGCTGGTGGACCCCCTTTGTCATCTGAGGGACCTCAAACAGCAGAAAGAAGGTTTCGTCCTGATTATACTTTTTACCTGGATTTTGATGCTATTTCCCCCACTCTTATTGGATCAGGCAAGCCAAGTATCAAAGTATATCATGCTGGAACTGGAGAAGAACTCGGAAAAGTCTTTCATAACCCTAGCAACTATGATTTAATCTATAGTATCGAAAATCACCTTCGCATAGTGTTGGAACCTGCTGATCCACGCGATATGCCCCTTTCAAAGGAAGGAATTATTAGTTTACAAGGAGCTCAACATCAAAATTCAATCTATGGCAGACTCCATGCAGAACAAACAGACAACACTATTGTGACTTCCGCTACAATGCATTTCACCCCCACTGGATCAGGCGAACATATTGCATGGATGGATTGTATTTTTGAAAACAAACAAGAATGGTCTCCAAGACAGTTTAAACTCGAAAAGATATTATATTTTGATGCCTTGGTGGGAGGAGGCTTAAAAGTAACTCCTTCAACTATTTATGAAAATGAAGACAATGAAGTGTTTATTCTTGTAAGTGAAATTGGTACTGAGAAGCCAGTCTCTAACGCAACGGTCAAAGCATTCGGTTGTGGGGTAGATTTTGTTGGAAAAACAAATAAAGATGGTAGGATAACTACAATCATGCATCCAAGCTCTTCAGGTGAAATTATCATTGAGGTATCTGCAGAAAAAATGTTACCTGGCAAGACCTCTATTCGTGTGGTCGAAAAAGAAAAAGTTTTATTTCTTGAGCTTGATCCCTATAAAACCCCACTCAATATCCGAGATATTGTTGTTTCTGGCAGGACTCTCCCAGAAGCAATACTAACTGCAAATGGAAAAACAATTCCAGTTAACACAACTGGTGCTTTTTCATTTGAACATCAACTTGAAGAAGGCTTGAATTCTATTCAAATCATTGCTTCTCATAAAGGTGTTGATATAAAAAAAACGGCCGAAATATTCCTTGACACTCAAGGACCTTCGATTATGTTAGATTCGTTTGACAAGATCATTGATCAAATAGAGCTATCGGTAAAAGGAAGAGTTGAACCTGATTCAAGAGTGAGAGTCAACGACCTACCTGCAATTGTTGTTCATGATATCTTCAAAGTGGATATTCCGATAAAAAAAGGTGTTAATACGCTTTATATTGAGGCTTGGGATGCACTTGGGAATAAGTCAAGCTTGAGCGTCGAAGTATATAATTATCAACAGATAGTGATCGAGTTAGTTATTGGAAAAGCTCAAGCCTTCGTTAACAAGATACCCATTGAACTCGATATAGCTCCTTTGATCATATCTGGAAGAACTCTTGTTCCGATACGTTTCATAGCTGAAGCATTTGGAGCCAAAGTAGAATGGACCAACGAAACTCAATCAATCACTATCGAAATGGATCAAATTACTATTGTTTTGCAGATAGGCAACAAAACTGCCTTCATCAATGGTAAAGCTCATGCCTTAGATGCAGCTCCAATGATTGTAAACAGTAGAACAGTTGTGCCAGTTCGCTTTATAGCAGAAGCTTTAGGCGCTGTAGTCGAGTGGGTAAAAGAATCAGAAACAATTGTAATTCGACGCCTGATTTAAGTTAAAAAAGCGATGATATAACTTGATTTGCATACAAGGCTCCTTTTTGAGTGAAAAGGAGCCTTGTATTTTTTTTAGCTAAATAACCTTTTTCCAACCAGGAACAAACAATATCTTTTTTATCGTCTTTTACATCAAACCATGAAATACCTTCCTTAAGAAGCCTAAGACCTAACATTACTTTTTCTTTTTCTCTAATGGCAGGATTGATGTGCTCTTGAAAGGTGCAAGCACTTTTTCCTGAGACGATTTTATTATTATACCTAGCTAATTGAATGGTATTTTTTTTTCTCCATGGAGGCAAGAAACTCACAGATGAAACCCCAAGACCAAGGTATGGTTCTCCTTTCCAGTAATGCAAATTATGCCTGCATTCGAACCCATTTTTACAAAAATTGGATATTTCGTAATGAATCCAATGAGTGTTTTGTAGAAATTCCAAAAAGCAATTATGAAGCTCTATGCTTGAAAATTCGTCAGGTAATGATAACTGATTCTGTTGGATTAGCCGATACATTGGAGTCTTGGGTGATAGATCTAGGAAATAACATGAAAGATGAGTTAATGGCAGAGAGTCAAGGATACTTTGATTTAATTCTAAAGTTTTTTTGCTTTCTCCTGGAAGACCCCAAATCAAATCTATATTTATGTTTCTGAAACCAATTTGGTATGCAGTCTCAACTGCAAAGATGGCTTCTTTTTGATTATGAAGCCTGCCTGAGGAGGTTAAAACTAGTGGATCAAAGGATTGAACTCCAATACTGATACGATTAATTCCAAGATCTAAATATTCCTGGAGTTTTCTTTTAGTAAGCGACTCAGGATTACTTTCAATGGTTAGTTCTGGTTTTATGCCTGATGGAAGCTGTGATAAAAAAAGATCAATAATGGGTTTAAAGCTAATTGGAGGAGCTAAGCTTGGGGTACCTCCGCCGATAAACAAAGTATCAAAGGTGATTTGCTGTTTATTTTCCAAATACATTTGATACTCTTTAAAAACTAATCTGAAATAGTTTGAGCTGACTTTCTTCTCAAAAGAGATAAAGTCACAATAGGAGCATTTTTTTTTGCAGAAAGGGACATGGAGGTAAACTCCTCCTAAGACCATCGCTGAAGCTTAAAAGCTTTCCATGTGTTTTGAAGCAACATAGTGGTGGTGAGAGATCCAACTCCTCCAGGCACAGGGCTTATATAAGAGCTCAAGGGTGCTACTGAGTCAAAATCAACATCTCCGAGGAGTTTGTTTTGAGCAAAGTTAATGCCCACATCCAACACGACTGCTCCAGGTTTTACGTAAGCTGAAGTAACAAAATGAGCCTGACCTATTGCGGCAACAAGAATATCTGCTGTTAAAGTTTCATTTGCTAGAGACTGCGTTTGGGAATGAGTTATGCTTACTGTGCAATTATGATGAAGCAGTAGGAGAGATAAGGGTTTTCCAACAATATTTGAACGCCCAATGACAACTGCTTTTTTTCCTGATAATGGTATTCCATAGCTTTCAATCAAGTGCAATACTGCCAAGGGTGTGGCTGGGACAAATAAGGGATTTCCAGACAAGAGTCTGCCCAAGTTTAGCGGATGCAGTCCGTCAACGTCTTTCCTTGGGTCTATATGAGAAAAAATACGGTATTGGTTGAATTCTTTTGGTAATGGCATTTGAAGTATAATACCATGAATTTCTGGATCTTGGTTTGCTCTATCAATGCATTCAATTAAATCGTTTTCAGAAACATGTTTACTGAGCGATATATGCTTCGATATGATACCAACTTCATTGCATGCTTTTTCTTTATTACGAACATAAGAATCAGCTTCGGAACTACCCTCAATCATAAGCGAAAGAAGACAGGGGGAAGAAGGAGAAATCTTCTCGATTTCTTTTTTAAGATCTCTACGAAGAATGGATGATTGATGCTTGCCGTCCATTACAATCATGTGAAAGCCTTCCTTTCAAAATCGGAGGAAAGATATTGTAAAAAAGCCAATTCTTTTGCATTCTTGGAAAGTAAGGACAAAAGTTTTTGAGATTGTTTGTTTAGTAGGGTGGGATCTTGATGAGTTGAATGCAAAAGTTTATGATTTTTAATGCATAAATAAAGACCATATGCTCTTGAAAAAGAAAACAATGCTTTCTTTGGAATAGTGGTGTTATCCGAAAGCAATAGTATTCCAACAATAGCACAATACACTAAAGCTCCATATCTTTGGGAAAGAATTTCTTGCAAGCTTAAAGTTTTTTGAACTTGATCAAATGAAGAAAGATAATGGGTAGAAAGAAAATTAAGAGTTTCTTCAAGAAGTAATTGGCACTTTTGGTGTTGATGTAGCTTGTTAAACTCAATACCTCCTTGTATGAGATAGAGATCTGCATGCATGAGAATAAGTTTGGATTCTTTGTGTTTCATATCAAGTGAAAAGCTTCTATCAAATAAAAGTGTTGATTTTAGTAAAAATATCATGAAAAGGGCGAACTGTTTAAGTTGATCGCTGGCAAGAGAACCCACAGTAGGAGTATAGTATATTAAATCGAGAAGTTTTTCGCCAATAAGGCAAGAATCTGAAAATTCAAAGCTTGGAAATAGTGGAAATTTTTTTTCGATGAATAAAAAACACTCCCATACATCTTCTTTCCATTCGGGAAGAGAGAGATGGGAGTGCGTGAAAGGCATAAAAGGGGATAAGCCCTAGCGTTTACGGTATTGTCTGGCCTTACGAGCTCCTCTTAAACCCGCTTTAACTCGTTCTTTAACTCGGGCATCTCGGGTAAGGAAACCTTTATCACGAAGGGATTGCTTGAAGTTTGGATCGAACTCGCTGAGTGCTTTAGCTATGGCATGACGAAGTGCATCAGTCTGAGAAGAGATTCCACCTCCAAGAATACGAGCAGTGACATCAAATTGCTTTGAACGTTTTACTGTTTCAAAGGGTTCGGTGGAGCGGAGTTGGAGCAATTGTGATGGAAAATAGTCTTTGAAAGCTTTGCCATTTACACGAATTGAACCAGTACCAGGCTTGAGCATAATTCTGGCGATAGAAGTTTTTCGATATCCAGTAGCTAATATTCCGGGCATAAATTACACTCCTTGATTAAATTGATTGACATCAAAAGGGATAGGATTTTGGGCAGCATGGGGGTGTTTGTTGCTAGCGTAAACATTAAGCTTTTTGAAGCGTTTGCGACCAAGGGGAGAGTGTTTGATCATGCCCCATACAGCTTTCCGGAGCATGTATTCTGGTTTTCGCTCTCTCATGCGGAATAATGGAGTTTTTTTAAGACCTCCAGCATATCCCGAATGGTTATAATAGATAAAATCTTTTTCTTTGGTGCCTGAGACTCTAACTTTTTCTGCATTGATGACAACAACGAAATCGCCAACATCTGCATTGGGAGTAAATTCAGGCTTATTTTTCCCTGTCAGAATGGTCGCAATCTGATTGGCTAATCTACCAAGAACCTGTTGATTAGCATCAATCAGATACCATTTCCGCTCAACTTCTTTTTCAGTAAAAAAATGCGTATCCATTCAGCAACCTCACATATTCATTAATTAATACTCAAGAAAAAGAATATACCATTGCTTTGCATAAAGTCAACTTGAGCAATCCTTGCAAACACAATATTCAAATATGTTACAATACTATATGCAAGATTGATTTGTTGACAATAACATCTTGTTTAGTATAAGTATTGAAGTTATTGGGTGCGACCCTTTACTTAAGGAGGATAAAAGTGGAACTTAAAGAATTTAAGACTGAAAACTATCAAGCTCATGCTGATATCTATTTTGTTGAGGATGAAGTAAACGCTCATTTTCAAAAAGCATATCAAAGCTTTCTTCCCATGGTGCAAGTACCTGGTTTTAGAAAAGGGAAAGTCCCAGTACATATTGCAAAACAATACCTTAATCAGGAAAAACTTCTCGAAGAAGTCATTGAGAAAATGGTTTACCAAGGGATTGACTTATTAAACCAAAACAAGCAGGACTATGACTTTATTTACCCCCCTTCATTAACTTCAGATAGCTGGCCAATCGAAAGCCAAGCTTACACATTAAAACTACTCATTGACTTTTTTCCTGAGATTGATTTTACCCCTTTAGAATCACTAAAAATCCCGATAGATCTTCAAAAAAGTCGAGATGACTTTGAACAGCAACTCATTCAATCGCTATTGGAAGCTAACGCTACCTTCCAAGAAATTCAATCTCAAGCTCAAAATGGTCATTATGCTTTTCTTGAATATAGTTACAACTTTGAATCACAAAATCCTAAGTTTTACCCCACTATGGTAGAGCTTGGAAAAAACCAAATCCTTCCTGATATTGATAAAGATATTATGCAGATGCATGCTGGCGAAGAACGAACTTTTTCATTCAATCCCCAAGATCAAGACCCAATCTCAATTAAAATTCGCCTGACCGGAATCAAAGAAAAAATACTTCCCACGCTTGATCAATCTCTCTTAGATTCTTTGAGCATAAAAAAAACCTTAGAAGAATACAGAGCTGAAGTATCTCAAAAAGCCGAAGAAATGTATCAGGACTATGTAAAAGAACTAAAGTGGAGTTCCTTTTTCGAAGAATGGTTCAAAACATATTCTATTGAAAATCTACCTCCAAGCATCGAAGAACACTACATGGAGCAAACATTAAGCATATTTGAACAAGATTTATATGATTCGAAGTTGAGCCTAGATGAGTTTTTGCTTAAATCAGGCAAAACCATCGAAGAATTAAAAGAGCAATTAAAGCCCAAAGCACTTAGTAGAGCTAATGTTGATCTCATTATCCGCTCTATCCAACGACAAAATCCCCATCTTGCTCCAAAAGAAAATGAAGTCGATGAAGAAACTAAGCAATATTTGGGTAAATATAAGGATGGAGCATTAGACAGAAAAAAAGTAAGAGAGTATTGCGATTCGATTGTACGAAGACGAAATGCTCTCAATTGGTTGATAGAAAGAGTAAGTTTCACTGAAAAGAAATAATGAGGTAAAAAATATGTCTCTGATACCGTGGGTAGTAGAGCAAACAGCATTTGGAGAGCGGCAGTATGATATTTACTCTCGTCTCTTAAAAGATCGTATAGTTTTTATTGGAGGCGAGATGATTGATGACCATCTCTCAAACAGTATTGTAGCTCAGCTCCTGTTTCTTTCTGCGGAAAATGATGCTGAAGATATCAAAATTTATATCAACAGCCCTGGTGGCCTAGTAACTGCTGGGCTTGCTATTTATGATACAATGCAGTTTGTTAAACCCGATGTATCAACCACCTGTATCGGTCAGGCATCGAGCATGGGAGCATTTCTGCTTAGCGCTGGTTGTAAGGGAAAACGATATGCCCTACCGCATGCTCGAATCATGATACATCAACCCTTGGGTGGTGCTCAAGGTCAAGCTACTGATGTAGAAATTCAAGCACGCGAATTGTTACATACCAAAAAAACGCTTAACAACATTCTCGCAAAACATACAGGGCAAACTATCGATATCATCGAAAAGGATACCGAACGAGATTTTTTTATGTCAGCTCAGGAAGCATTAGAGTACGGTATCATAGACAAAGTAATTGAAGGAGGAAAGTAAAGCAATTCAATTGAATTTGCTTGAAAACATTAAAATATGACTTTAAAAGACCAAGATATCAACGAAAGAGTGATTGATTTTAAAACAGCTCCCCTGGTTCCCATCCGAAATGTCATTATTTTTCCCAACATTGTTCAACCCTTAACAGTTGGAAGACCCCGATCAATCAATGCAATCGAAGCAGCACTTCGCAAAGATAGATTTGTGGTAGTTTCTACTCAAAAGAATGAATTTGTTGAGGATCCTGGTCCTTCTGACATGTATCCAGTTGGAGTCGGAGCAGAGGTTTTACAAGTCATTCGTCTTCCTGATTCGACCTTAAGAGTTATTATTGAAGGTTTCGCTCGAGTTCGCATCAAAAGATTTGTTGAAATGGAACAACGTTATGATGTCGATGTAGATACCCTCCGAACCATTCTTCATGAAGGTCCTTACATTCAAGCATTATCCCGAGAATTAATAGATACCTTTGAACAATATTTTCAACTCAACAAGCGTATGTCTCCTGAAAACTATGTTGATTTAGTAAATATTCGCGATCTTGACCGCCTAACAGACCTAATATCTTCCGCAATTATCCTCAATGTGGAAGAAAAGCAAGCTCTTTTAGAAACTCTCGATCTGAAAGAACGACTTCACAAACTCCTTGAAATTATTAAGCGAGAAGTTAGTGTTTTGCAACTCCAAGGGCAAATTGAATCAGAAGTAAAAAATAAGTTTGATAAAACTCAAAAAGAGTACTACTTACGAGAGCAATTAAGAGCTATCCAAAAAGAATTGGGCGATTCTGAGAGCGAATATACTGAAGAAGTTAAAAAATACCGCGAGAAAATGGAGAGCTTGGATCTTCCTCCTGATATTAAAAAAGTAGTAGAAGATGAGTTAACGCGTTTGATGAAGATGCCTCCTATGATGGCTGAAGCTGGCGTAGTAAGAAACTATATTGAATGGGTCTTGGCTTTACCCTGGAACAAAGAAACACCTGATGAATTAGACTTACAACTCGCCAAGGATATGTTAGACGAAGATCATTACGGTTTGCAAGATATCAAAGAACGTATTCTCGAATATCTAGCAGTTCGGAAGCTTTCAGAAAAAATCAAAGCTCCAATTTTGTGTTTGGTGGGACCTCCAGGAGTAGGAAAAACATCTTTAGGCAAATCTGTTGCTCGTGCAATGGGACGTAAGTTTATACGTATGTCTTTAGGCGGAATCCGAGATGAAGCTGAGATTCGCGGCCATCGTCGTACTTATGTTGGAGCACTTCCTGGGCGCATTATCCAAGGAATGAAAGAAGCAGGCACAAAAAATCCCATTTTTTTACTCGATGAAATTGATAAAATTGGAACAGATTTTAGAGGAGATCCCTCTTCTGCCCTTCTCGAAGCTCTCGATCCTGAGCAGAATTTTGCCTTTTCTGATCATTTTCTTGAGGTTCCATTTGATCTTTCAAAGGTTTTTTTCATCACTACTGCTAATGTTTCTCATACCATCCCCCCTGCACTTAAAGACCGAATGGAGTTTATCAATCTTTCTGGATACACTGAGGACGAGAAATTTAATATTGCCAAGAATTTCATCATAAAAAAACAACTTGTTGCTAATGGTCTTCTGGAGTCTGATGTTTCTCTGCCTGATGAGACCATTCGGTCAATCATCAATGAGTACACTTCAGAAGCAGGATTAAGAAATCTTGAACGTCAGATAGCCAAAGTGTTCAGAAAGGTAGCATTCAACAAGGCTTCCAAGACAAATAAATTCAGAAAAATGACCATAAAAAAAGAAAAACTCATTGATTACCTCAAAGCACCTGTATATCGACATGAAGTAGCAGGCATTGAATATGATCCTGGAATGGTTACAGGATTATCAGTTACCCAGGTTGGGGGTGAAATTCTATTTATTGAAGCCATAAAAATGCCAGGCAAAGGAAACCTCATCCTTACTGGTCAATTGGGCGATGTGATGAAAGAAAGCGCTACTGCAGCAATGAGTTATATTCGAAGTAGAGCTGATCAAATAAAATTAAGCTCTGATTTCCAGGAGAAAATTGATATCCATATTCATGTTCCTGAAGGAGCCATACCAAAAGATGGTCCTTCTGCGGGTATTGCTCTTTTTTCAGCCATCTGTTCTCTTCTGCTTGGAAAAAAGATATCTGCAGATATTGCTATGACTGGTGAGATTACCCTTAAAGGTCGAGTATTACCTATTGGTGGATTAAAAGACAAATTGTTAGCAGCACACCGAGCTGGAATCAAACAAGTCATAATTCCAAAGGATAATGAAAAAGATATAATTTATATTGATCAAGAAATCATTAACAAACTTAAAATTCACTATGTATCCCACCTGGATGAAGTTTTTGATTTGTTGTTACGTAAATAGTAGTTTTAAAATTTGCACTAATATGATAAAATATACCTAATGGAAGCTATAGGAAAAACCTTAAAGGAAAAGCGAATTGAGAAGGGATTAACTATCGAGGATGTTTCTGATTCAATCAAAATCAGAAGAAAATATCTCGAAGCCATCGAAAGTGGCAATTACAGCGAAATTCCAGACAAAGTTTATACTAAAAGTTTTTTAAAGATCTATGCTGAATATCTTGACCTTGATCAAGTGTATGTATTAAAACGATATCTTGACGAGGTTTCTCAAGAAGAAAATGTATCTATACCGACCAAGACCGTCGGTGCTCCTAGCGAAAGAACTTACCGAAACGCAAAAGACAAAAACAACACAAAGTTTTTTGCCTTTGTTTCCATTGTGTTGGCTCTTTTATTTCTTATCTGGATAGTCGTGAGCCTTGTTAACCGCAACAAAGACCACCTTCCTCCTGATACTAAGCCGATAGCCCAAGAAACTACTCAAAACTCAGCAAATCCCCAAAGCCCCCAAACCGAAACACACCCCCCTTCTTCTCCAGACCCTCAAGATGTACCCAACCCTCAAACTCCAATTTCACCCGAACAAATCGAATTACCCGAACAAACCCCAGTAATCACATTTGAAAAACTATCTGTTGCTGTTCACACCAACGAAAAAGTATGGATAAGCTACACATTGGATGACACAAAAAAAGAATCATTTACACTGCCTGCCCAAACTACTCGCATGATAGAAGCTGAAAGAAAAATACTCTTTCAAATCGGCAATGCGGGAGGATTGAATATAACTATCAATCAAATTGAATTGGGAATGATCGGAAAATCAGGTGAGGTGATAGATCTTGAGGTAATTCTTTCACCAGGTCAATCAATTAAGGTGAATGTGATTGCAAATGGAAATATCATCGAAACCAAATCCTATACCCCATAAATCAAACCCATTCCATCACGCTACTGTCATAAACTTGGGTTGTCCAAAAAACCTCGTAGAAACAGAAAGAGTTTGTCATCTCCTTGTTTCAAATGGCGTTTCGATTGTTTCTCAAAATGATATTTTTGACGCTTTGTTCATTAATTCCTGCTGTTTTTTGAAAGCTTCCAGAGCTGAAACTCTGGATCTAGTTGCACAATACTATTCCAAGGACAAACTCCATATTATAGTATTTGGTTGTTATGCTACCCGATATACTGAAGAATTAAAGAAACTTTTCCCTCGAGTCATAATAATAAGCGACCCTGATCCCTGCCGTGGAATCCATCAATATTTCTTTTGTAATACTAGCCCTTTAGTTAATTCTCGTAAACTTTCCAATCCATACACAGCTTATCTCAAAATTGCTGAAGGTTGTGATCGTGCTTGTTCCTTTTGTTTGATTCCCTCTATCAAAGGTTCTTTTAGGAGTTTTCCTCTCTCTTCCTTGCTCGATGAAGTTGAAAAATTGCATACAGCCTACCCTCTCAAAGAAATTGTTCTTATAGCTCAGGATACTGCTAGCTATGGAAAAGATTTACCCCCCCACACAGCAAACAACCTGATTCGTCTTTTGTATGAGTTGGATAAAATTTCCTTGGTTCCCTGGATACGAATTTTGTACCTATTTCCTTCCTTGAGTTTTCAGTTTTTAGACGAGATGTTTTCAATTCCTTCAGTGTTGCCATATCTTGACATGCCCTTACAACATATCAATCCTCAAATTCTTCGCTTAATGAATCGTCCCACTAATATAGATGCCACCCTCCTTCAACTGGAAACACTCAAAAAGAAGCATCAAAATATGGTTTTTAGATCCACATTCATAGTAGGTTTTCCTGATGAAAGCCAGAAACAATTCGATGAGTTATGTAGTTTTATCACTTCATTTAAATACCAACGAGCTGGCTTTTTTGCTTATTCTGATGAGATAGATGCACCTTCTTACCATCTTCCCAACAAAATACCTCAAATTGAAGCAGAAGAAAGACTCAAAACTGTCTATAGCCTTCAAAACGATATAAGCATGGAATTCCACCAGACACTTATCGGAAAAACTCTTACAGTTTTGGCAGAGTCTTGGAATGGTATTTCTCGAAAACTCACAGGTAGATCGATTTACGATGCTCCTGAAATTGATTACAATGTGTCTATCAGCTGTTCCAGCCCAAGAGATTCTGCTCGATTGGGCAAATTAATACCAGTAAAAATAACTTCTATTGATGGAACACAACTTAAAGGCATAATCCATGAGTAAACTCGAAACCATCTCCCTTGTACTAAGTAACCGAAACATGACATTAAGCGTTGCTGAGTCTTGTACAGGAGGAACTTTTGCCTCTTTACTTACAGCCCTTCCTGGGGCATCTCGTTGGCTGAAGGAGGCTTTGGTCGTTTACTCTATTGACAGTAAAGTTCAACGTTTGGATATTTCTTTGCATGAAATCCAACACCATGGAGTGGTATCTTCTTATATATGCAAAAAAATGGCTGAAAATACTAAAAAACTACTCAAAACCAACCTCGGGATAGGTATCACTGGATCTGCAGGACCTGATACCTATCCCGAGATACCTCCTGGGCGAGTTTATATCGCGCTTAGTACCGCTCAAGAAACTGCATGCAAGCTATTCGAATTTAGTGGAAGTCGTTTGTATGTGCAGGAACAGGCTTCTCAAGCTGCTCTTGATCTTCTTCATATATATCTGAGCAAAATGGAGAGCTCAATATGATGATGCGCTTGTTTTTTGCTATACCCCTGCCAGACCAGGTAAAACAGATTTTAAAGGCAAAAGCCACTTTGATGCAAAGTAAATTTTCATCTGGCTCTTGGATTAAATCCAACAACTATCATATCACCTTATCAT
The DNA here is from genome assembly GCA_035363255.1 of Caldisericia bacterium. GTDB lineage: Bacteria > Caldisericota > Caldisericia > UBA6126 > UBA6126 > T3SED10-260. The sequence goes on along the minus strand of DAOSES010000014.1, from coordinate 40,108 downwards.
TTTTGGGTAACACTGACAGCCATCTTTTGCCACAACTTACCGAACTTGCATCATCTTTAACTTCAACATTTACTCAGCAAAGTCTTGAACTTCAGGACATGGACGCTTTTCCCTCACGACGTAATGTAAAAACGCTCATATGCACTCTTTCAAAAGTGGATTGGCTTGAACGTTTAGCCCTTGAGTTAAGATCTGGTTTGTTTGCCTTCGGAATCAAGGCCGACAATCGTTTTTACCCTCATGTTACTTTAGCACGTTTCCGTGAACCAGTAAAACAACACTATAATTTCCCTTGGGATCAGTTTGTCGTAAACACCAAAATGATGTTTGAGCATTTTGAATTGGTTGAATCTGTTTTAAAGCCTACGGGAGCCCAATATAACACCGTAGCAACATTTAATGTATCAAAGGAGGACAAGACAAATGGAAGAAAAGGATAAAGCTTTAGAATCTGCTATGATGCAGGTTACTCGCACCTATGGCAAGGGTTCGATTATGAAAATGGGTGATTCTGTCACTCGCATGAGCGAAGATGTGGTTTCAAGTGGTATTTTTTCGCTTGATGTTGCTTTAGGTGTCGGAGGTTTTCCTCGCGGAAGAATTATTGAAATATATGGAGCTGAAGGTTCTGGAAAAAGTACCATAGCTCTTCAAGCAATTGCAGAATGTCAAAAGAAGAAAGGTAAAGCTGTATATATCGATGCAGAGCATGCACTTGATCCCTATTATGCACAAACTCTTGGAATAAAACTGGAAGAATTAGTCATATCCCAACCAGATTATGGTGAACAAGCTCTCGAGATTGCTGAAATTCTTATTAGAAGCGGAGCAGTTGATCTAATTGTTATTGATTCTGTCGCTGCTCTCGTCCCAAAAGCAGAGTTAGATGGAAACATGGGAGATCAGCAGATGGGTTTGCAAGCCCGATTGATGTCTCAAGCCATGAGAAAACTCGCTGGTGTTCTCAACAAGTCAGGCTGTTCTGCCATATTCATCAATCAGCTTCGGGAAAAGATTGGTATAGTTTTTGGCAATCCTGAAACCACTACAGGTGGAAGAGCCTTGAAGTTCTATTCTTCTGTCAGGCTTGAAATTCGCAGAGGAGATCTTCTTAAGGATGGTGAAGTGAACATTGGTCAGGAAGTAAGAGTAAAAGTTGTCAAAAACAAAGTAGCCCCTCCCTATACTACCTGCACTTTCGATTTGATGTATGGAAAGGGAGTATCTCACGTAAGCTCGGTACTTTCTTTGGCACTACAGAAAGAAATAATTGCAAAAAGTGGCTCCTGGTATTCCTATGGTGACAACAAAATTGGGCAAGGTCAAGAAAATGTCAAAAAATTCCTCACAGATAATCCCGAAATTTTAACTCAGATAGAAAATAAAGTGAAAGAGGCTTATGGTCTAAAAGTAACTCCACCCGAACCCCATGGAAAGCAAAAATAAAGCATATCAAGCCTGCTTGTCTTATCTATCGCGTAGAATGTATTTTTCATATGAGCTTAAACAAAAGCTAATGGAAAATGGATTTGAAGCAAAAGAAGCTGAACAAGGAGTGCTCCAATGCACAGAAGGGCTTTTAATAAACGATGAAGATAACTTCCGTTTTTTTATAAAAGATTGGCAGGATGTCAAACGTAAAGGAAAGCAATCCTTGATCGTCAAACTCAAGGAAAAAGGGATACCAAAGGATATTGTATTAGAGATGATTGAGCGATACTACGATCTCGAAAAGGAATCTCAAGTGGTAAAAGAGTGGATTCGTTTAAAAAAAGAAAAACAATCCAACAGTATTGCCAAAGCTGAAAGTAGAGCTAAAATTGAACGCTTTCTATATCAGCGAGGCTTTTTAAGCAATTCATACCGAAATGAACTGGAGGAGGATAGATGATTATATTCCTATGGATAATATTAAGTGCTATTATTGCGGGTCTTCTTGGTTATTATTATAGAAAAAACCTAGCTGAAGGCAAAACCAAGCAAGCCGAGTTGCTTGCAAAAGAAATAATCCAAAAAGCTCAGGATGAAGCACAAACTCGCAAAAAAGAAATTGTGATTCAAGGCAAAGATGAAGTCCTGAGAATGAAAGAAGAAGTTTCCAGAGATAGCAAAGAAAAAGAAAGCTATCACAAAAAGAACGAAAATCGTCTCAAACAACGAGAGATTGAAATTGAAAAAAAGAATGAACTTGTAGAAAAAAGGCAAAAAACTCTCACCCAAAAAGAAGCTGAAATAGCAAAGCTTAAAGAAGCTGCTCAAAAAGAAGTTGATTCAGCCAAATTAGAGCTTCAACGGGTAGCAAATATGTCAGAAGAACAAGCTCGTGAAGTGCTTCTTAAAAAAGCTGAATCTGAAATAAGCTATGATCTGGCGGCTCGCTTCAAGACAGTGGAAGAACAAATAAAGCTTGATTCTGAAAAAAAAGCACGAGAGATTATTTCCAGTGCAATTCAACGAGTTGCAGTTGACCAGACCAATGAATCCACTATATCTGTTGTACCACTCCCTAACGATGATATCAAGGGAAAAATTATTGGAAGAGAAGGGCGTAATATTCGAATATTTGAAAGTCTAACTGGAGTTGACTTACTTATTGATGACACTCCTGAAGTTGTAACTATTTCTTCTTATGATCCAGTAAAAAGAGAAATTGGAAGAATTGCTCTTGAAAAACTTATTCTTGACGGACGTATTCATCCAGCCCGGATTGAAGAACTAGTCCTTTTGGCTACTGAAGAAGTTGAGCAAGTTATCATTCAAGAAGGTGAAAATACCATATTAGAGCTTGGTATTCGTACTATGCATCCCGAGATTTTAAAGCTACTCGGAAAGCTCAAATATCGCTCGAGTTATTCACAAAACGTGCTAGCTCATTCCAAAGAAGTAGCTCTTATTGCTGGCGCCATCGCTGCAGAAATTCATGATGATGTTAACAAAGCAAAACGAGCAGGCCTTCTTCATGATATTGGAAAAGCTATCGATCGTGAAGTGGAAGGCTCTCACGCCAAACTGGGCGCAGACTTTCTTGCTAAATACAATGAAGCATCTGAAGTGATCAACGCTGCAGAATCCCATCATGGCGATGTCCCCTACAATTCTGTCGTATCTTGTATCGTTCAAGCAGCAGATGCCATATCCGCTTCCCGTCCTGGCGCTCGTAAAGAAGATGTTCAGGCCTATGTCAAACGTATTCAGTCTCTGGAAAAAATCTGTAATGATTTTAATGGTGTCGATAAATCTTACGCCGTTCAAGCAGGTCGGGAATTGCGCATTATAGTAAAACCCACTGAAATCGATGATATCATGCTCTCCAAGTTGTCTTATGATATTGTGCGTCGGATTGAAAATGAAGTAGAATACCCTGGTCAGATCAAAGTATTAGTCATTCGTGAGACCAGAGCCACTGCATATGCAAAATAATCTTTTACGTATCCTCTTTTTAGGGGATATCGTAGGAAAACCTGGGCGCAAAGCGGCGATGCAACTTGTGCAAGAGAAAAGAAAAAACTTTGATTGTATTCTTGCCAACTGTGAAAATGCTTCTGGAGGAAAGGGTATAAACTCTAATAACGCCCAGGAGCTATTAGATGCTGGAATCGATGCCATGAGTTCAGGCAATCATATCTGGCATCAAAAAGAAGTGATACCTTATCTGGATGCTACCCGGAGTATAATTCGTCCTTTAAATTATCCTCCGGGCACTCCAGGCTCTGGTTTTCTGTTTTTATCACTCAAAGACAATTCAAAAATTGCGTTAGTCAATATCCTAGGAAGAGTATTTATGGAAGCGTTGGATTGCCCTTTTCGAGCCATGGAAAACATACTTCCCTATATCCAAAAGCAAACTTCGATCATCCTCGTTGATTTTCATGCGGAAGCAAGCTCAGAGAAACGTGCCATGGGTTTTTATCTTGATGGCAAAGTCAGCGCAATGGTGGGCACTCATACCCATGTTCCCACCCATGACTATCAGATACTTCCCCAGGGCACTGCCTATATCACCGATATAGGAATGACTGGTCCCCACCATTCGGTAATTGGAGTGGATCACGAAACCATCATTCAACGGTATCTTACTGCTATGCCTGACAGGTTTGAGGTATCCAAGGAAACCATACAAAGAGTGGATTATGTTGAACTAGATATTGACAAAACTACCGGCAAAGCACTTCGTATCGAAGGTAAGAGCGAATTAATTGAAGCCTGATACCTTCTCTTTCTTTATTAAAACCATAGGGTGTCAGATGAATAGCTATGATGCCGAAGTTTATCGAGTTTATCTTTTGTCTTTGGGTCTAAAAGAAAGCTTCAACCTGAGAGAAGCTGATCTTGTGATCATCAACACTTGTGCTGTGAGGCAAAAATCGGTTGATAAAGCCAGAAATCTTGCTCTACAACTCAGCTACCTTAAAAGACGTAAAAAATTAGCACTATGTCTTACGGGATGCGCTGCAACACTGGAAGATTTTTCTGCATTAAAAACAGATTCTCATATCGACTACGAGCATGGTCCATTGAATTCCATGGAAGTTCCTGATGATTTTGTTAGTTTTGTGAGTACTTTTTTCTCTCATCAGACACTTGATTCCGACCTTAGAATTCTTCCAGATATCAATGGATTTTCTGCTCAACTCCCCGTAATCCATGGATGCAATTCTTTTTGCAGTTATTGTATAGTTCCTTTGGTGCGTGGAAGAGAATGTAGCGTACCCACTAACCTTTTATTAGAAAAAGTGCGTGAGGGATGCGCTAATGGCATCAAAGAATGGGTTTTACTTGGGCAAAATGTGAATCACTATGGTTTGGATCTGAACCCTCAAGTATCTTTTGCAGAATTACTCGACGCTACAGCATCCATCCCAGGAGTCATGCGTCTCGATTTTATCACCTCTCATCCCAAAGAGTTTGATTTTAAAATTCTCGATGTCATGGTAAAACATCCCAATATTTACCAGCATTTTCACTTGCCAGTCCAAAGCGGAGATAACGAAATCCTTAGTCGAATGAAGCGCGGATATACTGTGGAGCACTACCTGCATATCATCGAAGAGATCCGAAAGTATTTCCCCTTGTCGTCTCTCACCACGGATATTATCGTTGGCTTTCCGGGGGAAAATGAGAACAGCTTTTCCAAAACCTTGAAATTGGTTGAAAAAACTGGTTTTGATACCGTTTATGGCGCAGTCTATTCCCACCGCCCAGGAACTCTTTCCTCCACCTTTCCAGACCTCCTGGACGAAGATTTATCCAAAGAAAGACTCAACCGTTTGCTGGATGTTCAACGGACATCCTCTCACGAAAGAATCAAGCGGTTTTTAAACACCAACAACGAAGTAATGATTCTAAAAAAAATAAACGATCATAGTTATTTAGCTAAAACCCTTGAAGAGAAGACGATGCTCCTTTCAAGTGATATGGACTTGAAACCCGGTACCATCCTATGGGCGACTATCAATTCACTTGAGGATGGTCAGCTAAAAGGAGTTTTAAAATAAGCCCTTCGACTTATTCCTGCTTTGAAGATTTGGATTTTTATATTAGAAAGACTATTTCCCCTTTTCAGGAAGCAATTGAAAGTCAGTATCGAAAAAATTTTGCCAAAGTATTGAAAGCATTTCAAGACAACAGAGTAGCAAGCCATCATCTTCATCCTTCTTTTGGCTATGGTCTCATGGATAGCGGAACTCAATCTATGGAAGGTGTTTTTTCAAGCCTTTTTCGATCAGAGGCAAGTATTGTCAGACCCCAATTAGTAACGGGAACTCAAGCCCTTTATCTTATATTAAAAACATTTCTTCGAAATCAAGATACTATCCTTTGTTTGTGTGGAGCTCCCTATGAAACACTGCAAGCCTGCATTGGTATTCAAAAAGGAGCGGAAGGAAACCATTTATGTGCTCAGGGTGTTCGCTACCAAGAAATCAATCTCATCGATCATATGAATCCCTTATCAGAGCTTTTAATAGCAGATAGCAGTGTCAAAGTTTTGTGGATACAAAAATCCTGTGGCTATGGACCACGACGAAGTATTTCCAATAAAGAAATCCAATCCTGGATCCCTCAGCTCCGAAAGATCTATCCTCAGGCAATTATCGCTGTGGATAATTGCTACGGGGAGTTGGTGGAAGATATTGAACCTATCGAAGTGGGTGCAGATATATGCGCGGGTTCGCTACTAAAAAATTTAGGCGGAGGTATCGCCAAAACTGGAGCCTATATCACAGGAAAAAAAAACCTTGTAGATGCTTGCGCTGATATGCTTGTTGCTCCAGGGATGGGCTTTGAAACCCTTCCCAATTTAGGCTTTACAGCATCTTTTCTTCAGGGACTATTTCTTTCCCCTTTGGTGGTACGCGAATCCTTGCTGGGAAATTTGTATATGTCCTGTTTCATGCAGGAAATGGGTTTTGTAGTGGAGCCATCCTACACCGAGGCTCGTTATGATATTGTCCTAAAAATAGCCACTCAGAACAAAAATCATTGGCAAAACTTTGCTGATACCCTTCAAAGCTCTTCTCCTCTTGACTCCTTTGTTAGCCCTGAAGCCTTCGAACAAAAAGGCTATCCCAGCCCCATCATCATGGCTGGAGGAACTTTTACTACGGGTTCTTCTATTGAGTTTTCAGTAGATGGTTTTGCATCGGACCCTTATTATATGTATTATCAGGCAGGCATGGTGGCTGAACAAACAGCCATATTTGCCAGAGCTTTGTATGCAAAGTTCAATTAGGCTTAATTCATCTCTTCTATAGGGATGATGTGATAGCGACAATTAAATAGATCGTTCACATAAATATTCCCATTCTTTACTTTGGCTTGAAAAGGCACAAAAAAGTCAGTGCTTTTTTGATGATACTGTTCCTTATTGTTTGGCGTTGCAATTACTCCTTTTTGACCAATTCTTTTTATCAGCCTGCCCTTCTTATCCAAATGCCACAAGCAGGATTGATTCACATCGCATAACAGGAGGCTTCCGTCTGGAAGCAGGCTCAGCGATGTATAGAAGCTGTTTTCCTGGGGTAAATTTATGCTTGAAAGGTATTCCTGGGTGTATAGATCGTAAAGGTAGATGCGATGATATTCACTGTCGAGAAAGAGGACGATGCCCTCTTCAGTGATTACAAAATCAAGAAATAAGGGGGGTCTTTCCTCAGAAACTCCACAGGCTTTCTGAAACCAAAGAGTTTCGGGAGTACCATCTGGGTTAATAAGATACAATTGTGGTTTCTCAGGGTCAAAACTACCCACTGCGTTGCTGATGTAAAGATTATTATCATAGGATACCATGCGGTGATAGGTGCTTGATAAATTATATCCCAAAGGATTCCATTTCTGGGTTTCTGATGAGTATTGATAAAGGCTTTCAGAAAAAGCAACATAGAGTTGATCCTGATGATAGATCATATCGTGAATGCCATACATACCAAAGGCATCAGATGAGGCAATGGAGGAAGTTTGATTCCCACGGGGGTTAAAAACACAAAACTCATCTTGCGCCATATTGCTGATCAGCAAATCACCAGTCTCATGGATACAAAAAGCCATGGAGCCATAGAGTTGCTCCTCCCTATTCGGGGAAGACCCAAGCTTCGTCACGGTATGCTCTTTTTTGAGCAAGACCTGGAAGCTATCAGCTAATCCATAAATTCCATCATTCTTAGAAACATCTAAAGTGATCAATCCGATATACTCGTCTCCAAGAACCAAACCAACCACGGGTTCCTGAATAGCCAGAGTTTCTTCAGAGACAGGAGTCAGGTGAAGTTGTTTGTCATCATCCATATAATACTGAGTTTGGACCAATGTCCCCGTGTTGTACAAGGTTAAGGATCCTTCGTCCTTAAAGGACATCAAAGGATACTTTAAATCCTTAAGGTTTGATATGGTTTTTATTGGGTTTCCCTGGCTATCAAAAAATAGAAGTCTTGAAACCTCATTCCTATTAAAGAGCGATGGATTTTGTACAAATCCAAAAACCTGAAGGTCGGAGAGATAAATCATCTGAGAAACAGAATAGCGCTCAAACAAGGAAACAGGAAGCGTAATAGATCTAAGCTCTTCTCCGTCCAGCTTGAAGACATGAATAGCGCATGAAGTTAGCGTACGATCGTTTTTGTCACTAGATTGAGCGTATAGATGGATCTGTTCGTGCTCAAGCGTGATCATGACTTGGAAGATATCATTCTGATGAGGACGAAGGAGCTCTTTTAGATCCATGTGACGAACTATTTTACCCTGTACAGGATCAATAACGATGATTTGCTGATAATCCAGCAAATAGACAAGTCTCTGGGAATCATGTTGAATGCTTCGAAGGTAGCCATACTTAAACCAGAGTTGATACAAATCTCCTTGCCACTGGGGAGGAAGAAAAGTACGAAAAGATGACGAAAAATACTTGAAAGAGTTCTTCCAGAAATCTAGCGGATAGTTTTGATCTTGAAGGCTTAAGGTTAAATCACTATCCAGAGGGTTTTCTATTGAAAAAGGTACAGGAATAAATCGTAAAAACTCCTGGGTTTTGCTATCAAAAACATGCAAGCTCTGTTGATCAAGAATGATTGCTTCGCCATTAAGGAAAGTCATGCTGGTAGGGACAACAAGATCGCCAAAGGCAGGCCCATAGCCAACAATACGATGTTTAAAGTCTACCGAAGCTTGACCCTTGGGAAGCGGGTTAAGAATGCATATAAAGCATAAAACTAGCGCTATTAAACTAAACCATTTATGGTGCATAATACCCTCCTTTGGTATCCATCATTCATCTAAAGGTATAGCCCATGCTCCATATTGGGTTTTTACAGAATGGTTTTCAAATACAAACATCACTTTCCATTGGCCTTCCCACGATATCTCGGGAAGTGATGCTTGGAAAGAAAACATAACTTCATCTCCCCTGGATAGGGGGGGTTTTTTTAAAATATGAGATAGCTTATATCCCGATCCATCAAAGATCTCTTCAGAAGAGGCCAGGGAAAGTGATTGGACAGCAACATTTCTGTGACTACGTTGCGGATTGCTATAACTTGGCAGTGAATCAATTACTACCAGTGGAACCAAGGAGAGACTATCAAGGAACTTAGCACTAAGATCTTTTTGAGCCACAAAGCTTACTTCAATGGTATTGTTGGGAATGTATTTAAAGTCTGTCAATTCAAAAAAGGAGGTGGGTTGATAGGATCGATTTAGATGTTCACGCATTTTTTCTTTTTGCTGTTGAACCTTTTCTTCATAAGTTCCATAACCCTGGCCTCGCATTACCAGGCGATGATTTAAAAAAGTCCGAACAACTGCTTGTTCGTTATCGAGCAATAATGACCCTCTTTTTCTTGAGTCACCAAGATCAATCGTAAGATTCCAGGGGACATCCATTAGATAGGTAACTTGTAAAACATCGTCTCTTTCATTACTTAGTTCATACGCAGAATCTTCAACAGATTGTCGATTAATGGCATGATCAGCATTAACGATTTCAAAAAGATGTAGCCCAGGATTTTCATAAGAAAAAAGCCCTCCTGCAAAGTCCTTGCCCAAGGTCTTATTACACGAAATCACGAAGAAAAAGGGTACTAAGAGCAGTAACAGAAATTTTTTACATCCCTTCATAAAAGCTAGCTCCATCCTCAGCACACTTGTTATGTTGAATAGTTTAACGTGCAACTAAGATGTGTCAAACATAAAATTGACTTTTTTTGAATTGGACTTAAAGTGTTGTCATGTTGAAGAAAGTCCTTGTTCTCGCTCTTTCTTTGGTATTGTTGGATTATTGCTTTGCCTTCCAATTCCAGGAAACAGTAGATAGCTCTGTTGGTAATGGCTCTGGAAATATTGCAAATGAAGGAATAGCTCTATCCTACCAGGATTGGATTTATCATTGGAGGGCTTTGGATGGAAATCTATATCGCGTACACCATGATGGATCTGATTTTGAGACATTTTATGAAGTTGATGCTACCTTTTTATGTGCCTCAGAGGGTTACCTGTATTTTCGAAATAGAAACGAAGAAGGAAAGATATACCGTTTGCACCTCGAAAGCAAGGTATTAGAAAGAATCAATGAGTTTTCAAGTCTGGATCTTCAGATACTTGGGCCATGGATTTACTACCGTAACGAAGATGATGAAAACCGTATTTATAAAATTAGAACTGATGGATCGGATAATACCAAATTATCTAACCATCGCTCTGATTTCCTGATCTTACACCGCAATACTTTATACTATCGCAACGAGCATGACCATGGAAGGATTTATTGCATGGACAATCTTGGTCAAAATCAATACAAACTGAATAAGGATAGCTCCGAATACTTGCAGATCCATCAAGATTGGCTTTACTACCTCAATAAAAGCCAGGGGAACAAAATTTACAAAATGCGTCTGGATGGCAAAAATCACCAGGTCTTGGGAAACTTTATGGTTAGTACTTTTAACATCCATACTGAGCAAGTATTTTTCACTTCTGCTGTGGATGGTTCTTTGTATAGTATGACTCTGGAGGGGAAAAATCCAAGACAGTTGACTACAGACAAAGCTTGGAATCTTAGTATTGCTTCCTCCTGGCTTTTCTACTCCAATGATTTGGATGGAAACTTTTTTAAAATGAAATTGGATGGGAGTCAACGTCAGCAAATTCAAGCTTCATGCGATTCTTCCCTTGAGAGTTGCAATACTCAGGGAAATCGAATTGGTAATCAGATCAATACGGGCTTGGTAGCTATTCAAGGATCCTGGATTTATTTCTGCAGTCCACAGAATGAAAATCATATATACCGTGTTCGCACCGATGGCACAGAAGGGCTGTTGCTAGCTTCTGATTATGCTCAATATCTCAACGTTCAGGGAGAGTGGATCTATTACCTTGCCTATTATGACGAAAGCTATCATATCCACTGTATGAAAACTGATGGCAGCAGACCTCAAGTCCTATTTTCCGGGCAAGTCTCGGATCTCTTTCTTCATGGTGCCTGGCTCTATTACCTCAACCATGACGATCAGGGCAAAATGTATCGTATGAGAACAACTGCAGTTCATCGCTCCAGGATAAACAAAATTGGCAATTCTCGTTCTATTGTCACAGGCTTCAATATTGTGGGAGATACAGTTTATTATATCAATCCCGAAGATAAGTGGACGATCTATCGCATGAAAAGCGATGGCACCGAAAATCGAAAAATTAGTTCTGATCGAGCGCGTTATCTTAATTTTCATCAAGACTACCTGTATTACATCAATTCTTCTGATAAATGGAATATCTACCGATTAAACCTCCGAAACGGTAGAAAAAACAAGCTTGTTTCCTATCCTTCCAGCGGTATAAATTTGCATGGAGATGACTTGTATTTTATCAATCTGGCTGACAATTACAGTATTTACAAAGTTACAACAGAAGGTGATTTGCTTCAGAAACTCAATCATGAAAAATCGAGTCACATTCAACTGGTTAATGACTGGATTTACTATGTCAATGTAGATCAAAATGGTTCTTTGTATAAAATTCGAACCTCAGGCACAGGAAGAAAGATGGTGGATGCCTATGAAAGCTCTGATGGAGATGGGATAAACTATCGTGGGAATAGTGTGGGGAATATAAGCAATGATGGCATGGTGGCTTTACAGGGAGATTGGATATATTACAGAAATATTAAAGAAAATGGTAGTCTATATAAGGTGCAAAGCAATGGCACAAATCGTCAGCTTCTAAGTTCGAATGGATGCTATGATATTAATGTCATCGGAGAGTGGGTTTATTACAGGAACTGGTCGGATGGTTCCAGTGTCTATAAAATTCGTATTGATGGTACTCAGGAGCAGAAACTCAACCATGATATTTCTATGAATATTCATGTTTTGGGGGAATGGATTTACTTCCGCAATGGAAGTGACAGCGGAAAACTTTACAAAATGCGTTTGGACGGCACAGATGCTCAAAAAATATCTGAGGATGATTGTTTTGATTTAAATGTTCTTGGAGATTGGGCCTATTATGCTTGTAGAAACAGCTCAAACAACTTATATAAAATCTTTGTTGATGGATATGAACGTAGCAAGATTACTACTGATAGTATCCTGGGCTTGAATGTGGCTGGCTCTTTCATCTATTACATCAATGCCACCGATCAAGGAAAGCTATATAAAATGAAAATGGATAGCTCCCAAAAACAGATTCTCTTTCACGAAACGGTTAGTTCTATCAATGTGGATGGAGAATGGATATATTTCAGCAGGGTAGATGAGGGTGCTGCTCTATACAAAATACGCACCGATGGGAAAGATGTCCAGAAGTTAAGCTCTGATGGAACGAGCTCTATCAATATCGCAGGGGAATGGATCTTTTATCGCAACCTGGATGATTTTGCCCAATTGTATCAAATCAAAAAAGATGGCACGGATAGACAAAAAGTAGATTAGCTTTTCTTATTTTTCAAAGGTAAATATCATACGAGGACTATGAACATTGAAGGGTTTTTTGTGATAATCGCCCCATAGGTAGACCAGCTTAAGTTGGCACTTTTCTGCCAGGTTTAGGATTTCGTGCGCGTTATACAATCGAAGATCCCGAGTATATGACTTGGAATTGCCCTCTTTATCCACCCAAATTCGTCGAGTTTTTTGACGTGAATTCATTGGATTAAAGGTATGTCGTTCCAGAAGGTAGCCTTCGTCTTTATTGCGCCATTTTTCATGGATAAAATGTTGAAGGATATAGTCCCTGTTTTCAAGATCAATGAGTACTCTACCCCTGGGCTTTAATGCCAGAGTAATTTTTTCCATCATTTTTTCGTTTTCGATATCAGAAAAATATCCAAAGGAAGTAAACATCAGGTAAATAGCATCAAAAGCTTCAAGATACTCGATATCACGGGCATCCATACAGATGCTTTTGAGCTTGGGAAGGTCTTTACTTTTTTGCTGAAGATGGTTTATATAAGTATCTACCAAATCGATCGCTGTAACATCAAATTCTTTTTGTGCAAGCGCTATAGCATGTCTACCGATACCACAGAAGAGATCAAGAATTTTGCTATCAGCTTGTAGAGACAATGCAATTTCAAGGAGCTCAATTTGCGTAAGAGTTAACTCTTCTTTTATGGTTTCCAATATCCAGGACTGGTAGTCGTGGTTGAAGTAATCTTTGAACCATTCATTTTCTGAGGGAATCATTTAAAAAAAACTCCCACATCCATATCTTCATCCAACAAATCATCGGAACGCATGGCACGATAGAACGAATGGTCGTATCTACGAGCTTTGAAAGCTAAGGGAATGGGCACTACATATCCCATAATCATAGCTTCAGCTTTGTTGTCGAGGGAGTGCAGTATTTGTTTTAGTTTTGGCTTGTTTTGAACGCCTTCGAGGGACGAGTCGATATCCTTGTCTGCATTGAGATGAAAAATCACACGGGAACCCAGTTGGGAAAGCACCTCCGCATCAATTTGAGAAGGGATTTGATCAATGATAAGCATGGTAACGTTGAATTTTCTGAGTTCTCTAGCAATTTCTCCAAAAATGGTTTCGCGGGAAATATCCGGAGAAAGAAAATAATGGGCTTCTTCGATGACAATTAAAAGACGTTTGTAGCTTTTGTTTTCCTCGCTGGCTCTGCGGTAGTCATTGTAGATGCGACGAGTGAGAATGGAAGAGATTAAAAGATAGGATAGACGTTGATGTTTTCGGGTATTGAACTGGATAACAATGGATAATCCTTTCTTGAGGCATTGGATGATTTCATGGGCGTTACTCTCAGAGGACTCATCGGTTAGAAAGGAAAGATCTTTGAGGACGCTCAAATGGCGAATGAGTGCTTTGAGAGATTCTGAGTGGACTTGCCAATTGCTTGCCTGGTCTTCGTCTAATTCATCTGCACTGAGGCTAAGAAGTGTTTTAATCCAGTTTTTGCCAAGCTTTCTTCGCAAGGTTTGGGCTGTTTCATAAGAATGCTCCGAAAGGTGTAATTCGCCCGATATCAGACGAATATCTTCGGGAGTTATATCTTGATAGGATATTTGGATTGTTTTTTCCCTCGCATATTCGCCTTTTTCGACTTTATATATGACTGTCTGGCTTGGAAAGAGAGCTGCAAGACCTTCTACCGACGACACCTCTTCCGAAAAGCCTTTCATTCCGTATTCTTCATGAAAGTCAAAAATCAGACAAGAGCAGACAGCATGCTTGATTAAGCCTGCAAGGAGGATTCGCGTAAAGAAAGTTTTTCCACTACCTGTAGAACCAAAAATCCCAGCGCTTCGTTCGACCATTTTTTCAAGCGAAATAGCTGCTTGGTATTCCATAGTAAGAATTGTACCTATTTCGAAGCGTGTTTTCTTTTCATCGGCAGAACCAAGAAAGATTAAATCCATATCTTCTTGTGATACGTCCATTAAAGGATCAAAATGTCCAGGGATGGATTTGACACTGTGGATAGTATGGGTGCTTCGGTCGAGACTGAGGAGAGAAAAGAATTCCAACTCAGATTGAAGCATGATACCTTTGAGTGAGTTGCTGAGTAAATCGTCATGGCAAGGGGGGTCAATGAATACATCGGGATTACTTACCCCAAGGCGTAAGTCCGAAATCATGCCAATGAAGTCGTAAATCCGGCCTTGAATCTTTGAAAATTGCCCTATTCGAAGCTCTTCAATGCTTTTTTCGGGATTTAAGGCAACAATAAGACCCTCTTTAAAGGATCCGGATTTTACTCTTCCAAACATTATTACTTTGAACAGACAGAAGTATAGGTTGCGATAAGGATTAACTCGGGATGTAGTTCCAGAGCTTTTTCAAATAGAGCTCTTACTGCTGTAAAGACAGTATCTTTCTCCCCCTTAACAAGGGTGCTCATGGTACTGACTGTGTATGATACTGGAATCTGATTTAGAGCCTCAATGCTTTGGTTAATAATATCTTTATACTTTTCGGTGCCCAGGGGATAAGCTGAAATTTGACATTGAATCATGATTTCCTCCAATATATTAGTTAATGATGTTGTTTTTACTATTATGACTAAATATGCGCGGAGAAGCGGGATTTTTGATCCAATCAATGATCAAAGCCACGCTTTCTTCGGGCAACATTATTCCTCTGCTCTGAAGTGCATATACGGGATTTTGCATGATAGCATCGCGAAAAGTACTATCAGTAAAAAGAGTATGAGATAATTGTTTCCAGTTTTCCAATTCGATATTCTTCATCATCAAAATCCCTTCACTTCTTAGTTGAGGGGGAAGATGAGGTGTTTTTAGCATGGTGGAAAGCCATTCCAAGGCATGACGAAAATCTTGCTGAGCATTAAATACAAAAGCTTTTCTCAAAAAATAAACAGGATTGTTTTGACTTATTTGGAGAAGAGCATCCAAAGTTTTTAAGCAAGCTTCGTAGTTTTTTTGGTGAAAAAAAATCTGCTCTTTAACTTCTAGCATTTCTTTTCGCATTTCAGGATCAAAGGTATTTTCATTGTCGAGTTCCTGAATAAATTGCATACATTCATCGTAGCGTCCGTCCAGGAAAAGGATTTTAAGTTTACTTTTTTGAAGACCTAAATGTTTTGGGAATTGTTCATTGGCTTCAAGGACTTCTTTTACTGCCTCTTTAAAAAGTTTTTTTCGACTCAAGACTTGGACATAGCGCTCAAGAATATCTGGATGTACTTGATGTTCTCTTGCTTTTTTAAGTATAGTCAGGGTTTTGTCAAGATCTCCCTGGGATTCATAAAAAGTGGCAAGATTAAACCAGGTATTGATGTTGTTTTTATCCATTTCAAGGGATCTAGAGAGATATTCCATTGCCTCTTTTCTCTTGTTGAGTCGAATAGACACAACACCAAGATTGTTCAATAGAGGAGCTGTTGCATGTTGATGTAAGGCTTCGAGAAGGATGCGTTCTGCATCTTCAAAACGGTTAAGAGCCATGTAGGTACTTGAGAGTTGTAAGAGGAAATCTGCGTCATCTTTAAGCTGATTTGCACCATGCAAAACTTCCAGGGATTGGATAGGTTTATTTCTAAAGAGATAGATCCTTGATAAAGATAAAAGAATATCCTTATGCTCAGGATTTAGCACCCGAGCTTTTTCGTATTCCAAGAGGGCTTCTTCCCATAAACCTTGTTTTTCTTTACGCTTTGCTTCATCAATATACACTTGTGCTTCCAAAATCACACTCTCCTCTATTTTCCTATGCAGAACCTGTCAAAAATTTGCTGATACAAGCCTTCGTTAAGATTATAGCCCAATTGCTCAGTTAGTAACAATTGAATCTGTTTTAATTCTGCTACTACCATATCAAGATAAGCATTTGGATCGGGCATTTCAGCAATGTGATCAAAACTTAATCGAGCTTGTTCAAAAACTTGGTACCAACGTTCGTTTACAAGACAATTCAAATCAGCAATCTTGTCCAGGGGTAAATACTCTAAGATTTCTTTTTTAAGCAGATCTAAGCCAGTTTTTGTACTCGCTGAAATGCTATGTATTGGGATATAAGCTGGGATAATCTCTCTCCAGTTCATGGGTATGCCTTGTGTTAAATCATTTTTATTCACGATAATCCAGGTTTTATGAGAATAGTGCGCAAGGATATCATGCACGTATTTTGGATCCAAACTAATTGGATCTGATACGTCGACCACTAAAAGAATAAGAGAGCTCTTTTTTATAATATCATGAGTTTGATCCTGACAAAGCATATCGATAGGATTCGGCTCATCCACCCAACCTGCAGTATCATAAAGATGAATGGGATTGCCCGACCACAGTATCATTTCTTCAATGTAATCATGAGTTGTAGAAGCATAGGGAGAAACCAAAGATCGGTTTTTTTCAGAAAGACTATTAAATAGAGTGGATTTGCCCACATTCGTTTTGCCGACAATAGCTATATGAAATCCACTCATAAGAAATTGTGATCTTTCATATTGATCACATAGATAGCGTATTGTTGACTGCCAAGTTTGGAGAAGCGGTTGTATGGGTACATCAAATTCGATATGGTCTGGGAAAGAAATAACAGCCTCTGCCCAGACAAGATATTCTTGTATGCCACTTATCAACTGATGAACAAAGTCACTCAGATGTCCTTTGATGTTTTTTAAGCTTAATTGTAGTTCTTTTCTTGATTGAGCTTTTGCTATTTGTTGAATAAATTCAGCTTGAATTAAATCCATTTTACCATGCTCAAGAGCGCGACGAGTAAACTCACCTGCCTTTGCTTGACGTGCTCCGTTTTTTATTATGACCTCAAGGATACTTTGTGGAGGTAGATTGCCTCCATGGCAAAAGATTTCAAGCATATCTTCTCCAGTGTAACTGGAGGGTGCTTTCATATAACAAAAAAGCACATCATCTATCGTTTCCTGGGTATCTGGATCAATAAATGAAGAGTGCATCATCTTCCAAGGTTTGAGATCAGGAGTATGCCAACTCAACACCTTGCGTCCAATGGATAATACTTCACTTCCAGAAATTCTAACAATTGCAATAGCTGAAGAACCTTTTGCAGTAGCTATTGCTGCAATGGTATCATCGCTCATGGATGAATACCTTACTTTTTGGGATCAATATCGATTACAATTCTACGTTGAGGACCTTCACCAATGGAATAAGTAGTCACTTGTGGTTGTTCTTTGAGGGTCAGGTGTATGATGCGTCGAGCAAAGGGGCTCATGGGAGAGAGTTCTACTGTTTTTCCAGTTCTGCGTACCTTGAGAGCATTGCTGATAGCGATATTTTTTAATATGCTGATTTGTTTTCGTTTGTAGTCACCGATATCAATCATAAATTGGGGCAAAGGATGAATTTTTTTACTCAATATTGCCTTTACAAGGTGTTGAATGGCAGCCAATCCTTCTCCTTGCTTGCCTATATAGGGTGCAGGATCGTCTAGATTTATTTCAACCAACAGCCCAGCAGGTTCATTAAAAAAACTAATTTCAGGATTTTCGTCCAGATGCTTGAACATAAACAGTAATAGACTGCTTATTTCATCTTTAATTTTTTGACTCACATGTATATTTTTTTCCAAAAGAACACACTCCTCTTGAAACTTAATTAGCGTACTTTAGGGGTGGGGGTTATGACTTTTGCGGAAGTTTTATGTTTCTTGTTGAAGTAATATTGTTGTATCCAGGAGAGGATACCGAATATGGTCCAAAAAAGAGAAAGAGCTGCAGGGAATCTCATCATGATAAAAAAGAAGAATAGAGGCATCATATAGGTCATAGTTTTCATTTGTGGATCTTGGCTTTGACCCGAGGATGCACTTTGGAGAAAGGTGGAAACGCCAGCGAGAATCGGGAAGATATAAAAGGGATCAGGGCTACCCAAACTCTTTAGCCAGAAGAAACTACTCTGATAGAGTGGGGTATAACCTTGAAGAGCTCCATACAAGAGCCATAGCACTGCTAATTGTGGAAGTATGGGGAGACAACCCGAGGCAGGATTAATTTTTTCTTCCTTGTAGAGCTTCATGATTTCTTCTGATTTCTTTTGAGGATTATCTTTGTAAAGCTTATTGATTTCTGTGACTTTGGGTTGAATTTTTTGCATTTGAGCCTGGGACTTCATGGATGACATATTGAGAGGATAAAGGAGAAGTTTGATTAGAATAGCGAGAATTATTACGGCCCATCCATAGTTTCCAAGCCAGTCAGCCAATTTATCGAGCACAACACGGAAAGAACCAATAAAAGCGTTAGGTGAAACTACATCGATATAAAAGGGTTCCGATAGCGTTTGTTCTTCATCGTATAGATCTTTATATGTCACTATCCAACGCAATTCGTAGGTTTTAAGCTCGAGATCCTCGGGAACTTCGATCGCATAATTCACGACTTTATTTTTCTTGTCAGGAATGTTTTCAGCAACAGTAAGACGTTGGGGAAAATTTTCCATGCGGATAAAAGGAGAAATATCGTTGCTATCTATACCCACAATTTCAACAGTAACATCTTTGATGGTATAGCCATTTTTGTTTAGAATTTTGGGAGTGAGAGTTGATATCTCAGTTCTACGAACCCGAGGGGTTTTATCTTTGTCTGCAAAAGTTACTTCTATATTTTTGGGAAGTTCTTTTTTTTCTTCTGCTTTTCCTATGCTGCTTAATAAGATTAAGCAGGTTAAAACAATTGGGATAGACATGAGTAAGCGATTTTTTTTCATATATGCATCCTTTCGAATATTATGGCGAGGTTTCATGGCACTGGATCGTAACCACCCTTCTGAAAAGGATGACAACGAATAATGCGTTTGATGGATAAGTAGCTACCCTTAAAAGCTCCATACTTGGTGATAGCCTGATAACTATATTGAGAGCAGGTTGGATAAAAACGGCAGGATGAAAAACCCTTGAGTGGGGATAAAAAGGCTTGATAAAGTTTAATGAGGAGAAGTAGGATTTTCATATTCTTGCTTCCATTTTTTAATACCTAATTGCACAAGACGGTATAACTCGGAACTGAGTTCATCGATAGGGACAGTTTTTACATCATCAAGACCTATAAGTACTATTTGCCATTGGGTAGGTATGAATTCTTGAACTTTTATAAATGCTTCACGAAGTCGGCGACGCATCAAATTTCTAAGAACTGCATCTCTTTTTTTCTTTTTGAGAGTAAAACCAACGGCAGGACCGTCATGTTTTTTTACGTTAATGCAAAGCAACTTTCCTGAAAGAAAACTGCCTTCATGAAAAAGTTGTTGAAACTCTTTTGAAGACAGTCTCCTCCAAAGTTTTATCATCCAACGCTAATTCTTTTACGGCCTTTTGCTCTTCGGCGACGAATCAGTACTTGTCCGCCATGAGTTCGCATGCGTTTGAGAAAGCCATGCACGCGAAATCTCCTTCTTTTATGCGGCCTATAAGTAGTAATCATAACGTTCTACCTCCTATATACTGCAGTGGCTATTATACTGAGTGCCACTTGAGTGTCAATTTCAGCTACAACTGAATTATTATACATATAAATGCAAAAAATCGTAATTTAAGTTTTGTTGAACATGACTTCAATGAAAAAACTCTGCAATTTGATATAATGTGAACAATATGATGTTAACCAATATGAAACTTTTGTCGACAATCCATCTTACATGACTCGAATCAGCATCTTAAGGGGAGGCCTTTCATGAAAAAAAGACTTTTTGGAGCAATCCTTAGTCTTATTTTTGTTTTTTCTTTTTTCTTGTCACCCAGCCCATGGACCCAGGAAGCCCAGGGAGTTCAAAATTCTCTTCTTCCCATGACAGTTGAGGTCTTAAGCACCAAACCCAGCAATTTCAGCAAACAGTTGAAATTTGGATGGAAAGCATCTCAAATCGACTGGATAGTTCAAGATATGGGTATTTTTCCCCAAATTGACAAGCATTCTTTGTTAAATATCCCTGGAAAACCAATTTTACCTTTTAAAACCTTCAAATACACCTTAAATGCTTCTGATACCGTAAGCTATGTCAAAACAAAAGTTCTACAAGCACAAAGTTTTCCTCTTTTACGTTTGCCTTTCCAACTTGCCCCCGAACCACAGACTATTGCTGATCAAAAAGTTACAACCGTTAACCCCCCCCTTAGTTCCAAGCTCTCAAGCCAGGTTTTTCCAGATACTAATTTCACTATCGTGCAAACCAATGTGATGAGTAAAAAAGAACTAACTCTATTTGTATATCCCGTTTATGTCAGCAATAAACAGTGGCATATCGCCAGCCAGATATCAATTGAGATTGGAATATCAAGGGAGGCTGATTATTCTAGCAAGCTCCAAGCTTCTGAGTTGACCAACAACAAAGCTT
The DNA here is from genome assembly GCA_035363255.1 of Caldisericia bacterium. GTDB lineage: Bacteria > Caldisericota > Caldisericia > UBA6126 > UBA6126 > T3SED10-260. Next base: position 19,332 of record DAOSES010000014.1, on the reverse strand, counting down.
TCATTCTGTGTCCTGACGAATTGGTATCTTATGCAAACGAATTAAAAAGCATGCAAGAGGCTGATGCCTACGAAGTGAAAGTTGTCAAAATGTCAGAAATTAAAGCATTTGATCCTGCGAAAATACCTTCCATGGAGCAAGTGCAGGGTTTCAATGATTTCGAAGCTGAACAAAAAAAACGTTTTATGGATTATGATATGGATTTGGCGCTTAGAATCCGATCATTTCTTTTAAAACAGCTTGAAAGCAAAGCAATATCTCATCTCACCCTATTAGGTGATGCTAGCTATATCCCTCCTTCTTACTATGTTTTTTCTGGAGATGGCATGGGCGATTATGATCAATGGGTTCCTACTGACTATTTTTACATGGCACCTGATGCTTCTCGTGGCACATATACCTTCCAAATCAATGTTGGTCGTCTTCCCGTAAGAGATGCTGATGAAGCAAAAAAGCTCATCCAAAAAATCAGAAGATATCGTAAAACGCTTGATCCCTCTTGGTTTCAAAATGCTGCAGTAATGGGGGGAGATACTTTTAACGGAGATTACTTTGCTGAGTTATCTATCTCTCGAGCTATTAACAAAGATTACCTCAAGGGCATGAAAATAAAGAAATATTTTAAAACTGAAGGCTTATTCACCAATGAACCAGTTCTTCAAGGTTTTCGTGAAAACAACAAAGGTTTTTTATGGGCTTTTGGACATGGCTCTGGGGACGGTCTTGCACTTGAACCAGGCTTTCTGCATTCAAAACATCTAATGGATCTCCCACCAGCAGACAAGTTGCCCATAGTTCTTAGTGAAGCATGTGGCAATGGAGCTTGGGATTCAAGACTTGCCAAAGCTGATTTTGGCACAAACTCTCAACATAAGTATCCTACCTCATTTGCTGAAGCTGTAGTGCTTTCTGAGGGAGCTGGCATCGCCTATGTTGGTGGAGCAAGAATCAACTACGCAGGATGGAACATGAAGTACGAAAAAGGTGTTCCAGATTTGATTGAAGTTTACTATATGGACGCAATGATGGAGTACTTTTTCAAGCAATACTCTTCTGAGGGTGGATCTTTGGGTGAAGTGGTTAGACGTACCATGGCCGAATACATCCAGGAACATTGGTATTGGATTAATCCCGCTCAAATAAAAACTTTCTTTGGATTTACCCTTCAGGGAGATCCCACTATCAAATTACCTAAAGTGTCAGATATTCCCAGCCCCACATATTCTGTTCCAGAGATCGACTATATGGAATCCATGCCTTTGGTTTCCAATCGCATTCCTTTCTTTTCTATCGATGATGGGATCAATATTACTGCTGAAAGCGACTCAAAGAAACTCAACTATATCGTTGCAGATTATTTGGATCATGAAACTCCTTTAAGATTCCAGGGAGCTCTTGCCCCAAAAAGTTTGAAAGAATTCTTGCATTTTTTTAAACCAGATAAAAAAAGTCTCATGACTATACGTGTTCAAACAGAAGATTTTAAAGAAAAAAGAATTGTATTTTATAGTCGCTATAATTACGATTTGGTGATGTATTCTCCCTACGATCTTAGCTTACTAAGAAAAAATGAACGGAAAGACTATGCTTTTAGCCTCGTTAACGAAGGAATCTTTGATCTCTCACAAATTCCCGTAAGAGTTGATTCCCCTTCAGGTATTATTAAGGATTATCTCATTGATCATTTACCGGTGATGTCTTCTCGCAGGATGACTTTTTCATTTTTTGCTCAAGATGCTGGAGAGCAAATGCTCCAGGTCTCAGCTCCAAAACTAGATAAAGAAACCATCACAAACGACAACACGCTTTCATATAACATCAAGGTGGTTGATGGCACCATTGCACGTGTTGGCATACTTCAGGAATCATCGATAAATTCTCCAGCCTATTATGAGCAACGCTTTATGCTTAAAAAGCTCAATCAGTTTTATCGGGATCAAAATCTTAACGTGGAATTGGCAGTAGTGCCTTTTGCGCAGGACAAGGGATACAGAACTACCATGGACCGACTCAACATGGATATGTTGGTGCTCTACACTCCCTATTTTTATGATTATCCGATCCAAGAAGCATTAAGCTATTTGGAAGATTTTGAAAACAAAGGTGGTATAACTCTTGGAATACTAAATCTTGGGCAAAATCACTTTGGCTTACCATTGAATGATGTTCAAGAGTTTTTTGGTTTCCATCCTGAAGTAAAATTTACCATGAAAAATACTAATGATTACAAAATGAAACTCAAAATCGAAAATGATGAGCAGAAGATATTTTCCAAGGATGAGTATGCTATGCCTTCTCGCTTCATGCTTAGTTCCGAAAAAAATTGGGATGATATCATCATGGAAGATACCAATCTAATTGCTCTATCAGAAGACAAGAAGATTGCAATGGTCCAATCGAATTCACGCTACTTATATACCGGTTTTTTGTCTGAAAAAGACTTTGAACAAGGTAGCGATGCTTTGCTATTTTTTATGGAAATGCTCTCTATCCCTCTTAAAGAAAGAATCGATGTTGGTATTCGTTCAGTACATTTTAACCAACTTACTGCAAGCAAAAATGAAGCAGTCAGCTTGATGCTTGAGTACAAAAATCAGGGTAATGTACCTTTGGATGGGCTAATCTTAAAAGTAAACCAAAAGGATTCGTATCCTCTACCTGCTATTCAGGCAGGAGAATACAGTTCGTTTTCTGTTCAAGTACCCAGCAATAAAGAAGGTTATCAGGATTTCGATCTTGAGATCATTCTTCCCCATGATCTTAAAGACCACCATTTAAAAAATAATTTCGCAAACTTACGTTATTTTGTTTCATCGAATGGCGAACCAAAGCAAGCTCCTGAGTTAAGCTTGGAAGGACCATTAAATCGTCAAACCTTAAACAACACCGAAACTGTTAAAGGAAAAGTGACCCCAGGAGCCAAGCTTAAAGTAAACAATCATTCAGTTGCAATCAATGTTGATGGTAGCTTTGTTTTGCCTTTACCGCTTCACCAAGGTATCCAAAAATTTGAATTTATTGCTTATCAGGAGCAGATTGAAAGCGAAAGCAAGATTGTGGAGATTAATCGTCAAAAGGAAACTCTGATTCATCTTGTCATTGATGATCCTGTATCCTATATAAATATTGAACCTCAGACTCCCCTTGAATTTCCTCCCATTATTCAAAATTCTTTAACATATGTACCAGTACGTTTTATTGCTGAAGCTTTTGGGGCCTCTGTTGAGTATCTTACAGAAACAAGAACTGTTCGCATAAAATATCAGGATATGACTATCGAAATGAAGTATTTAGAAATGTTTGCTACCGTTACGGGGCAAGAAGGAAGCAAGAAAATTCCACTGCAGGGGCCCTTTTTGATTGTTAATGGACGTTCAGCTGTACCCGTGCGTTTCATAGCAGAGTTATTTGGAGCCAAAGTGGATTGGAATGCAAATCTGCAAATGATAACTATTACTCATCGGGCCAGCCTTGGAAAAGTCGATGCTCTGTGGTCAGACTATGCTCAAGCTCAAACTGAGTCTGCTGTTCTTCATACTGATATTGTTCACGGCAACAACAATGGTAAACTGATCAATCCAAGCTGTGTGGATACGATGGACGATGGAACACTCATGATTAGCGCTTATGATGGTCTATATCACTGGGATCTGGAAAATGAACCCGAAAAAATCTATGATTTGGAAGAATGGAAAGGTCATTACTTTGATTCGTATTATTTCGATCTAGCTAATAGTTCTGCAAACAAGACTATTTTTCGTCGTTGGAAAGATAAACTTGTTTTTACTGACCAGTATGATATTTACGTCATTGATCCTGTTTCCAACCGTTTGGATAAGATGATTAGCTATGTTGATTTTGGCACTTTCCTTTACCCACACCGTAACTATCCAGTTTTTTATTCCATGGAGATTGCTGACAACAAGCTCTACCTTTTGAGCCCATATAATGGAATCAACATCGTGGATCTCATATCAGGAGAAGTCATAAGTCAATACACTATACCCAATTATCCTTTTGACTTTACCATAAAAAACAATGAAATCATGGCTTTTTGCCTTTTTGGTGATCTTGCTCAACTCAATTTAAATACTGGTTCTTTGAATGTATATGAGGCTCCAGAAATGATGATCGCAGGTGCAATTTCCGAGAACAAGCAACAATACTATTTACAAACTCTAACGCCTCCCGCTATCCATGAAGTTAAGCTTGATCGCGATCACTATATTCTGGAAAAATCGTATGAGCTATCCAGCAATCCTAATGTTTTTACTGAGCAAATATTCTTTTTACAGAATACAATGATTGCTTTGATCTATGATTTAAGCAATGGAGAAAGTGGAATTGCACAGCTGAATCCTGATTTCTATATCGAAAATGACCCCTTGCTCGAAGCAAAGAAATGGAAAAAAGAACATCCAAAATTCAACTTGTATGCAAATCGTGCTTGGCTTCTTGAGGACAACTCAGTGTTGTTATCCCAGCGAAGTCCGGCTGATACTTCAACACTCAAACTGTACACACCAGAAGGTGAGTTTGTTAAGGATATTTCGGTTAGAATCGATGGATACAGCGCTTCGTTGATGGACATACAATATACTGGTAACTCTACCATATCCGCTCTGATTTATAATCGTGGTTTTGAAGTTCAACAAATATCATTTGATAATTTAAAGAAAATTCGCTATTCAACTACAAAGCTGATCCCCAAGACTAAAGATTTTGAGCCTTATTATTGGGCGGTTGATTCGATGCATGCTTGCATCTGGGATAGTATAAGCGGGAAAAATGTTATATTTGATTTGAGCAGTGGAGAAGAAACATTAAGATACGACACTTCAGCTCCAGAAGCAATTAAGGTATATCTGTCCTCCAATCGTATGATGCGTTTATATGAGGATTCTTTGTACATATTAGACTTGGAAAAACAAATACTGCGAGTTTTTGATCCAGAAGGCAACTTTGATCGTCAGATAGATATCAGTTGCATTTCGATGGGTTTGCCTCTCAATATTAGTGATTTTAAAGTATTGGGTTCAAATAGTTTTGCTTTTTTGGATCATCATCGGTCCCATGTTGTATTTTTTAAAGATCATTCTGTCATTTCCGTCTGGGGCTCCAAGGGTGTTTTAGATGATATAAGCCAGGGAGATCATACCTTCCTTGCTCCTTTAAGCATGGATTTCAGAAACGATGTATTGTTGATCAATGATGCAGGACATTTTAGAGTCAGCAAAATCGATCTTGGTATGGATCGAAATCTGAAACCCTCTCTTGAAGTGAGTCCCAAAGAATTTATCACTACCATCGATTATCCCCTGGTATGGAATGCAACAATGCATATTCAACGTTTTGATGATGATTCCTCCCTTCAAATTGAGCATCCCCCGCAACTCACATATAATAAAATAGTAGATGGCACCAACTCCATAATGCTTGAATGGCAACTTAACGCAGATTACGCTAAATTAACTGAAAAAGTTGATGGTACCATCGCGATAAAAACAGATAAATCCACTTTGAGTCTTCCAGTTAAAATTGATCGAAAACCGCTGGAAGTAAAAGTCTATTCTTGTTTGGTCAAGCGAGGAAAAGTTGCCTATCATCCTATAATACCCATCAAAATAGAAAGCAAGCTTATTTTTATGGATGAACTGTCAATCAAAGAGCTATTTAACTTCGATTTCAAAGAGTTTAATGGTGACCTGATTATCACCATGCCAAAAGATCTTGTGATCATGAAGAAGGGTGATTCAAAAGCGCGTCTGTTTGATGCTTCTGGCTCTCGAGAAATCGATTTAGGTGCGAAAGTTGAATTGGTAAAAGGACATTATATGATTCCAATCCAGGAACTTTTAAAGCATCTTGACATTCCCTTTGTGATTAAACCTCAAAGCTATAGTGCTTTTTCAGCAATAATTACCTTAGCTCAAGACTATGAAATATAAATTGTTTCATGCTCTCTTTCTTTGTTCTATTTTGATTCTTTTAAGCTCTTGTAGTTTGGGGGGGACTTCGATAAGTCTCCCCCAGGAGTTACCTTTTTTGTACCAGAAGAACAATCAAGGTATGGATTTGTCATGGTATAAAGCACTAATCAACTTAAAGAGTGGTTTGATCACTGAGAACGATCAACCTATAGCAGTACAAAATCAAGTATCTTCAGACCTTAAACTCTACTGGAATGGCAAGAATGTTTTGTTTTCATTTAGCGCTATGCAAGATAACAAACTACTACCTGTCAATGAAAAAGAACTCAGTGTTTTTCATCAAGCGTTGGATTCCTCCCCCCATCTCGTTTTTTCTGCTTCAAGAGAAGACCAACAGGTTTTAGCTTATCTGCCAGCTCAAGCCTCAAGAAGAGATGAAGTCATGGTTGAGTTTTTTGGTAAAAAAGCTCAAAAGCTTACTCTTCGTATGCCTTCGGATGAATATGCTCATTTAAGGATTCTCAAGCCTCTAGCTATCCTGGCAAATGAAGAAAAATGGGAGTTTCTTTTTCAAACCATCGAGAACTCACCAGATAAAAGCAAGGTAGGGATAATCAAAGCAATATATGATTATTCATCGATCAAATGGAAGGTACTTGTAAAGCAAATGCCTTTTCCTGATCCAGCTTCGGGTAATAGTATGGCTTATCACCAAGGATCTCTTTATTTTTCATCTCAAGATGGAGCCATCTGGACACTTAGTCTTAAGTCGGGAAAGATACGAAAACATGATCCTCTTACGAAAGAAATTGAAGCCTTTCGAAATCACCTCCCCACTCCACTTAAGCAACTATCAAACCCTTCTTTTTTTTCTTTTGAAGATTTACTTATTATTGCCTGGAATGCAGAAAGTAACGCATCCATCCATCTCTTGATAGCAAGAAACAAACTTCGTCACACGATAAAATATATCAATGACGAAATCATGCTTTATACCGACGAGGGCATTTTTCCTATAAAGTTGCCTGTGGATATGCCATTGCCAGTTGATTGGTATTTTCCTGGTCCCTAAGCTTTTTGGAGTTTACCTGCAGAGGCCATATAAATCACAAACTCATTTTCTCCGTCAACTGCGATGGTTTGATCGGCTATTTCCTGGTCATAGGCTCCGATAGCACACGTCCCTGCGTTGATAGCAAGAGCAGCCAACATGAGGTTTTGACATAGATGTCCAGCATCAAGAAGAATAAGCTTTGTTGATTCGATATCGTATCTCCATTCCATACGATATGGGAGACAAGTCCAGAGAAAGGTTGCTGCACAATGTCCAGCAAAACCCTGACCAAGGGCTGCATCGATGATCTTTGCTTCGCTATGTTCATCTAGACTAATTAGTTCCAGGGAGTGATCTTGAGGAAGGTAATGGTAAAAACCGGTATCTAATCCCTCTACTTTGTGAATTGCAATGTAGCTTTCGAAGGCATGCCTACATCCAGCTGAAGGAACATTTCTGAAGAATATATGGGGTTTAGCAGAGGGTTTACGGATACCCTGGGATGCCCATAAAAGAAAAGAAAGTTCTTTTTGTGTAAAAGGTTCGGTAGAATACGCTCTGACGCTTTCTCTTGATTGAATGGCTTGAAATAAAGAATCATTTGCTAAGTTTGAAGGATCGGGTTCTGGAAGCTTTATGATTTGGTTGGTCTCCAGGGCTTCTTTAAAACAGGGAGGAGGAAGAATACCCATCATCTGATCAGATTTCTTCTCACTGTTTTTGAGCTCCAAAAATTTTGCTTTCAGTATCCAGCGCATGCTCTTGGCATTTTCATGTATCATCATAGCCTCCAGTTACTTTGCTTATATCACTACTTTTACTCTATTTTAGTATATAAAAAAAAGAAAAACAGTTAAGTCTTGTAAAATAATGATTTAGGGTTATAAACAAAAGTGAGCATAAGGAACTTTAGCCATAAGGAGTGCATATGAATAAACGATTGTTGCTTTGGTTGATGTTGTTAATAGGAGTTTTGATTGTGATACTAATGTTTACAAGATCTAACCCAGATAAGACAAAGCCCCCTACTGATCAAAACCTTTCCAAAGTCACCGTACTCAGTGAAGGAAGCATGAGTGAAGTTGACAGCTATCAAACCCTCATTCTTGACGATCAAGATAGTTATCAAGAATTCCTTACTAACAACAAGCTTGTAATTCCCAATCCCATCGACCTCAGAGAGCATACTGTGATTGCAATATTTATGGGTTATCGACCTACTGCTGGATATTCGGTTGAAGTTGTAGATATAAAAGAAGAAAATCAAAAAATGCTTGTAACTGCCAATCTTAAGCAACCAGGTAAAAATTGTATTAATCTACAAGTAACAACCAACCCTTACCAAATAGTAAGCATTAAAAAAACCAATCTACCCATTGAAATTGTTACTAATGTCATTGAATATGATTGCCCATAATTGATTAATTCCATTTTTAAACCCTGGGCGTTTTTACGTCCAGGGTTTTTTTATTGCATTATTTAACGATATGTATAAAATTATCCAAAGCAAAACTTCGGTGCAGTATTAAAAGGAGCTTTTATGAACAGGACGTATGCGTGTCCCGAGTGCGGAAATATGTTGCTGAAAATTACTAAAGTGGAGAACGGTCAAGATATTGACAATTATTACTGCGATATTTGCAGTATTTCATTCAAACTCAAAGAACTTGAAAATCCAAAAAAATCAAAAAATTGTACTGAAAAAAAGTAGTATCTCTAAATATCACGTTTTTATGTGATATTTATCTCAATATGTAAGTCTTTATGCTTTTATTAATTAGTGTTTATGATTATTTATCTATTATACCCATGTAAAGACTTAAAAGTCTTTACATGGGTATAATAATGTGATAAAATGTAACTTATGAAAGCAGCAGCATATATAAGAGTCTCTACTGAAGAACAGTTAAAAGGTTTTGGGCTTGAGGTTCAAAAAGAACGCATACATTACTATGCAAAATTTCGAGGAATAAACATAAAAAAATGGTACGAAGACTCTGGCATTAGCGCAAAAACAACTCAACGCCCTGGTTTACAGCTTATGATCCAAGACATTAAAAAAAACAAATACGATGCCTTGATTGTTTACAAACTTGATCGTCTTTCCCGCAGTCTTCGTGATCTTTTGAATCTTTTAGAAGATTCACTAAATCCTTACAAATGCGAATTCATATCGGTGACCGAACAATTTGACACGAGTGTGCCACAGGGCAAACTCATGATCCAACTCCTGGGCTCCTTTGCAGAATTTGAACGCAACCTTATTGTTGAAAGAACTTGGAATGGAAAAATGGCGAAAGCTCAACAAGGCGGCTATACCGGGGGTGAACCACCTTATGGTTTTAAAGCAGAAGGCAAACAACTAGTGCTTGATCCAGAGAAAATAACTCTTATCAAACGAATCATTGGCCTAAGAAAAGGCAGACATTCATACGAAGAAATTGCTAAAACTCTTAACCAAGAAGCTGAGTTTTTTCCTAAGAGAGGCAAACAATGGTATGCAAAATCAATATACAACATGGTGCACAACAAAAAATACTATCAGCTAGATTGCGAATCCTGAAGATGAGATTGCATAACCTGATCCAACCAATGCAAAGAAAAACGAAAAGCTTGAATTCCTTCTTCATAATCAACACAGGGTAGAGACAAAACCAATTCGTTATGTTCGTTTAATTTGATATTTTCCATATCTTCCATTTCTTTTTGTTGTAAGGTCATCGCAATATGTTGAGCAACGTGAGCAAAGGTAGTCCCTTCTTGTACAACACGCAAAAAACCACCTTTTTTGGGATATTTGCTTTCATGGTATAAGAGTCGTGGAAAACGAACAAACAAAGTTCTCACGGTTTCGTGGGGCCAATCTTCAGAAGAAGGACCAAGTTGGTCCAATACGAAATCTATATACTTGCTTCCGCTTTCTTCTTTCATATGAATCGCTTTAATCTTAACCATGGGCGACTCCTTATAGTAGTTTTATTCATTATACTACCTTAAATTCACAAAAAGTCCATGAAAAAAGCTATATAATAGAAGCATAATAAAAGCTGAAAGGAATAAGTTATGCTACCTTTAGTTAAAGCAGTGATATTTGATCTTGACGGCACTCTTATCGATACCATCCACGATTTAGCTGATTCTGTAAATGAAGTTTTAAAAGCCCGTAATTTTCCCCAACATACTATTGAATCCTACAAATACAGAGTCGGGGATGGAATAAGGATCCTCTTGGAACGAGCACTTCCTGAGACTCTTTTGTTCGATGAGGATGATATGGATCAAATAACACGCGATTTTAACCTTTACTACCAAACGCACTGGAAAAATCATACCAAACCCTACCCTGGAATTACCAATATGCTGCTTTCTTTGCAAAAACATAAGATCCCACTAGCAATTCTATCAAATAAACCCCAACATTTTACCGATTTGTGCGCAAATTACTTTTTTCCTGAAGATATATTTCATCTTGTTTTTGGAGCGAGAGAAACTTATCCAAAAAAACCTGATCCCTTCTCAGCTTTGTTAATTGCTGAAGAATTAAAAGTTTCACCCCATGAAGTAATTTATGTTGGTGATACCTCGATTGACATGAATACTGCAATAAATGCAGGCATGTATCCCGTCGGAGTGTCTTGGGGTTTTCGTTCTCAAAAAGAACTCATTGATGCTGGAGCACAAATTATTTTGAATTTTCCTGAGGAATTATTACTTATGATTTTAAAACAAGAATAAAATGTTCCGGCGAGTTCACTGAAAATACAAATTCATGTTTTTTGTCTTTCAATGCAATGACAATGTTTTTTTTACCAGGTAAATTATAAACTAATCTTCTTTGACCAAGATGGCGACCTGTTCTGATACCCCAACCACCATACGCAAAAAAAGGATTTAATTGATCAGGATACACTTTTGCAATTTCTGTCCGTAAAATTGATCGCTTAAAGATACCAAAACTTACTTCTAGCACTTGATCAGTTAGTAATATCTTTAATGTCTTAAACTGATAAACAATCCAGGTAAAAAAGGAAAACAACAAACTCATGAGTATATTGAACCATAAGGGTTCTTGGTGATAAGTCGGAGCTATACCTTGAAGTTGAAGATAAGAAATATAAGTAAAAAACAAAGCTATAGCGACAAAAATAGAAAAGAAAAGATAGAATAATGGGAACAAAAGCTGCTCTTCAAGAATTTTCATTATCACACCTTTATTTTCATTTTAACTTCTAATTATAACTTGAATATAGTATAGCTTTTTTTTATATTAAGCCATAAGATAGACTGCTTCGAAAGGAGATCTACTGGATGAATAAAGTTGTTTTTATAGCTGGCTTGTGCGGAGCTGGTAAATCTGTCGTATCGAGCCATTTTATTAAAAATGGATTTCATTATTTTCACATTGGTCGTATCACCATGAAAATACTTGAAGAAAGAAAAATGGAAGTAAATGAATTTAATGAAAGATTGGTACGAGAATCCATCCGACAAGAATATGGTATGTCTGCATACGCAACATTAAACCTTGATCAGCTTAAAGACCTTACTATAAAATCTCCCGTGGTAGCGGACGGTTTGTATAGTTATTCAGAATACTTAATTTTTAAACAAAATTTTTTGCATCAAAGTGTTGTTATAGCCGTTTATGCTCCACCAAATTTACGGTATCAACGATTGAAAATAAGAAGCGAAAGACCTTTAAGCGAAGATATTGCACGAAGCAGAGATCATGCGGAAATCACCCAATTAGAAAAAGGTGGGCCCATCGCAATGGCTGACATCACTATCATGAACACTGGAAGTTTCGAGTACTTAGAAAAACAATGTCTGGAGGTTATACATGACATTCAATCAAGGCAATAAACCCAGTAGTACCTATGTTCGTCCTTCCTGGGATGATTATTTTATGGAAGTGGTTTACGCTATATCAAAACGAGCTACCTGTGATCGTGGGAGAAGTGGCTGTGTTATTGCTCGAGATCATCAGATTCTTGTTACTGGGTATGTTGGTTCTCCTATTGGCTTTCCTCATTGCGATGAAATTGGTCATCAAATGAAAAAAGTAGTGCATGAAGACGGTTCAGTTTCGCAGCATTGTACACGAACTGTTCATGCAGAACAAAATGCTATATGTCAAGCAGCCAAACTTGGTATCTCCATTCATGGAGCTACATTGTATTGTAAAATGACCCCATGTCGAGTTTGTGCTATGCTCATAATCAATTGTGGGATAAAAAGAGTTTATTGTGAAAGACCCTACCATGCAGGAAAAGAATCAGAAGAAATGTTTAAGCAAGCTTCGATAGAATTGCTTTATAAAAATACAGAAATTGAAAAGTACGAAAAGCAATGATCAGTAAAGATTTTTACTAGCTTGCATCCAATTTTATTATTCGTAGTATGAGCTTATTTTGAACTCGCTAAGGTATTTGCATTAAAACTGTATTTTTTGTTTGTTTAAATGCATATAAAATGTATTGTTTTTTCTTTCTATTTTTAAACATTAGTATTTGCCCATATTGACAGAAGTTTTTAATAAACTATCATATATTGGATTTCAGCGAAAGGATAGGAATATGTTTAAAAAATTTTTAGGATGGTTTATGCTTGGTATCACAATACTATGCATGTTAAACTCAGACCCGGCTGTTGCTTCAGAAAAAAAAACAATACGAGTTATAACAGACCCTCGTATTGAATTAATGAATGTAGTTCAGTTGATGACTGGATATTGGCCTATGTGTAGATTTGATATTGAATATATGAATGAAGCTTATGAGCATTTTGGACCTTACTGGGAACACCCAGTTCTTCGTCAATATGCCATGATGTGGTTTATGCATGGTTTTAGCCAGGAAATACCCCATGCTCTAATGCTACACTTGTCTGATCCACCCGAACTTCAGATAAAAACTTCTATTCCAAAATACATCATTGATAAAGCAGGTGGAGATAAAAAACTTAATGATTTTTTAGAGCTACTCAGGGATTTTGCCAAAAAAACACGTTTTATGGACTTTTATGATTCACACAGAGAATTTTATCGAAAGCATATCACTATTGTTTCGGAGTTTATCTCGGATAAAGAATATATACAAAGACTTGAAGATTTTTTTGGTCCTAATCGATATAGTTACTCCATTATTCTATCCCCTCTAGTATATGAAGATGGTTATGGCATAAACGTTTCTAGTCAATTGTATAGTATTATAGGTCCTTCTGATGGCATTGAAAAACAACCAATTTTCGACAATCCACAAGCATTATCCAAGCAGATTTATCACGATTTTAGCCAATCTTTCATTAATCCCTTAAGTTCACGAAACCGTGAATCCATCCTTCGACAGAGTAAGTTATTTCAACCCATCTGGAGAGAGATGATGAATCAGGGTTACCATTCTTGGGAATCTTCATTTAACGAACATCTTATACTTTCTGCAATGATATCGATTTATCAGGAAGAAAATGGCTTGGAAGAAGCATTAAAATACCTTAATGATACCTATATGCGTGGATTTATATATACTGACTTTTTGTATGATTTGATGCTTGAATACTCACAAAACAGAGATTTGTATCCAACATATGCAGATTATTATCCACGCATTCTCGATGCGATGTCCTACATTTGCGAATTACCCTATTCTCCAACCTACCTGACCATAAACTATGCCTCAACCCATGGCGTGCAATTAGAATGGATGGATAATTCCTTAGACGAAGATGGTTTTGTGGTGTATCGTAGAAAAAACAAAAAAGGAAACTTTCAAGCAATAAGTTCCACACTACCTCCAAATCAATCCTGGTATAGAGATGAAGATATTCTTCCAGGTGATATTCTTGAATACAAGGTAGCAGCGAAAAATCATAAAGGTGAGATCTTTTCAAATAAAACTAATCTCATCTTGAATCCTGAGACTCCATTATCTCCACGAAATATAAGCTACTTATACAATGAAGAAGAAGGAAAATTGATCATTTCATGGGAATACAATTTTAAAGTGGATGGTTTTATACTATACGATCTTACAACTGAGCGTAAACAAGTAATGAAACTTGCCAATGATGCAAGATCATGTGAAGTCCACATAGAAAAACAAGTTTTATACCGTTTTACCCTTACAGCTTTTCAACAAATCACTGATGATAATGTTATAGAAAGCCTTGACTCACCCATCATTCGTGTCATTATCCCCTAATAAAGCATTAAACTTTTTTTTCTTTTTCGTGTTGTGTTGAATGATAATATCTAGACCATGTTAAAATGGAGTTGAAAATGGCAAAAAGAAAAATTGTTCACATTAATCACGATTTGTGTAATGGATGCGGAGAATGCATACCGAATTGTCAAGAAGGAGCTTTACAAATCATTGACGGCAAAGCTCGGTTGATAAGTGATTATTTTTGTGATGGTCTTGGGGCCTGTCTTGGTCATTGCCCGATGGATGCCATATCTATCGAGGAACGCGAAGCAGAGCCCTACGATGAATTCAAAGTAATGGAAAGCATCGTAAAACAGGGAACCAACACTATTAAAGCCCATCTCCAACACCTTAAAGAACACAATGAATCAAAGCTTTTGGCTGAAGCTATCAGTTATCTTCATGATCACGGTCTACCTGTTCCGGATTTCGCTATATCCATATCGACACCTACTTGCCCTGGCAGTATCATACAAAACAGAGAACCTTCCACTAATGACAACATGCTTCAGCAATCAAACCACGACACAAATTCTGAACTCACTCATTGGCCCATCCAACTACACTTGGTGCCTACTAATGCATCTTTTCTTCATGATGCACATCTTCTCATAGCAGCATCTTGTTCTGCGTTCGCATTAGGAAGTTTTCATTCAGATCTTCTGCGAAGAAAAAAACTAATCATAGCTTGTCCCAAACTCGATGATACTGGTCCCTATCTAGATAAACTGGTTGAAATATTTAAAAATAATCAATTAAGGAGCATCACAGTCGCAACTATGGAAGTTCCTTGTTGTAGTTCTTTGTTTCGACTTGTTGTTGAAGCCCTAAAACTATCAGGCAAGAACATACCTTTAATTAAAGAGGAGTTAAGCATACAAGGAAGGATAAAATAATCAAATCGGATCTTTTGTTCCAGAACAAGTAAACTGACCTTGTTTCATTTGAAAATAGGTTTCTTTATCTATCGCAATCATATTACCACAAGAGCAAATCATTCTGAAGCCATCTAATTGGTAATTGGTATGATTGATTCTATCTTTGAAGCATTTTAACACTTTACCGAAACCAATTTTTTGATACTTAAATAACTTGGACTTACATTTAGCACATCGTATGGTAAGCATGAACCGGTTGTTTAGCTTATGGGATTATATTTCATTAGTATCGATAATGGATTTTGTGTTACTTGATTTTATAGTTTTAAGCTGTAGGTATATATGACTCATGAGGAGCACATAGAATAGGTTGCTGATATGATTAATCAAGGCAGTGAGAGTGAAAGAAGTTAGAAAAAGCTCTCCAAAAATAGAGCTAATCAATGAACTTATTGAAAAGAAAAGAATATTGAAAAAAACAATGATCCCGAGAAGTTGAAAACGATAAGATCGAGTTAAGTTTTGGCTTTCTGAAAATGATTTAAAAAAACTACATTGTCTAGTAACTAGACCATATTCATAAAAATAAAAAACTAACATAAAAATGATTCCTGGGACGAGTAACAACAAAAAGCCAAAAAAAGAGATCATGTAGTAAATTAGATTTGCAAAACAGATAAGTGGCAAGAGGGATAAACAGCTAATTAAATTGCCTGAGACAGACTTCATGGGTTTTGCTGAAAAAAAATTTAATGCTAAGCTAATGTAATAAATTCGTATCAGCAAAGAAACTATTAACCCAAAAATCATGAAAACCAGGAGATAGATAAAATTGGATTGATTTGACAAAACCTTGCTTATGTAAGTTATGATTGAATTAGGATTTTCCATCATATTGATCTGTGTCAGATGTGGATACAAGGGAATAGTTATTAATGAGTCAATGATGTAAATTAGAAGAGCTATGCTGATTGTTTCTTTGGGATGAATCTTTATAAGGTGAAATGCAGATTTTACTGCTAAAATCAGGTTAATTGGCATCATCTGTTTTGGATTGACCATCAGTCTCAATGAGCTTCTTTATTTTATTGACTTTACTCTTGATCGATATCTGGCAATAGGCCTGATCTGGATGTTTTGAGTAATACTTGTGGTGATACTCCTCGGCAGGATAAAAAGTTGTAAGAGGTAGGAGTTCGGTAACAATAGAATCTTGATAAATTCCCTTTTGTGATAACTGTTTGATATAGGTAGAAGCAATCTCTTTTTGTTTTTCATTTGCGTAGAAAATTGCTGAACGATACTGGCTTCCAATATCAGCACCTTGTTGGTTGATAGTACATGGATTGTGAGCAACAAAAAAGATTTTCAATAAATCTAAATACGATATCTGCTTGGGATCGAAAGTAATATGTATCACTTCTGCATGACCAGTATCGCCAGCACATACCTGTTCATACCTTGGATTAGATGTATTTCCACCAGCATAAGCAGGAACTAATTGTATGATACCAGGTAGAAGATCAAAAACTGCTTCCATACACCAAAAACACCCACCGGCAAAAACTGCAATCTCACTATGACTTTCAGGCATAAATAAACCCCCAGGCTAATTTTCTAATGTAAGAGTATAAGGAAGTGTAAAACAAAAAGTACTACCCATATTGAGTGTGGAATTTACCCATATTTTTCCACCGTGTAAATCGATGATCTTTTTGACAATGGCAAGACCCAATCCTGAACCCTTGCTCTTACTCGGTGCAGATTGGAAAAAAGTATCGAATAGATAGGGCTGGTCTTCATTTTTTATACCCAAGCCACTATCTTCTACGCTGATTTCGATCCATTTATCCTTTTTTTTGCTACTTATCTTTATATAACCTTTATCAGTATATTTTAAAGCATTGCTTAGAAGGTTTTGCAAAACTCGTGATATTTTATCCGAGTTAAAATAGAACAATTGTATAGTTTGGTCCAGCTCTATTTCGATTTTTACTGATTTTTCATGAATGAGGGGTTGAATCTGATTGATTTGATCAAGAATGAGTGCGTTTAAAGAGGTGAGAGAATAATCTTGGAGCAAGCTCTGATGGTTGATTTTTTGAAGGTCCAAAACGTTGTTGGTTAACAGATGTAGGCGGTGAATATTCTTGTTGATGATATCAGGAAGGTTTTGAATTTCAGGTGCATTTGAGTCTTTGTTTTTGAACCAAAGTTCAATGCCAGCTTTAATGGATGTCAGTGGGGTTCGTATTTCGTGAGTAAGAGTATTGATGAATTCATTACGCAATACCTCTAAATCTCGTTGGGAAGTAATATCTTCAAAAATCGAAGCAAAATGGTTTTTTTCGGTAGGATATAGGGTAAGAAGATAAACCTTAGAGGTTGACATAAAATCTAGTTCACATGTGATATGTTCTTGTTTATCCATGACTGAATTTAGCATTTTGTCGAAATCAAAGAATTTGGGTTGAAGATATGAAATCAAGGCTGGAAAAGATTGATGCAAGATATTGGATAAAGGAAGACCAAGCATTGAGGCAAATTGTTCGTTGGCTTGAATAACAAAACAGTTTTTTTGCTTGCTTGTCGGATTGATAATAATTTGTTGACTTGAAAATGGATGCTTCATATTTGCGAAAAGTGATTTGTAACTTCTCTCACTTGCTGTGATGCGTTCTTCAGCTTTTTTTTTCTCAGTAAGATTACGAATAAAAACATAGAACAACACTTGTTCTTCAACCTGAATGGGGCCTAGAAAAATTTCAACATATATTAGATCATCGTTTTTTAAGCGATGAGTAGCATAAAAGTGTTTTCTTCGATGAAGTTTTGACAAGGAAAACATAGCGCAAACTTGTGCCCATGGAGCAGTATCTAAAGAATAAAATGGGATATTCATAAATTCTTCACAGGTATATTGATAGAGCTTGCAAGCAGATTCGCTGGAAAACACTATTTTTTGTTCGATAGGTTCAATAATAAACATGCAAAACTGTTTTGAAAACAAAAGATCTTGCAAGGGGATGGCATACTCTTTGGTGGATTTTAGGCAAGGGCTGTTATACTCTGACTCTACATCAATTAGGATCCTGTTTTTGTCTATTCTACCCATTTGATTTTGCTTTCTCAGACAGTTCTGATTCTTGAGGGACTTGGATGGAATGGGATGAAAAAAAATCTTTGATGCTTTGATTTATTTCGATAAGATCGGGATTTAGCTGGAGAGCCTGTTGGTAGTATTGTTGTGCGATAGTGGAATTTTTATGTTTTTCGTAGTAGTTACCCAATAAGATTAAAGCTGGAATAAAACTGGGTTCTTTGCTTAGTACTTGGAGACAAATATCTCTTGATTTCTGAAATTCTTGCATTTGATAGTAGATATCTGCCTGATTAAAAAGGTAGGTAATATGGTTGGGGCAAATATCAAGAGCTTGTTGAATAGCATCCAGAGCATTATCAAATTGATGTTGTCTGGCGAAGAAGTCGGAAAGAGTCCCATAAATGATGGGGTCCTCAGTGCAAAGTGATAATCCTGCGTCAAGTTCCATTTTTGCAGCATCCCAGTTTTCTTTATCCATGTATAACACTGCAAGATGATTGTGAGCAAAAATGTATTCGGGATCTGTTTCGATACAAATCTTAAACTCATCCATCGCTTTGTCTTTTTGATCAAGTAATTCGTACATGACCCCAAGATTGTACCGAGCATTAATATATTCTGGATCGAGCATCACAGCTTTAGAAAAATTTTGCTTAGCTTGTTCCAATTTTCCTTGATTAGCGTAAACATACGCAAGATGATGGTAAAAATAAGGAACATCAGGATCAAGGCGTATCGAATTTTCAATAGCATTTTTAGCTTCATCCCACTGCTTAAGTTCTTCGAAAGTTATGCATAGGTTATAAAATGCCATAGGATCGTTGGGTAGATAAGTTAGATAGGTTTTAAAAAAACCTAAAGCCTGGGAATATTGCTTTTTATTGTAAGCACATATACCCTCATGTTGTATTGAAAACAACTCATGCTTGTTCATAGTACAATTCTATAAGAAATAACTAAACATGCAAAAACTGTGAAGATAAACCTTAAAAAGAAAAAACAAACTATGATGAAATTATGATCAATGAAAGCAATAATTTATGTAAATCTTTTTGTTTGGAATGTTTTGTTTATGGAATTTGAGCATACAATAATAAAAGATTGTGTTATTGGATATTCCGATTCAAAAACTCCACCATTCCGGAAAATATGAGCCACTCTTCCA
>DAOSES010000013.1:0-67529 GCA_035363255.1 Caldisericia bacterium | reverse complement strand
GTTTTAGCTGAATCATCGAAGACCGTTCGAATAGGTTTTTAAATGAAGCAACACGTAAAAAAGAACTGAAAAAATAAATACTGACACTTGTAAAAATAAAAAAAGGGGTGGACTTTTCCACCCCTCGTGAAACAGAACTATATTAGTAGGATTATTCTTCGGAAGCTGGAGCTGGAGCTGGCGCAGGCATAGGACGGCTGGCAAGCTCTCTGTCGAGCATGAACAAACCTCGAGCATCGTGACCAATGCGTTCAAAATCATCTACGATCTGGCTGGCATTAGCTTCTTCTTCGACTTGCTCGTTGATAAACCACTGGAGAAACTGAACGGTGGGATAGTCTTTTTCGCGCATTGCGATATCAAACAAATTGTTGATACAGCCAGTGATATGCTGTTCGTGAGCGTAAGCAGCCTTGAAGGCATCAATGGGAGAAGACCAGTGATTGGTGGGCTCTTTGATTTCTCTAAGTTTGAAATTGGCACCTCGGTCCATGATGTAGGCTATGATCTTTTCGGCATGCATAAGCTCTTCTTTGTATTGAGCTACCATCCAGTGGGCAGCACCAGGCATTTTCATGGAATGGAAATAAGCTACCATGGAAAGGTAAAGATAAGCGGAATACATCTCTTCGTTGATTTGTTGATTCAGCGCATCGAGCATCATGTGATTCATTTCTTTTAAATTCTCCTTTCAAATATTGCTTTTCAATCTTAAAAGTTAACTGCAAACTTTGAATAATGTATCAATTAAATCATATTATTACAAATTAGCTATGTATTGATGTGCTTTTTTTACGATTGTGGCGTCTTTTTCGTAGGTCATTTTTTGGAGAACCTGGGGGTATTCCAACCATAGAAAATCGTCATGCTCACCGCACAAAGAACAGGTTTTTTCTTCCTGGGTCTGGGCAAGGTAAAAGACTACTTGTTTGTAGATATGGGGCGCAGGGTGATAGGATATTAGCTCTCGAAAGTCGGGATAAATGACCAAGTCGTGCAAACCAGTCTCTTCGTAAACTTCACGTATAACGGTCTGCAATTCGGTTTCATTTTTTTCGATATGGCCCTTGGGAAGACCCCAGTATTCTTTTTCGTTTTTATACTTGAGCAATAAATAGAACAAAGCCTGGGAGGTACGACGAAAGATCACAGCCCCACAGGATTTTTCCTTTCTCATTTAGTCCAATTTCTTTTATTTTTCTGCATACTGGTATAAAATTATATTCAAATCAGTGAAAAGGACATATAAAAAAATGAGAATGAGAATATTTGCGAAATTGCAAGCGATATCTTTTCTTCCTCTGCTCCTGTCTTTAATGCTAATCTTGTCTTCTGTCGCATATGCCTTTCCTGATCAGATGCACAACAAATCATTGGAGATGCCAGTCTTTAGCTCACAAAAAGTGATAGTGCTGATTGAACTAAAGGATCCCAGTACCATCAGCCTCCAACCTCAAAGTCCCTTTTCCATCCACCATCCCCTGACTATCCAATATCAAAAAACACTTGAATTCAAACAAAATCAAGTATTGGAACAGATCAGTCTGCATCAAATCCCTCATCAAACTATTACAAGCCTAAAACATACTTTCAATGGTCTCATTTTGGAAGTTGCAGAATATCACCTCCCTCTCCTGTCCAAGCTTACAGGAGTTAAAAGGTGTATGGTGCTGGACGATATATTTGAGCTCGATCGCTGGGCTGCAGCAGTAAGTTTACACATCCTAAATCCTTCCCTTCGAACTATTCCTTATACTGGAAAAGGCACGCGTATCGGTATCATCGACACAGGCGTGGATTATCTTCATGAAGATTTTTCTCCTCCCGGAATTCGAGGGGAAAACACGAAAACTGTTGATGGGGATGATTTTGCAGACGACACCTATGAAGAAGAGGTGTTGATCGAAGATGACAAAGATCCCATGGATGATGCTGTCCAACATGGAGGTCATGGCACTCACGTGGCAGGTATCGCCACAGGCAATCATCCCTCCATACCTGAAATGCCAGGAATGGCTCCAGACGCCTCCCTGTATGCTTACAAGGTTTTTTCTTCAAACCCCAAGGCTGGAGGGGCACAAGGAGCCCATATCGTAATGGCAGTGGAACGCTCTATTGAAGACGAATGTACGGTGATCAACCTTTCTTTGGGTCATCGAGCCCGTAAAATGAGTGATTACGAGGATTCCCCCTATATCACCGTTTTTCAGCGTGCGGTGGATGCAGGAGTGATAGTGGTAGCTACTGCTGGAAATAATGGTTCACGCTTTCTTGAAGAAGCTCTGGACAATGAGTGGCCTATGTCTGCTCCTGGCACTTTTGACAGTGTTATCCAGGTGGCAGCAAGCGATGACCGTCATTTCATGCCCATCAAACTGCTTTTCCAAGATAGTCGGGAGGTGCATATCAATGCTCAACAGTCTTATTTCACTCCCTCCTTTCCCCAGCATTTTGCCATGTTGGAAATGGTGGATGCAGGATATGGCAGAACCGAAGATCTTGAAGGAATCGATCTGAAAGGGAAAATTGCCCTTATCTCTCGTGGTCCCATAGAAAATGCCATTACCTTCAGAGAAAAAAACCTCAATGCAAAGGAAGCTGGAGCTGTAGGGTGCGTGATTTACAACTATGACCCTACTCCCTTTCTTGCTATTATGCTTACGGATGGAGATATCATCGATCCCTGGAGCTTGGAACTGCTTCCAACTTTATCCGTCACCTCCATGGGGGGGCAACACCTTAAAGAATACATGAAAACTGGCTTGAACATGGAGCTGAGTCCTCATGCTATTGCCAGCATTGCCGATTTTACTTCTGCAGGTCCTTCTCCTGATGGCTTGTCCAATCAATTCAAACCTGAGCTATGTGCTCCCGGAACGTCGATCTATTCCTCTCTACCCTCCAGTCTCGGTAAGGAAGAAAACAAGGTTCAATGGGGAACACGCCAGGGCACTTCGATGGCAGCTCCTGTGGTAACTGGAAGTATAGCCCTGCTCAAGGAAGCAAAACCCTGGTTGAGCCCTGAGCAATGCAAGGCACTCTTGATGAATACTGCTAACTTGTTGAGCAATCCCATCACAGGTGAGGTTTTTTCCTTTTTATACCAGGGTGCAGGTCAAATTGACGTAGAAGCTGCATTGGCATCGCCTATCATTGCTTCTCCTCCCGCTTTTATGAGATCGTATGAGGATAGCGAAAAAGCCCTAAGTCTCAGCATAGAAAATATTTCTGAAGAACGTATCTTTGTAGATTTACGAAATGTGATATACGACGGTGCAAATCTATCGGACAAAATCGTCCTTACCTTTGATAAACCCTTTTTAGAAATATTGCCTGACAGTAAGGAAGATTTAAAACTGTGGATTCATATGGAAGATGAAGTAAAGATACAAAAAAAGATTGAAGGTGTTTTGTGGATGGACGTACATTCTTCCAACAGCAGAGGCTCCATCACTCACAATCTTCACCTTCCTTTTATTCTCTATTCCCCAGAGCATTTTCTGGAAGTGGATAAGACAGTTTCTCAGGTGGAGCTTTCCACCAACATAGTAGATATGAATGAGCCTCAAAAAATGAATGTATCCTTTCAGCTCAATACTGGATCTCAAGTGCGCACCACCGATAAAGACGGAAAACAAAGCATCAACGTGCGAAATTATGCCAGCCGTTTTAGTGTTCATGTAGAAGACGAAAAGGGTCAAATGCTGGGTAACATTTTTTATGCAGAACTTCTGCCAGTAGGAAAGTATTCTTTTGAATTTGACGGACGCAACACCATGGAGCATTTGTTTTTGGAAGACGGATCTTATCGTATGGTCTTTTCGATTCACTGCCTGCTTTACAACTCAGACACTCAAGCAAGAAAAACGCTTCTACTCCCAGTGGCTCAAACGGATTTCGATTTAAAACACTCCCCTCTCTCTCGTCCAGTAGATAGTGTGGTCTCTATCCCACGATTGATGGAAAACAATCGTAGATATAGCATGAAGCTGTATATTATGGATTTCAAAGAGCTAAACCATATGGAAGCTGAGATTGTTTTCCCTTCCCAGTGGCAAAATCTGATTATTCTTCCCAATGAGGAACAACTAGATCAAAAGTATAGCTGGGTGGATCTGGAAGATGGAAGAAAGCAATTGAAAATTGCAGTCTTGCGAGGTCAAGGCATGAGGAAGGATTTCTGGAAAGCGCTGGAGCTTAGTTTTACCTACCATACTGAAACTCTCCCTGAAATGCCTCTGCTTACTATTCAGCTGAGTGATGAGCACCAAATTTCCCGTAAAGTAAAAACTCATTTCCCAGAAACTGATTCTTACCAGGATCGCCTGAAAGTGCTCGATCTTAATCATGATGGAAGCATTAACGAACTTGACACCCAGGTTTTGCTTAGTCACTTTGGAGGCAATTACCTCGATTCCTCCTGGAATCCCTCTTGTGATTTAAATTTTGATTGGAAAATCGATCTGGAAGATATCAAGCTTTTTGCTTATCATACTCCCTAGATCAAGAGTCTTTTTCCATGTAAAATCTGGTCATAACCTGGCTTTCATCCATTGCATGGCATTGGATGTTTGTCGGTAAAAAGGATAGGAACTCTTCAAAAGAGATACGAAGTTGAAGCTCTCGTTTTAAAAAAGCTTCCATTTTGCATAATAGTTGGAAGGCTTCATGCTTAATGTTCGGAATATCGAGTATCATTTTTCCGCGTTTTTTTAACACTCGACACAGTTCGAGGAGAAGCTTTCTGCTTTCTTCGAGAGGATAATATTCCAAAACTCCAATACAGGTGATGCAATGGAAGAAAGAGGAAGCAAAGTCCAGATCGATCCCTTGAGATAAAAACATTTTGGCATTTTTCAGATGACGTTGTTGGATGAAATCCTGCATACGGAATACTATTTCTGGAGCTGCTTCCAGTCCGAAGTATTGCCAGGGATAGCAGTATAAATGATACCTTTCCAAATTTAAAAAAGCTCCAAAATCAAGATAGTTTTGACCTTTGCTAGGTTGAAAATAATCAATAATATCCGGGCTTCCACTATAGGAAGTGCAGGTTTTGAAATAGGGATAGACAGGATCATGGATGATTTCGTCAGGTAGTATTGAAGCTAGTGAACGTCCTTGCGCTTCAATTCTTGCAGATTCTTGAAAAGATAGTTTTAAGCGATCAAGCAGGTCTTCATTTTTCATAACGAATGATGATAGTCATCGCCTGTTCTTTGTTGCTCTGATCTATATTCACTTCGGCATCAAAAGCTTCAGCCAGAAATCTCAAGGGGACAAATACCCGGTTTTCGATAATCATGGGGGGGACGTCCAATAGGACAGGTTTTGTATTGATTTTTGCTTCAGTATTGTTGACCTGGAGCCAAATGGATATCTTTTTAGGAGCATTCTCGAGCTGAATGGTTTTTAGGTCTGGATTCCATGCTACCAAAGCACCAAATACTTCAGCCAAAAAACGCAGGGGAACCAAGGTTCTTCCCTGGCGAATCAAGGGAACTACATGGGGATTATTGGGATCAATGGGTAATTTTTCCTGATTGAGTATAGCTTCGTTTTTTCCTATCGTAAGAAGAAGGGTAATGACTTGAAAACGACATTCCACTCGAATGGGCACTTTCTGGTTGCCACCATTGCTTTGAATGATGAGATCAGCCTCGTGGAGTCCATTGCGTAGTCTGGAAGGATCAATTTCAACTTCCAGGTCGATTTGGTTGGACATAAATCGATCTTGAGATACTTTGAGCCAGGCTTGGGAGCTCTGCAAGGATCCAAAAAGATTTTGACGTCCTTGGTTGCTGATACGTAGATTTTGTTTTAGGACTTCTCTGCTTTGGATGATACCAAAATCAAGGTAGGAAGGGGCTACGTTCAAGTAGGGAGAGTTATCGATAATATCCACAAAGATTTCAATCTCTGCATCCCCCCCGTTAGTTTGCAGAGAAATGGCTCCAGTATAGTTGCCTTCTTTCATTTGTTTGGGGTCAACGCTGACAGGGAGTGCTAAAAAGCCAAAAGTAGGGATGATGAAGGTGCTGTCGGTGGTGTTGATCCAGGGTTCAAGCGAATTGATATAGCCATTTAGATTGCCCAATCCGTCGTTGGAAATATACACTATCCGCACCGGAGAAGAGGAATTTTTTTCGAGCACTCCAAAATACAACTTTTGGGGTTGAATACTCATGACTGGTTTATCATAGACAAAGGCGCTTAGATAAAGCATGTATAGGTCCATATCTTTGCTTTTACTGAATGAAGAAGAGCGACCAGTCAGGAGAAAGCTGTTGTCGGGTAGTTTGAGAATATGTAAAAGGAAGTCATGAGATGAGCCTCCATAAGAACGTTCCCAAAGCATATTGCCAAAGGAATCCACAAAAAGAAGATAGGCATTGGCTTTGCCCGAGGAATACAAGATATCCTCGATGCTGATGTCGGTGGCCCCAGCGATCAAAAAACCCTGATTGCAGGTTTCAATGATACTTCTGCCTATGGTGCTTGCTTTCATACGGTGAAACTTTTCCCAAGCTTTGTTGCCTTCGCTATTGATTTTCATTAAAACGATACCCACATCGTCGCCATAGGCATCAGTTTCCCCTAAAACGATGTACTGCCCATCAGCACTTCTTATAAGAGAGCTACCCATGTAGTTTTGTTTGTCGCCATAATTCTTTTTCCAGAGAGTTTCTCCTTTTCGATCCACACTAATAAGCAACATCTTCATTTGACCATATGGATCGAGCATAGTACTAAGGACAAGGTAACCCTCATCGGTTGAAACAAGATCATGAGCTGTAAGCAAGGCTTCTTTGGCAAGAGTTTTTTGCCATTCGACTTCAAAGCTTGATTTGAGCTTGAGTAAGAAAATTTCATCAATGAGCTGGGATTCATCGTATATGGAGCCTAAGATAAGATAGCCTTGATCGGGCAATTGAAGCAAGCGGGAAACATATTGCTGTTGAGGGCTATACAAGACAATTTCTTCGATGAGTTGACCTTGATAGTTGATGCGCATGATGGAAATATTGTTGGGCTCTGAGCTATCGTTTACATTCATGACATTAGAACAAACAAGGAGCTCTTTTTGTTGATTGATTAAAACCCCCACAGCACTGTTGTTGGTGTGTGAGCCATAGTTTCTTTCCCACAATACTTCACCGTCCAGAGAGGATTTAACCACATATATGCTGGAATTTAGCTGAGATATATCGATGGTGGTACCCACAGAAAAAAGGCAGTTTTCTGTGGGACAATAAACGCTACGAACTCCCCTGTCATCTCCTCTTCCGCCGAAGGTTTTTTCCCAAATCAGCTTGGGTTGGGTGCGCTGAAATAGGTCTTGTGCAAAAACCTCTGAGTAACTTGGAGTGAAGCTCTGAAAAATAGATCCAAAGGGGCTTAGAATCAGGCAAAGAAGGAGTCCTGGGATTATAAGCCTATGTTTCATCCTATCGAGTGTAAGTAACAGTTATGGATTGATACTCTGCGTTCCAATCAAGCGAAGCTCCAAAAATTTCACTGATAAAGCGTATCGGAACAACACTTCGATTTTGGGGTTTGACCACAAAAGGGGCGATATCCAGGGTGTGGGTCTTGACAGAAGGTATGGGGCTGGAAGGAAGGGTGCTTTCGACAAAGACAAGATATACCTGGGTATGAAGCTTGATTCGAGTGCCTTGTTGGGGTAAATCAATAAGAATGAGGCCCTCCCCGGAAAGTTTTGGGTTGGCTACCCACTCAATCGTAGCTCCAAAAGCTTCACTAAAAAAACGCAATGGAACCATAGTGCGCTTTTGGTATAAAAATGGAGCCAGGTCTAACTCCTGCCTTTGGTCGTTGATCCAGACGGTAGTGGATCCAATTTTGAGATGAATAACGGTCGTTTGCTCTTGTGATAATGTCGAAGACAATGGAAACACCACAAGCAACAAAAAAACAGATATAATAATCAACTTATGAACACGTTTAATCATCATTTTTTAATATATACCTGAGGGTATTATAATCAAAAAGCTCGGGAAACCAATAAAAAAAGGGCCTACTTTCATGGGTATCATGAGAGTAAGCCCTGAAAAAACTAAGAAAACTTAGGGTTCGAGAATGCCCTCGCTTTGTCCAAGAAGGGTGATGCTTACCTTGGTAATTCCAGGGAACTGCTTGAAGGTCTCGGTAAGTTGGGCTCTGAGAGAACCTACAGCGCAGGATCCACTGATTTCAAGGATTTTGAAATCAATCTTGGCAGTGTCTCCAGAAAGAATGACATAGTTGATAGCATATGAGCGAATGCTTGGAGGAACAAATCCCTCTTCTTTTTCTGCTTCGGTGGGACCATTTAAGAGTGCAAGCAGAACTTCTTCGTAGTTTAGACGAAGTTTGAAATTTCGCGTAACTGGATAAACTTTCTCGCAATCGAGCATTTGGGGATCTTTTTTGATGTTGTTAAAAAATAATTGATACGTCTCTTGCGTTGCTGGAGAAGAAGGATTCTCTTCGCTGACTACAGGGGGCGTAACAGAGCCTTGGTCTGGATCGGTATTGGAGCTTGGAGTTGTGTTGCATGCGCTCAGGCTCAACGCTCCTATCAACAAGATGCTTAGTAATATCTGTTTCAAAAATAACATGAAAACCTCCTAAATATTATTCACTATTAACTTATCATAATAGTTTCAATAGTCAATATTTTTTAAATAAGTTTAAGTATTATTCAGTTACTATTTCTTTTTTTCTTCGAGATCAAGTCGTAAAAGCTCATCAATTTTGTGCTCAGGAGCGTTCGATACACGATTTATATTGTGAGCGTAAATCATGGTGGTGTTGATATTGGCGTGTCTTCCAAGAGCTTGAGCTTCTTGAAGACTGGCTCCCCCTTGCAAAGCGAGGGTGATGGCAGTATGTCGGAGGCTATGAGCGGTAAGTCGAAGGTTGTCAATGCCTATTCGACGTAGATTGTCTTTGACAATGCGTGATATTGAGCGTGTGGTGAGACGCATGCCTGAATTTCTGTCGCTGATGGAGGAAAACAGGGGATCAGTTTCTCGCAAGCGTTTGCTTCGACATTTTTTAAGGTATTCCTGAATCGGAAGAAGAGTTTGATCGGTGAGGACTACAAACTCATCTTTACTATCCCTGCCCTTGCCTTGCACCCACAAAACCGATTGCCCGCTTTCCTGACGAATATCTCCTACATTGGATCTTACCAGCTCGATGGTGCGCAAACCAGTCCTAATTAACAGATTTATGATGGCAAAATCGCGAAGTCCTTGATAACTTTCTCGTTCCATATGTTGCAAGAGTTTTTGGATTTGATTCAGGGTTAAGGGGTCTTTACGAAAACCTCGATTTCGCTTCATTCCTTTGACACCCCGTGCAATGTTGGGGTATATTTTCTCACTCTCCATCCATTCAAAAAAACGTCGAACCACCACAATGTAGGAAGATATGGTGAGAGGAGAGAGTCCTTGTTTTTCGAGAAAAGCTTTGTATTGAAGAATATCATCTCGAATGGGCTGTTTGACACGGTTTTTGACTACCCATTCGCTGAAAGGTTTTAATTCACGCTGATAGGTGTATTTGGAAGTTTCTTTTAGATCCAGAGCGCTGATAAAGCGAAGGATAAGCAAAGCCAATTGATCCTTGTCGTACTGTAAAACAGGAAGTTGATCTTCAGTGCTTGTTTTTTGCATAACTCAGGAAAAGATATAGGAGGAAAGGTCTTTTAAGATAAAATACTGCCCTTTAAGCAGTAAGCTCAGATTTTTAAGAAATACTGATTTGTAAGCTTGATTTTCTTGATTTCTCATGAAGTTTCTGCCAATGGTTTTGAGGGAAGGAATATAGGATGGATCACGGGTGAAGCAGGATAAAAAAGTATAAAGTGAAGCTTCGTGGGAGAGAAGTTGCTGGTAGTATTTGAGTTCCAGAGGCTTCAGTCGCGAATGAATACCCAATCCAGGAGGTGAAAACGCTTCACGAAAAACACCCGACTGGAGCGAACCTGCGAGAAAGCAATGGAAATATTGTTTAATAAAAAGAGCCTGCTGAGGATACTGTCTATTAATCTCGCTTTGATCCATATTTAGCGCAACAGCCTTTCGTGTAGGGTCCAGGGGTACTTTCATCATGTGCAATACAGGCAAAATGCAAAGGTTTTGATCGATTTCAGCTTGTAATAGGGCTAGATCTTCGGTGTATTGCAGTTGAGGATAAACTTCAACATTGATAGTACTAATATCGGAGCACTCAACAATTTCTCCTACCCAATCACTCAAGTTGTTCCTCTTTTTTTATAATCTTAGAAAAAACAGGGGTGGACCCTTAAAAGAGTCCGCCCCTGTGAGATAGTATGTCTATCCGGGCTTTTTTTTAGTATTCAGGGTAAGGTGGAGCCATGGGAGCGGCTTTTTCCTTTTCCTTTTTTTCAACTATAGAGCATTCTGCCGTCAGAATCAGAGAGGCAATAGAACATGAATTTTGGAGAGCGGTACGAAGAACCTTGGCAGGATCGACGATTCCGGCTTTCACCATATCAACATATTCCATGGTTTCGGCATTAAATCCATGTCCGATAGGGAGAGTTTTGACTTTTTCTGCGATAACAATGCCTTCAACTCCAGCATTGTTGGCAATAAGTTTGACGGGTTCAATGAGGGCTTTGATGATGATGTTGATACCAGTTTGCTCATCGGTATTTTCGAGCTTGATTTTGGAAAGAGCATTGGAAATTTGGATGAGGGTGGTACCGCCACCAGGGACAATACCTTCTTCAACAGCGGCCTTGGTGGCTGCTACTGCGTCTTCAACGCGATGTTTGAGCTCTTTCATCTCGGTTTCGGTGGCAGCACCGACTTTAATGACTGCAACTCCACCAGTAAGTTTGGCAAGACGTTCCTGGAGTTTTTCACGATCGTAGTCAGATTTGGTTTCTTTTATCTGACGTTTCATTTGTTCGATACGATTTTTGATTTCTTCTTGAGTGCCTTTTCCGTTGACGATAGTGGTGGAATCTTTGTCGATCTTGACTTGACCGGCTTGACCCATCATATTGAGTTCAACGCTTTCAAATTTAACTCCCAGATCATCAGAAATGACCTGTCCGCCAGTAAGGGTGGCAATATCAGCCAACATTTCTTTGCGACGATCGCCAAAACCAGGGGCTTTGACAGCTACGCAAGTGAAAGTGCCGCGAATCTTGTTGACTACGAGAGTTGCAAGAGCTTCGCCTTCGATATCATCAGCGATGATAAGGAAAGGGCGTCCACCTTTGGCAAGTTTTTCGAGAATGGGTAAAAAGTCTTGAATTGAGGAGATTTTTTTGTCGGTAATCAAAATATAGGGGTCGCGGAGAATGGCTTCCATGCGTTCTGAGTCGGTAACCATATAGGGAGACATATATCCGCGATCAAATTCCATTCCTTCAACAAAATCAACCTTGATGTCAAAGCCTTCATGCTCTTCGACGGTGATGACGCCATCTTTGCCTACTTTGTCCATAGCTTCAGCAATGGATTTTCCGATAGTAGGCATTTTGGATGAGATGGTACCAACTTTTTCGATGTCTTCTTTGTTTTCGATGGGTTTGGCAATTTTCTTGATTTCGTCCATGGCAATGCGAACTGCTTCGTCCATACCGCGTTTGATTGCGATTGGGTTTGCACCTGCAGTCACGTTTTTGACACCTTCATTGATCATGGCCTGGGCAAGAACGGTGGCGGTGGTGGTTCCGTCGCCGGCAATATCAGCAGTTTTGGATGCTACTTCTTTTACGAGTTGAGCACCTTCATTTTCAAAAGGATCTTCGAGTTCGATTTCTTTGGCAATAGTAACACCATCATCGCACATGATGGGGGATCCAAATTTACGTTCAAGAACTACATGCTTTCCTCTGGGTCCAAGGGTAACTTTTACCGCATTGGCCAGTTTGTTTACGCCTTCAGTAAGGCTTCTGCGAGCTTCTTCTCCGAAAAGAATTATTTTTTCAGCCATAGTTTTCCTCCTTAGCTTTGTGAATTAATTAAATAATAACGCCAAGAATGTCGCGTTCGTTGACGATGAGATAGTCTTCTCCTTCGATTTTAATCTCTGTTCCACCGTATTTGGAAAAAACAATTAAATCGCCTTCGCGGACATCAAGGGGCACCCGAGTGCCATTGTCAAGAATGCGGCCAGTTCCTACAGCAAGGACTTTGGCTTTTTGGGGTTTTTCTTTTGCGGTATCGGGAAGGATGATACCTCCCTTGGTAGTTTGTTCAGCTTCGATGAGCTTTACTACTACGCGATCACCAAGTGGTCTGATGTTCATTATCTAAATCCTCCTTTACTCATATAAAATCAACCAATTCATATATGCCCAAATTTATTAAAAAATTTTCTAATAGCTCAGGAAATGAATATAGGATACTGGAGAAAGTACAAAAGCAAATACAAAGAGAACACATAGGCTAGCCCAAACCCAGGGATGAATATCCTTGTTTTTTTGGTGGGCTAACTTCTGGACAACATAAACCAACAAACCTGCAAAAAAGGCGAAATAGAGGTTCCAACTAAGGGTACCAGTGATAAACACAGCCAAGATAGCCATGAGATCTTCTTTGTGATCAAACCAATGTTTTGCAGAATGATAGACTAGTGAGGCGCCAAGCAAAAGCAGGAGAGGGGAAACAGGATAGAGCGAAAAATATTTGTACACAAAGGGCAGGATGAAAATGCTTAGAATCATGCTGAGTCCTGAAATGATGGAGGAAAGAGCAGTTTTGGCTCCCATCACATACGAAAAAATGGAAGCAAGGGTGAGGGTACCGCTACCCAGGCAGAAATGAGCACCCAAAAGGGAAGAAGCGCCTTCAACTGCCAGAATGCGCTTTTCAGCAACTTCTTGAGTAGCTTGGGCTGGAAATCTTTCTTTGAGGTGGTCGTGGAGTGTGGACAACATGGCCCAGGTGGCTAGAAAATGGCTGATAAGTATAGAGAGGAGGGGAGCCCACATTAGATTGAACATACCGAATACCCGACTTATTGCCACCATAGGATAGCCCACGATCTCTTTCAGATAGCTGAGGGAAGGAAGGAAAAATACTCCTGTATCCCCAAACCACTTGAAGGGGGGAGGAATGATGGCATCGGGGATTTTATCCGAGAAGGCAATGGATAGAACCAAACCCAACACGAGAAGAGAAGTAGAGATAAAAAAGGCTGATTTCTTTTTTGCATCATAGAGTACGGAATAGAGCAAGAGCCAGCCCACAAAAAATGATCCAGATATGATGATACCTTTGTTCATGTTTGGACCTGTAATGGTGGGAATAATCATGACAAGGAGTGCCATTAAAATAGGTATCAAAGCATAAAAACGTGATCCTTTCTTTTTGAAGAGAAGGAAGGAAGCCAGAGAACCCATAAAAAACAAGAATAACTCAGGGCTTCGAAAAGTAAGAAGAGCAATATCAGAGGAACCTCTGAAAGATAAGACTTTTCCGCTGATTAGGGCAAGAGAGACGAGGATACCACCAATACATGCGGGCCAGGCTTTTTGAAAAAAAGCTGGCATAACACGCATAAATTTGCGGGGGAAGGGGCTTAGAACCAAGAGAGAGAAAAGAATTCCTTCGATAAGCAAAAGTCCAAGCGCAAGACTCCAGTCTAAATTGAGCTGTTTTACGATAGCGGAAGCAATCAGGGTGTTGATACCCAGTGAAATCGTAAAGACCAAAGGCAATTTGGTGTAAATGGAAAAGAAGATGGTGATAAGTCCTGATACAATCAAGGCCATGGCTGCAAGTGTGAAAAAGAGGGAAGCATCAGAGCTGATGGTTTTTGAAATGATAGAAGCTCCACCCAGTATAGCAAAGAAAGACAATACTGCAGTGGAAATACCGGCTAATGCTTCAGTTTTTACTGAGGTTTTGGAGTTGATACCCTCAAACATTCCTGCAAACCTGGATGTTTGCGTCACTGAAGAATCCGATGAAATCATTTGCTTTTTCATAGATCACTCCTTTATTCTTCAATATCTTCGAGATCTCTCGCAACTGCTATGACTTTATCATCTTCATCCACTCGAATCAATCGAGCTCCACGAGAAATACGGCTCAATTGAGGTATGGATTGGGTTTGAATCTGAATCACTTTACCATTGGAAGTAGTGATAATCAATTTCATCTTTTTGTCCAGGGTGCGGCAGGCAGCAATAGGACCAGTTTTCACGTCTATTTTCATGGCTTTAACACCCTTGGCGCCTCGTTTGGTTTGTCGGAATTTTTCGAAGGGAGTCACTTTTCCATATCCGTTTTCAGTAAGACAAAGAAGAGCAAGCTTGGGTTCTTCAATTTCCATGCCTATGACTTGATCATCTTTAGCGACTCGAATACCTCTGATACCCATGCTGTTGCGACCCATATCCCTGAAGGTGGGAGCGAAGCGAACGGCGTAACCATTTTTGGTCACGATCAATACGATGTCGTTTTCGCTGATCAGTCGTACTTTTTTAAGATTATCATCTTCTCGCAATTTGATGGCTCTGATTCCAGTTTTTCGAATGTTGTCAAAGGCATTGGACATGATTCGTTTCACTATCCCCTTTTCGGTGACCATAATGAAGGACTGGCTGGCTTTGAACTCTGGGAAGGATATGGCAGTGCAGACAAATTCTTCGGCATCCAAGGGAAGCATATAGGATAGGGGGGTGCCTTTTTGGGTGCGATCTGCTTCAGGGATGAGATAGATTTTCTTGGAATAAACTTTACCCAAATTAGTGAAAAAGAGGATATGCTGATGATTGGAAGAGCAGAAAATGTCTTTTATCTCGTCGTCGGGCTTTTTCATGGTGATCTTGTTGCCTTTGCCCCCTCGGGTCTGGGTTTTGTAGGCTTCTGATTTCATTCGCTTGATATAGCCATCTTTGGTGATTATGACTACTACTTTGTCGTCATGGATAAGATCTTCATCCATAAGAGATCCTGATCCATTTTCGGGGACTATTTCAGTGAGACGTTTGTCGTTGTAGCGATCTTTAATAGCTACAAGCTCTTTTCGAATCTCAGCTCGAAGGTTTTCGGGTGATGCGATGATAAACTCAAGGGATTGAATATATTGAGATAGCTTTTCTGTTTCATCCTCAATACGTTTGTTCTCAAGGTTGGTGAGTTTGCTTAAAGACATATCAAGAATGGCTCCTACCTGAGGCTCAGTAAGAGAAAAAGCTTCAATCAGGGAGGCTTTGGCTTCTTGTGGGTCTTCTGCTGATCGGATGATTTCGATGACGCGATCGATATTTTGGATGCCGATACGCAAACCCTCGAGAATATGCTTTCGGGCACGTGATTTTTTGAGTTCAAACTCGGTGCGTTTGGTGATGATGGTTTCACGGTGTTCGATAAAATGCTTGAGCAGATCAATCATACCCAGTTCTCGTGGAATTTGATTGACTAAACTAAGCATAATGACTCCAAAATTAACTTGGTATTGAGTCATTTTGTAAAGTTGGTTTTCGAAGATGAAAGGATTGATATTTTTCTTGAGCTCGATCACCACACGAATACCATTACGGTCGCTTTCATCACGAAGGTCAGTGATTCCCTGGATTTTTTTGTCTTTGGCTAATTCTGCAATTTTCTTGATGAGTTCGGCTTTATTGACTTGATAAGGGAGTTCGTCGATGATGTAGTTGTTGTGGCGATTTTCTTCTTCTACGTGTCCAATACCCTGAAGGCGTATGCTACCGCGACCGGTTTCAAAGTAGCTTCGAATACCTGCGCTTCCCGCAATTCTTCCGCCTGTAGGGAAGTCAGGACCCTTGATGACACCCATCAAATCATCTACTGTGCAATCGGATTTATCGATCAAGAGCACCAGACCGTCTATTATTTCGCCAAGATGATGAGGAGGGATGTTGGTGGCCATACCAACTGCAATACCGCTGGAGCCATTGAGCAAGAGATTGGGTATTTTGGAGGGGAGATAGGTGGGCTCTTGAGCAGTTGCATCAAAGTTGTCCATAAAAGATACAGTTTCTTGGTTGATCTCATCAAGCAACTCAAGGCTGATCTTGGATAAGCGCACTTCGGTATATCGCATAGCCGCAGGGGAATCGCCATCGATAGAACCAAAGTTTCCGTGACCTTCTACCAGGGGGTATCGCAGGGAAAACTCTTGTGCCATACGCACAATGGAGTCATAAATCGAGAATTCTCCGTGGGGGTGGTAGTTACCAAGTACTTGACCGACTATTTTTGCAGACTTTTTGAAGGGTTTGTTGGGTAAGTTGCCAATTTCAAGCATGGAAAACAAAATTCTTCGATGCACAGGCTTGAGCCCGTCTCGAATATCGGGTAAGGCCCTACCAATGATAACACTCATGGCGTATTCAAGGTAGGATTTTTTCATTTCTGACTCTAGAGGAACATCAACGATGGTTTCTCCGAGTTCAAAATAATGGGGATCTTTATTCGACATTTATAGTGCTCCTTGGTTTACATTCATTTTAGATATCGATGTTAGTGACTTCATGGGCGTGCTTTTGAATAAATTCTTTTCGAGGTTGAACTTTTTCACCCATGAGAATGGTGAATATTTCTTCGGAAGCCAGCAAATCGTCGGCATTTACTTTAAGGATAACACGATATTCAGGATTCATGGTGGTACGGGAGAGTTGTTCGGCGCTCATTTCTCCAAGACCTTTGTATCGTTGAAGCTCGTATTTTCCAGAGATGTTTTTTAAGGTGTCTTGTAGTTCACGGTCGTTGTAAACGTAGGTTTCTTTGCGATTGTGGGTGATGAGATAGAGGGGGGGTTGGGCAATATAGACAAAACCGCCCTCAATAAGAGGGAACATGTATCGATAAAACAGAGTGAGGAGCAAGGTTCGAATATGAGAACCATCCACATCAGCGTCAGTCATAATAAAAATCTTGTGGTAGCGGAGTTTTTTGGGATCAAACTCCTTGTCGATGCCTGTGCCCAGGGCTGCAATCAAAGCTTTGATTTCTTCGTTGCCAAGAATCTTTTCAAGATTGGCTTTTTCTACGTTTAGGATTTTACCTCTGAGGGGGAGTATAGCTTGAGTTTTTCGATCTCTACCTTGTTTTGCGCTACCACCTGCAGAATCGCCTTCTACGATGAATAATTCTGATTTTTCGGGATCTTTTTCGGAACAATCGGCTAATTTGCCAGGTAACACAGAATTGCTAAGAAAGCTCTTGCGGCGAATGAGGTCTCTGGCTTTGGCAGCGGCCTCTCTTGCATCTTTGGCTACCAAACAACGCTCTATTATCTTTTTGGCAATTTCGGGGTTTTTGTCGAGAAGGAAAGAGAATTCCTGGACGACGATTTCTTCGGTGCGTTTTTTAACAAAGCTATTTCCAAGCCGTCCTTTAGTTTGACCTTCAAACTGGGGATCGTGAAGACGGACATTGACTATGGCTGATAGACCTTCTTTGACATCATCGCTATTGAACAGCTCTTTTTTGGTGACATCTTTGTTGTATTTGAGAAGATTGGCTTTTTCGTTGATCACCTGGAGAAGAGCGGCACGGAAACCGTAAAGATGGGTGCCTCCGTCTCGGGTGTGGATGCTGTTGACATATGAATACACTGTTTCGCCAAAGGTGTTGTTGTAGCAAAAGGCTATTTCTGCAAAAAAGTCTTCGTCTTGCCGTATTACGTAGACAGGTTGTTCGGGGACGATATTTTTGCCTTCGTTGATGTGAAGGATATATTCCTGGATACCACCTTCATAATGAAAATGAGTGGTAGTATCGGTTGTTTGATCGATAAACTCGATACGCAGATTTTTGTTGAGAAAGGCTAATTCTTTGAGACGGTTCATTAAAAAGGGTAAATCGAAGGAAGTGGTTTCGAATATATCTGCATCTGGTTTGAATTTGATGGTAGTTCCGTTTTGTTCTGCGTCTCCTATGATTTCGAGGGGACCCTGGGGAATACCTCGTGCATATGTTTGCTGGTATAACTTTCCATCCCGTCGTACTTCTGCCACCAACCACTCAGAGAGAGCATTGACAACAGAGATACCGACTCCGTGTAAGCCACCTGAAACTTTGTAGCTTTTTGCATCAAATTTTCCGCCAGCATGGAGCTTGGTGAGTGCCACCTCAACTCCGGATATTCCAAGCTGGGGATGAATATCTACCGGAATTCCACGACCATTATCTTCGATGGATAGAACATCTGGTTCAATCAAACGGACTCGTACATGATCACAATAGGAAGCCATGGCTTCATCGATACTATTGTCGATAACTTCCAGGGCTAGATGATTGAGACCCCGACTGTCGGTAGATCCGATATACATGGCTGGACGCTTTCGTACGGCTTCCAATCCCTCCAGCACTTTAATACTGGAGGCCATGTAATCATTTTTTTTTAATTCTTCATTACTCATTCATTTTCACTCCAAATAATAAAAATACATCCGTAAAAAACAACATTCCATTTTATCACAATGTGGCATTAATTCAAATTATTAAGCATTATTTCAAAGGCACTTTATTTGTTATTTATAAACCATATACTTTAAGGTAATTATAAGCGATATCTGGATGATATCGCCTGAGGAGGTTTGATTTGCATAAGAAGATGAGCGAGTTGAAGAGCAATTATGCTTTCCTCGATATCCAACTTTCTGATTTTTTTGGAAAACTTAAAACCATATCTCTCCCCACTTCGTATGTTAACGAAGAAGTCCTGGCGCAGGGTATTGGTTTTGATGCTTCCAATCTACATTATGCCGAAGTTACAAAATCCGATTTAGTGGTGATTCCTGACTTAGAAACTCTTCAAAGCAATACTTTCTGCGAAATTCCCACCTGTACTTGTCTGGGTCATATCGGCTGTTTCCCTGGGGGGTCTCTTGGTCCCGAACTTTTCCCTTTTGACCCACGGAGTATGATGCAAAAAGCCCTTGAACACCTTAGAAGCAAAAAGTTGGCCCATCAACTCATGGTGCTACCCGAATTAGAGTTTTATATCTTCAATCATAGCGAATTTTCCACAGATCCTCTTGACAATTACGTTCAGATTGAAAGCGATGAAGTGCTTATCAACAAAGCCAAAGCTTATCATGCCTCCACCCCTTTTGACAGCTACGCAGAAATCCGAATGCACATGGTTCAGGAACTCCAAACCTGGAACATCCCCGTAAAATACCACCATCACGAAGTAGGTCAACCTGGGCAATGTGAGATTGAATTGGATTTTCTTCCATTGGATAAAGCAGCAGACGCAATACTTCAGTCCAAGCATATTGTACGCAACGTAGCCCACCAATTTCAATTGCAAGCCAACTTTATGCCCAAACCCATGTATGGGCTTCCCGGATCAGGGATGCATTTACACATGTACTTAACCGACGAAAAAGGACACTCTCTTTTTTATGATCCTCATGCCCCCTACCATTTAAGCACATTAGGTATGCAGTTTATGGGAGGTATTTTGTTGCATCTTGGAGCTATTATGGCTTTTAGCAACCCCAGTACCAACTCCTACAAGCGTCTGGTTTCGGGCTATGAAGCTCCACAAGATAAATCTTTCGCCAAATCAAGCAGAAATGCTGCAATCCGCATCCCAGCCTACACTCGTCTGGAAGAAACTCGTTTCGAATTTCGCACTGGCGATGCCACAGCCAATCCCTACTATACCCTGACAGCATTGCTTATGGCGGGTATAGATGGTATCGAAAAGCAGATTGACCCCGAGAATCCCTCGATGATAAACAGCAATGAACGCAT
The DNA here is from genome assembly GCA_035363255.1 of Caldisericia bacterium. GTDB lineage: Bacteria > Caldisericota > Caldisericia > UBA6126 > UBA6126 > T3SED10-260. The sequence goes on along the minus strand of DAOSES010000013.1, from coordinate 47,793 downwards.
CCCACGCAACCTCTATGAAGCCATGGAAGCGCTAAATCAAGATCAGGAATTTCTCCAACCCATCATCTCCAAAGAACTTGTAAGAGAATGGATAAGCAAGAAAGTTAAAGAAGCCGAACTTCCCAACAACTATCCCAATCCTGCAGAATTTGACCAATACATCAATTATTAATAAAAAAAAAGGGGGTAGGAGCTTTACTGCTCCTACCCCCTTTTTTTTTATTGCTTAATCAATATAAACTTCGTTGTCTTCTTCTGAGAAGTCGGCATTGTCTATCACCGTAGCAACTTTACTTTCCTGAGCTCCCTCAATTTGAATAATGGTTTGAGTGTTAGAGAAAACTATGAGCAGAACGATACCTAAAGGAATGAGCAGAATCGATAAGTATTGGCTCATGGTAAGATTGAGGGGAGCGTAGCGATGCATATCGCGGTAAAAATCAACTACAAGCGTTACTATGGCATATAGAATGAAGAAAGAAGAAAAAGTAGCACCATAGAACTTTTTGATACGATCAATCCAGCGAAGAATGAAATACGAAATTGAAGCTCCAGCAAAAATGAATAACTGGGTGGGATACCTGGCATAAGAATCGACGTGTGGAAACACGCAACCGACATGACTGGAAGGTAGAAATGGATTGACTGGCAAACCAAAACAACAACCATTGAGAAAACAGCCGATGCGACCAATCGCATATCCCATCATCACACTCAAAGCTAATACATCAAGGAGTGCCCAGAAATTGATTTTTTTCTTTCGAGCATACCACCAAGAAATTAGTATTCCTGCGGGGATAATCCCGAAAAAGGAAAATCCTGTGCCTCCGGAAAGGAATATTTCAAGAGGATTGTTGAGATAATACATGAAATTGTTGGTGAGGATGAATAATAGTTTAGCACCTATGATGCATCCGATGAGAAGATATAGCAACAAATCAAGCAAATCGTCGGTGGTGAGTCCCAGCTTTTTTATGCGACGATTGGCAATGAAAAAGCTGACAATGATAGCAAGCGATATAAAAAAACCATAACTGTAAATGGTAATTCGCCCAAAGTTTGCAATGATAGGAAACAATTCACACCCCCTGAAATATTAAATTTGAAACAATTTCTTGGCTTCTACAAGCGTATCGATCACAAGATCCAGATGCTCCTTGTCCATGGCTGCGCATACATTCATCCTGAGACGAGCAGTATTGGGAGGAACAGCTGGAGGAAGTATGGGTAGGACAAAAATGCCTCTATCTTGCATGAATCGAGTAGTTTTCATGGTTTTTTCTTCGTCGCCAATGATGAGTGGGATAATAGCAGTTTGGGATTGAAGGGTGTTGAATCCTTCTTCGTTGAGGCGACGTATAAAATAATGGATGTTGTCGTTAAGTTTTTTGATTCTCCATTTTTCTTGTTCGAGTACTTCAAAAAAACCTATCCCAGCGGCAACTACTGGAGGAGGCAAAGCTGCAGAAAACACAAAGGCACGTGAAATATGTTTTAAAAAATTGATTAGTATTTTGTCGCCAGCAACATACCCCCCTATACCGGGTAATACTTTGCTCATAGTTCCCATCAGGATATCTACCGAACCCTCGATATTGAAATATTCTTCGATGCCGGTACCATTTTCTCCGAGTACTCCCATAGAATGGGCTTCATCCACATAAAGCAACGCACCATACTTTTTGGCTAATTCTACAATGTCGGGAAGAGGAGCTATATCACCATCCATGCTATAGACGGAGTCGATGATGATACATCGATTACGATAGCTTTCAGATTTTTTTAGCACTCGCTCCAGGTCAGTCAGGCTATTATGATTGAAACGTAAAAACTCAGCTCCTGAGAGCAAACAACCATCCACAATGCTGGCGTGATCGAATTTGTCACAAATCACAACATCGCCTTTGTGGAACAAAGAGGATATGGTGGTTAGATTGGCAACATACCCACTGGAAAAAACAACGGCTTCTTCTCTTTTCTTGAATCGGGCGATCGTTTTTTCGAGTTGATTGTGGATAGGCTCGGTACCAGCGAGTATCCTCACGCCATGGGTGCCGGTTCCATACTGATCGATAGCCTCTTTTGCAAGCTGATTAATGCGAGGGTGCTGGAGAAGGCTGAGATAGCTATAGCTGGCAAGCATGATCATTTTTTTGCCATTGACGTAAACAAAAGGATCTTCGATGCGGTCGATTTGTTGAAGGTAGAAGTAAAGATCATCCTGGATGGCTTTATCAACACGTTCGTTTAGTTCATAAACAGCTTTTGGGTAATTTCTCATGTTATTTGTCTCCCATCATGGGGATCTTAACCCCTTTTGTTTTGGCGGTATTAATTGCAATATCGTATCCTGCATCTGCATGACGCATCACACCACTGCCAGGATCTGCAGTTAAAACACGTTCAAGGCTTTTTGCCTGCGAATCGGTGCCATCAGCAACTACTACCATACCAGCATGGAGTGAATAACCAATACCTACTCCACCGCCATGATGTACTGAAACCCAGGAAGCACCACAAGAGGTATTGAGCAAAGCATTGAGGATGGGCCAATCAGCTATGGCATCAGAGCCATCCATCATATCTTCTGTTTCTCGGTAGGGAGATGCAACAGAGCCAGTATCGAGATGGTCGCGACCAATGACGATAGGGCAGGTGATTTCGCCCTTGCGGACTAATTCGTTGATTCGCAAACCAAACTCAGCTCGTTCGCCATAGCCCAGCCAGCATATTCGAGAAGGTAAGCCCTGAAATTTGACTTGTTCCTGTGCTTTTTGGATCCATCGACGCAAAGCTTCATTGTGAGGGAATAGCTCTAATATGGCACGATCGGTACGAGCTATATCTTTGGGATCGCCTGATAGAGCGGCCCAACGAAAGGGACCCTTACCTTCGCAGAACAAAGGACGAATATACTCAGGCACAAAACCAGGCACCAGGTAGGCATCAGAAATACCGCGTAAATTGGCTTGCGTACGGATATTGTTGCCATAATCGAATACAACACAAGCCTTTTTTTTGAAAGCAACCATTGCCTGAACATGGACTGCAATTGCATCCAATGCCTTTTCAATATATACCTCAGGATTTGATTTTCTGAGTTCAAGAGCCTGGGCATAGGTCATCCCATTGGGGACATAGCCATTCAGGGTATCGTGAGCAGAAGTCTGGTCGGTAACGATATCGGGATAAACTCCTCGACGATACAAGTCGGGAAAAACATCCGCAGCATTAGCTATCAAAGCAATAGAAAGCGCTTTTTGCTCTTTGACGGCTTGTCGGACTTTGCTTAAACAGGTATCAAGGTCGTATGATATTTCTTGAAGGTATCCAGTCTCGAGGCGTTTTTTGGCACGTGCTTCGTCCACTTCAACTGCCAGGCAAACACCATGATTCATGGTGACTGCTAGGGGTTGAGCTCCACCCATACCTCCCAAACCTGCTGTCAAAACCCAAAGCCCTTTTAAGTCGGTTTTCCCCATTTTTTGAGCAACTGCGGAAAAGGTTTCGTATGTGCCTTGTAAAATACCTTGAGCACCGATATATATCCAGCTCCCAGCAGTCATTTGACCATACATCGTAAGACCGAGTTGTTCGAGGCGACGAAATTCATTCCACTTTGCCCAGGCAGGTACGAGCAATGAGTTGGCAATGAGGACTCTGGGGGCAGAGGGAGAAGTACGGAATATTCCCACTGGTTTTCCAGATTGCACTAAGAGAGTTTCGTCGTCTTCCAAAGATTTAAGAGAGCGAATTATGGCATGATATGAATCCCAATTACGGGCTGCTTTGCCTGTTCCTCCATACACTATGAGTTCTTCAGGTTTTTCGGCAACTTCTCGGTCAAGATTGTTCATCAACATGCGTAGAGCAGCTTCCTGAATCCAACCCTTGCAATTGAGCTGTGATCCTCGGGGAGCACTTATGTTTATGTCCATTTTTTAAAACCCTTTCCAAAAACTTCAAAAAAAAATTATATCACAAGATTTCACGATTCTATTTATTCCAGGTTTGTATTTTAATGCTAAAAAAGATATTATAAAGTCAGAAAAAGCTAAACAGGAGAAAGCATGGAGATTACAAAACTAATTAAACAACACACGATTGATTTTATCAATGTTGAGGAATTTGAAAAACGCCTCAGAGATAAGAAAAAATTACGCATCAAACTTGGAGCAGACCCTACCGCTCCTGATCTCCATCTTGGTCATGCTGTAGTCTTGCACAAGCTAAAACAGTTTCAAGACCTGGGGCACGATATCGTTTTTGTGATTGGTGATTTTACCGCTATGATCGGAGACCCCTCTGGCAGAAGCAAAGTTCGAAAAGCTTTGTCATTGGATGAAATAAAGCAAAATGCCAGCACCTATTTCGATCAGGTTTCTCATATTTTAGACATGAGCAAGACCGAAATCCGCTACAACAGCGAATGGCTCTCTAAAATTGACATGAACGAATTGGTCAGAATAATGGCTCATTTTACCCTATCCCAAATCCTAGCCAGAGAAGATTTTTCCAATCGCTACAAAAATCAGCAGGCCATTTTTCTCCACGAGTTTTTATACCCCATGATGCAAGCCTACGATTCAGTTGCAATTCAGGCCGATGTCGAGTTGGGAGGGTCCGATCAGACCTTTAACCTTTTGCTTGGTCGCGAAATGCAGGAATTCTATGGTCAAGAAGCACAAATCATTCTCACTATGCCTCTTCTGGTAGGTTTGGATGGAACAGCCAAAATGAGCAAAAGCCTCAAAAACTATATTGGAATCACAGAAAGCGCTCAGGATATATTCGGAAAAGTAATGTCTGTACCAGACCATCTCATTGCACAATACTACGAATATGCGCTGTTTTTTACTCCTGAAAAAATGGTGCAAATCAAACAGCGACTGGAAAATGAAAATCCCATGGAGTTAAAAATGGAACTAGCCACCCTTTTAGCTTCCAAATATACCAGAGAAGAAGACGGAATAAGCGCCAGAGACCAGTTTATCAAAGTCTTCAGAAACAGAGAAAAACCGGAAGAATGGCAAGAAATTGAACTAAATCTTGATCTAAAGGGGCCCTTGTTTTCTGTGCTTTTTGAAGCAGGTTTGGTGAAAAGCAAAAGTGAAGCCAAGCGCATCATTGAGCAAGGCGGAGTGGAATGGGAGCAAGAAAAGATTACCGATCCCTTTTTTGAGATCGTTAGTTCAGACAATATTAAGGTAAAAGTCGGAAAGCGATCATTTTATCACCTGAGCGTCAAGGGGCAATAAGGGAAGACTTTCATTTTCAGCATTCATGGGAGCATGCAATAGATAGAAGTTTCGAACTTCATCTGCTTCAATGAGCTGAAAAAACTCATAGACCCGATAGGCTTTTTGGTTAATATAATGGTCAAAAATCAAACGAGTTTTTAAGCGCCAATCCTGTGCGATTAAGGGAAAATCATTTCTGATTTGTTTTTAATCAAAGGGTATTTCTACCACCAAAGAATTATGGGTGATACTTAGATCGATGTCTTTAAGCTCTCTAAAGCTTACTTCTTTATGAACTCCATAGGCATTGATAGTTTTCTTTTGAAGGACGGTTTTGGTGCTATTGTGGAAGTTGAGTTGTTTGCGATATCGCATGCGAGGAATTTCCAGATCGAATAGACGTTTCTTAACCCGTTCGGTATGAATCTGCCATTGGAGATAAAATCGATCAGCAGGAATCACAATGCCAAGATTTAATGATACTTCGTTGTATTTTTCAAGATCATAGCGAGTTACGATGCCTCCGAGTTTTCGGAAGTTGAGATTGGCGTTTTGGCCAAGAAGGGGATCGAAAGTCCATACCATCTTTCGAACCCCTTTTTCGATGGCTATTCTGCATTGCTCCTGCTTCATGGCAAAACCAAGAGATCGCTTTTGATAGGGAGGGTAGAGCCCCATAGTATCGCTAAAGAGATAGTATCCATTCTTTTTGGTATAGGCTGGAAAAGCATATGAAAAACCCACCAGCTTGCCATGATCGTATAGACCCAGACTAATTCCTCCGTGACGAGTGGTTATTTCCATCAAATAAGCAGGAACAATCCCTACTTCATTGAGCGGAGAAATGCTCATTTGAATCTTCTCGCACTCGGAATAGTCTTCTTTGTCAACTATGGGGCGAATCTCAAAACCCTCGGGAAGCATTAGCGACGTAGCTCTCCCAATTCAGCAGTAATTTTAATTTCTTTACCTGCGCGGTTGACGGTAAGTTCCACTTTATCACCAACATTTTTGTTTCGGATCTTGGAGATAAGCTCTTCCCCTTTTGAAAACTTTTCTCCCTCAAAGAGTACAATAACATCGTTCTTTTTGATGCCAGCATCTCGTGCTTTTCCGGCGGGTACTTCAACCACTACTACCCCTTCCGCCGTCTTGAGCCCAAGTTTTGCCTGAACTTCAGGATTGTTGTCGGAAATGACTAAGCCAAGACTTGCCCAGGAAACGGTGCCATAATCGATAAGATCGTGGGCAACTTTTTTGGCAATATTGGAAGAGACTGCAAAGCCCAAGCCCTGGCCTTGAGCATCGATAAGAAAATTGACTCCAATGACTTCACCGTTGAGGTTCATCAAGGGACCCCCGCTGTTGCCAGGATTGATGGCGGCATCGGTCTGGATGATGCCCACCATGGGGATCGATGGACTGCTTTGGCTTGGTTGTTGAGCTGGGGGTTGAATGTTGAAAGGTAAACCAAAAAAGAAAGGCAACTCATCCTGTTGAGGCTGACTGGGTTGTGTAGATTGGGGAGGATTGATATCCCGCTGAATGGCGGAGACTACCCCTGAAGTGACGGTATAGTCGTAGCCAAATGGATTGCCTATAGCTACTACGGTTTCTCCCACAAGCACCTGGTCTGAATCTGCAAAGGCAAGTACTGGAAGGTTACGAGCTTCTATTTTAACCAGAGCGATATCGGAAATGCTGTCTTGCCCTACAATCATTGCATCAAACACTTCACCTGATTTGATGGTGACTTTGATGGATTGAGCATTCTCAATGACATGGGCATTGGTCATAATATAACCTTCGGGGCTGACAATAAAGCCTGAACCAAAGCCTCCTTGAAGCCCAGCTCTGCTTTGTCGATAAGCATCAATACGAACTACAGCCTTACTGGCTTCGCCAGCGATCATGACTATGCTCTGTGTTTGTCCATTTCCTTCAATAGGCAATTGGATGGGGTTTTTGGAAATCTGGGGTTGAGGATTTAGGAAGGGAGGGGGAGGGAGAAAGGAGGGCTCATAAGCCACCCATAAAATTGACATCATACTGCCGATAAGGCTTCCGATAAGAAAAAGTGCCATACCTGCGATAATTTTGGCTGTAAAGGAATTCCTGGCTTTAGGTGCTTTGACTGGCACCTCTTGAGTTTGCTGGTGCAGGGTTTCTACATCATTCATCATACGTACCTCCTGATACAATTAATTCTTTACTTATTACCACCTTTCCCAACGAAAGGTTACTTTTTTTAACCATGTTCTAATAAATGATTCCCCAAAAAACAAAAAAAATCCCAAAAAATAGGGACGATGATTTAGGTAAGGAAGACCCTGCATCCATTGAAGAAGATTTCTTTTAAAAAAACTGATGAGTATCCTCATTTCAAATTGAAGGGTCTGATACCTTTCCGCATGTTCTCTTTGCCAGTTGAAATTTTGCTTAATCCTCTGAGCATGAAGATGAGTGAATTCCTGGTACAATTCAGATAAAAGTTTTTTACTTTGGGGATCCATATACTTTTCCAATAAGTCCTTGATTTCGATCTCTAAAAAACCGTCCAACCAAAGTCGAAGAAACTTGACCTCTTGACCATGTTGAAAAGCTTGAAAAAAGAGCAAGAGTTTTTCTGCGTCCTGGACTACTCCTCTCCAGCTTTGAGCAAGTTGGATATTGCTAATTTCTTTGCCAAAGGCGTGTTGAAGGTATAAAGGCATGCGGATCTGACAAGGCTCTGCAAGAGCTAAATGGTCGAGAGCGTTAAGACTGATACGAATAGCAGAGCATTCGGGCAAACTCAAACCTTCCTTGCGGAGTAACTGAGCCCAGACTTTGCAGGCAGAAGCGTATTTGGAACCCTCTTCTGGCATAGCCATAAAAAAAGGGCTGGTGCATAACTCATTTAAAAAAGGCATGGCTTTTCCAATGATACCCTTTGGAGTTTGGGCATCAGATGAGACTAATTCCAGGCTTTGTGATTTTTTTATCCAAAGGGATCGATCAAGAAGGGAGAGATATATGGGATAACGGTAGCGCCCATCTGGAAGATCTTGCAGAAAATAGTAGGGAAGGGGAATAAAATGGGAGTCAGCTTTGATACGCTGAATTGCCTTTTTTTCGATATGAAGCGCCTGGTTGTAGCTTTCAGAAAACATTTCACTGTGATGACGGGCAAGATCAAAAAAACGATGTGTGATATCGAATTTCTCAGGATTTACAAAAATATCGCTGGAATGTTCCAACTTGATATCCACGTTGAGCTGAAGTTCTTTTAGAAAATAAGCAAAAGCTTCTTGTTCGAGATCTAAAAGGCTTGAATGGGATGGTAGTTTTTCGTTTAAACAGGTATAAAGTTTTTGAACCCGGTGAAGGATTGCTTGCTTTTGTTCACTGCTCGTACTTTGCTCGATAAGCTTGTCAACACAATAGGATTGAAAGAGCAGTTTGAGTTGGGGGATCAAATTGCTTTCAGAAAGCTTAATCGAGCTAAATAAGCGATTACTATCTCGGCAAGGAACAATTCCTTTCCTACCTTGAGCTTTGCTGAAAAGATAATAGATTTTTTCCTGGGGGTGATAGCAAAAATATTCTCGCATATCTTTCGGCAACTCATCATCATCTTCATAATGCTCAAGACAGGTATTCAGATTCAAGCCAAGAAGGGTTGCTCGTTGGATAAAGTCTGGATCAAGTTTCTTGCGCTGACGGGCAAACTCTCTCGCCAAGGCATGAATAGGAACCCCCCACCGACTGAGAGTATCCAGGTCCAAGGCAGGTAGGTAGAACAAACCTTCTGAAACATCCAGGTTGATATAGCAAGCATCTCCATGAGAATCTGCATAGTCGTCACTTAGCAAAAAATCTTTTGATCCTGAAGCTGAATAATATGCCCAATTTAAATCAGGGGTACCTAATTTTTCGTCATGAATAAAATAGGTAGAAGAAACATCAGGATATTGATCCTTCAGATATGCAGACAAAGCTACATCACATAAAAAACCATCCCAGAATATATTCTGGTCTCCTTTAAAACTCCGCAAGCTTTTTTTTTCATTTATTGATTTCATTGCTATTATTATAATAGTAATGAGTCAGAAAAAGGATGTGGAATGGCAATAGTATTTTGGAAACCATCAGAATTGGATGGCCTTGCGTCAACTATTCATGAGATTTTTGAGGATATTTTGGGCCAGGATCAACAAACACGAAATCTTTCGATTAGCCCTTTTTTTAAAACAGAGCAAAAAAATAAAAAAATTGTTTTCTTTACAGATATTAGCAGACATTCGCATCATGTTCCAAACACTTTAAACACCGTAAAGCTTATTCAAGAACAATTTATCAAGATCCTGGAACCGATATCAGCACAGTCCTTTTTCAGTTTGCGTCATTCCAGCTACCTTCCATTCATCAAAGAGATATTTCCTACTGCTGAGCACCATCTGGATTGTAGGTATGTTTCTATTTCAGCTCCACCCCAAGCCCTTCCTCAAGCCAGCTTCAGTCAATCCCTTCCCTTGGGCTTTGGTCCAAGAGTATCAACGACATCATATTCTTCCAGCATCTCTTCCATACCTCAAGCAAAAAACATTTATTTGCCAGAAGCTCTTGTGGAAGCCGATATCATCATTCCCATCAATCCTTTTGAAAGTTCCTCTCTGTTTGCAATCCATGGCACCATTAGCTCCTTGTTTTATGCTTTACCTCAGTCATGTCAATCCTTTGTTCTCGTCCAAAGCAATCTTAGAAGTCGTTCTCATATGCTTTTAGAGCATTTACAGCCTTTGATCCACAAAATCAACTTCTCAGCACTTTTTGATTGCGTGGAAGAACCCTATATAGCCATAACAAACGATTTTGTATCCGGGGATAGCTATTCCTCAGCCCTGGCGGGGATCAGAGCTCTTCAAATACCTCTCAATCGACTTGCACATCAAAGACGATGGGGTATCGGAGATATCGTCAAGATCACTCTCATTGGACCCCCTTTTCGCAAACCTCTCAAATATCTAACCAAGCAGGTTTCTTTTGATTTTAAAAGCCAACTTGTTTCTCGCCCAGAACAATGCATTCAATGCGATCAATGCGTCTTGACTTGCCCATTCTCTGCCTGGGAAAAAACATCAAAAGCTGGCTATGTATGGAATTCACCCAAATGTCATTATTGTGGTCATTGTATCGATATTTGTCCTTCGAGTGCCGTTCAAATTATATCAAAAGGAGTTGCCCATGGAAAAAACTTTAGTCATTAATCCTGGATCCACTTCCACCAAAATTGCAGTGTTTCATGATGAAATATTACAATTTGAGCAGGATGTGGATCACGATTTTAACGAATTGAAAGCTTTTGCTACTATTCCTGAGCAAAAAAACTTTCGCAAGAATGCCATTTTAGAACAACTTAGAAAGCACGAATATCGTTTAGAGGACTTAAGCATGGTAGTAGGGCGAGGAGGCATCTTAAAACCACTCAAAGCAGGAGTATATGCCATCAACGATGCTCTAATGGAAGATGTCGAAAATAGTAAATATGGTGAACACGCTTCGAATCTTGGGCCAATGATTTCCTACGAAATTGGCAAAGAGTATCATATCCCGGCTTTTATTGCTGATCCAGTTTCGGTGGATGAATTTACCGATTTAGCCAGACTGTCTGGCATCAAAGAAATTGAGCGTAAATCCCTCGATCATCCACTAAATGTCAGAGCAGTATTAAAAAAGTATTGTCAGGAACACTCCCTGGATTTTAATGAAATCAATGCTGTAGTTGCTCATCTTGGAGGTGGGATATCAGTCTCAGCAGTTCGAAAAGGTAAAATCATTGATGTTAACAATGCCAACGAGGGGGGTCCTTTTTCCTCTAACCGAGCAGGAACTCTGCCCAGCATTGATGTAGTCAATATGGCTTTCCAGGAAGGAGCTGATTTCACCAGCTTAAAAAATCTGCTCCTCAAGAATGCAGGCTTGATCTCTTATCTTGGTACTCACGACTTAAGAGAAGTTCTTGCTAAAATTGAACAAGGCAACAGCTACGCAAAGGAAGTTTTTGATGCTTTGGCATATCAGATTTCTAAAGAAATTGGAGCAATGAGTGCTATCATTCGAGACAAGATTGATGTCATCATACTCACTGGAGGGATGAGCCATCAGCCACAATTAACCAATATCATCACCAGTAGAGTTCAGTGGATTGCTCAGGTTCATATTGAAGCGGGAAGTGATGAGCTTAGAGCCCTGGCTATGGCAGGCTTAAGAGCCATTAGAAAAGAAGAAGAAATCTTAGTATATTGATCAACAGGAGGATATCATGATTAAAAGTTTTCAAGAAGCCTTAGAATTTACCAAAGCATACGATGCTCAAAAAATGGTGGTGGTTTCTGCGGGGGATGAAGATGTTTTGGCAGCTATAGTGAATGCTTCGCGACTCAAAATAGTTACCCCAGTACTCATTGATTCAAAAGAAAAAATCAAGCAACACCTCCCACCTGATGTATCTATCAACGATTTCGAGATTATCGATGAAGCTGATCAAGTAAAACAATGCCGGATAGCACTTCAAATGATAAATGAAGAAAAAGCTGAAATATTAATGAAAGGCATGATTTCAACCCCTGTACTTCTCAAAGAAGTGCTTAACAAAGAATACGGGATACGCAAAAGCAAGCTTCTTTCACATGTTGGGGTCATCAAAAGCGAATGTTATCATAAAATGATCCTGATGACCGATGGCGGAATGGTCACCGATTATAGCCTCGAAAACAAGATAGAAATTCTAAAAAACGCAGCACAAGTTTCAAAGGCATTGGGCTTTTATCCTGCAAAAGCTGCTCTTATTTCTGCTATTGAAACTATAACCCCCAACATTCAATCGACCATGGACGCAGCCATTATCACACGTATGTCTGACAGAAAACAATTGGCAGGCATTATTGCTGATGGACCAATGGCAGTGGATAATGCTGTTTCTCGAGAAGCTTGTGAGCACAAGGGTATAGTAAGCGCTATTGCAGGAGATGTGGACATTATGCTCATGCCCAACATTGAATCAGGAAACATTTTTTACAAGGTTCTGATTTATCTTGGGGGAGGAAAAGTAGAATCCGCTGGTATCGTGGTTGGAGCCAAAGTACCTGTGGTTGTTCCTTCTCGAGCCGACACCCCCGACAACAAATTAAATGCCATCATGATAGCCAATCTGATGGCAAAAGCAGGGAGGTAGCCATGAGCAAAGACCATCTTATCTTTGTCATCAATCCTGGATCCACTTCCACCAAAGTAGCCGTTTTCTCTGGCAAGGAAGAGCTTTGCAAAGAAAACATCCAACACAGTGTGGACGAGTTAAAAGAATACGAAAATATCATCCAACAATATCCTTTTCGAAAAAAAATCCTCTTGGAATGGCTTAAAGAAAAAGGCTATGAACTAAACACTTTCTCTGCTATTGCCTCAAGAGGAGGCCTTCTCCATCCCCTCCCATCGGGTGTTTATCCTATTAGCCCTGCCATGGTGGAAGACTTGAAAAGTTGTCGATATGGCTCCCACGCTTCAAATCTTGCCGCAATCATAGCGTATGATTTAGCAAAAGAATACCGCATACCCGCCTTTATTGCTGACCCAGTAACTGTAGATGAAATGCACTCAACTGCTCGATTTACCGGCCTTAGGGGGATCGAACGTAAAAGCATTTTTCACGCACTCAACCAAAAGTATATTGCCCGAAAAGCAGCCAAAGATATCGGAAAAAAGTATGAAGAATGCAACTTGATTGTGGTTCACCTTGGAGGAGGCATCTCTATTGGAGCTCATCAATACGGTCTCGTAGTCGATGTTAACAACGCTTTGAACGGAGAAGGCCCCTATTCGGCTGAACGTTCAGGAACTCTCCCAATATTATCACTACTCAAACTATGCTTTTCTGGAAAGTACTCACGTGAAGAAATGATAAAACTACTTGCAGGAAAGGGGGGTATGGTGTCTCATTTAGGCACCAATAATGCCAAAGAAGTAGAAGACAAGGCATTGGAAGGGGATAAAGAATGCCATCTGATATTTGAAGGCATGATATATCAAACCGCAAAAACTATTGGAGAAATGAGTGCTGTTTTGTGGGGAAGAGTTGATGCCATTGTACTCACGGGTGGTATGGCAAGATCCAAGTATCTATGCAAGGCCATATCAGATTATACTTCCTTTATCGCACCTTTGATGGTCTATCCAGGAGAAGATGAAATGGCAGCTTTAGCGGAAAATGCTTTTGCGGTGTTAACCAAGGAAATGCAGACCAACATCTATTGTGAAAGGCTTGTATGATTCAAGACAAAGAAATTACTATCTTCATAGGCAATATGGGTTCTGGGAAAAGTGAAATAGCAGTCAATTATACTCTGATACTCATGAAACAAAACAAGCGTCCAGTAAAACTTATGGATTTGGACGTGATCAAACCCTATATCCGAATCCGTGATATTGCAGAAAGCTTAAAATTGCTTGGAGTTGATCTGCTTTTGCCCGATGAAAAAATACGACATGCTGACATGCCCATCATTCCTGCGCAAATGATGAAATATCTCTATGATGACCACTACGACATGGTAATTGATGTAGGCGGTGAAGATCGTGGCTCCATCACCATTGCCCAATTTAAAGACCAATTTGCGGATATGAAGGTAAAAACCTACGTAGTCATCAATGCAATGAGACCATATAGCGACACTCCAGAACACATCACGTCCTCGATTCAAGACTTGAGTCGTTTGTCTAAATTGAAGATTGATGGTATTGTAGCCAATTCGCATATTCGCTTTTCAAGTACTTGGGAAGAAGTTTGCCGGGGCATCCAAGCTATCGGAAGTGCGAGTAAAATGCTGGGGATACCCATCTTCAAGGTAGCAGTATGGGATAAACTTTTAAAAACACCCATCCCTCCTCAAGTATCCTCATTTGATATTCTTCCTCTCCAGCTTCATCTGATGTTTCCCTGGGAAAAACTTGATACATTGTAAAAAAGTGAAAAATGAATATTCTTAAAACTGCATGTGCCCGTAGCTTAATGGATAAAGCAACGGCCTCCGGAGCCGTAGACTGGAGGTTCGAGTCCTCTCGGGCACATTTTCCTTTATTTCCATCATGAAGAAGTTTTTGATTTGGACATTATTTCTGGCTCTAGTCTTGTTTTGTTTCGATTATTTTTATATTGCCAAACCACTCTTTTCGATTTCAGCCACTGGGGAAAGCAAAAGAATCCTCTGGAATGAAATTTCACAGCATAATCTCAAAGCAGGCTTAATTTCCAAAAAAAAGCTGAATACACTCGTGTTTCCATCATTGATTCCACAATATCTCCGACACAAACTTGAAAGAAAGGGTATCATATATGTCCTGCGTATCGACGAGAGCACCCAACTCATCCCTATTGAACTTAATCATCAGCTATGGTACGTTCATACCAATGGAGAAATTATCACTGGCTCCCAAACAAGTCAAGCAAACCTCGACAGCACTGGGTCAGCGAGAGAAGCGTTGTTTTCAATTCAAATCAATACTAGCATAGATCAAATAGAGGCATACCGTAAATACATTCAAGAATTTGTACGCTTTTTGCTCAATTCTGAAAACAGCATTGGTCCTTCTATCAAAGTTATTTCCTATAACGAATCTTTGGGTTTATCTTTCGTTGATTATCGTGATGTGCACTTTATCTTAGGAAAAAAGTCTGATTATTCCAAGATAAACAACCATATCAAGGTTTTATCTGACCCCAAAATTCAGCAAAAACTTAAACAGAGTGCTTACAATGAAATCGATTTTAGGTTTGAAAAGAAAATAATTTGTCGTTTTCATTCAAAGAATCCTTGATTTTATCACCTATACAAGTATGATAATACAAACAACCTTTCAGAGAGAGAAAGGAGATGGATATGAATAAGGAACTTGATCCCTGGGATCAAAAACCAGTACTGAAAGTAATTGGGATTGGCGGAGGCGGCACAAATGCTGTCAACCGAATGATACAATGCGGTATTTCGGGTGTTGATTTTATTGCAGCCAATACAGATGTTCAAGCATTACGAATGTCGCTAGCTGAAACTAAAATTCAGATAGGTCCTAAAATCACCAAAGGTCTCGGAGCGGGAGCAATGGCAGACCTGGGCGAAAAATCCGCAGAAGAAAGCGAAGAGGTTTTGCGTGAAATTTTTTCAGGTACAGACCTCCTCATCATCACTTCTGGTATGGGTGGTGGCACAGGCACTGGAGCCACTCCTGTCATAGCCAGAATTGCCCGAGAAATGAACATCCTCACCATCGCCATCGTTACCAAACCCTTCTATTTTGAAGGCACCCGTCGCATGTCTGTAGCAGATGAAGGTATCAAAAAGCTTCAGGGCTCCGTAGATACTCTCATCACCATCTGCAACGACAAACTCCTTCAAATCAGCACCAAATCCACCTCCCTGGTAGATGCTTTTATGATGGCAGACGATGTTCTTCGACAGGGAGTGCAAGGTATCTCCGATATCATAACTGAGCCTGGTCTAGTCAATGTTGATTTTGCAGATCTACGCACTATTATCAAAGATCAAGGCACTGCTTTTCTTGGTATAGGTCATGGCAAAGGCGAAAATCGCGCCATCGAAGCCGCCAAAAAAGCCATCAACAGCAAACTTCTCGATGCAAACATCTCAGACTCCCGTGGTATCCTTTTAAATATGACTGCTGGCAAAAGCTTTACCATGAACGAAGTCAACGAATCCATGAAAGAAATCAAACGATTCTTTCCAAAAGATTCCAATATCATCTGGGGTGTCATACTAAAAGACGATGTGGACGAAGAAGTCAAGCTCACCCTCATTGCTACAGGCTTTGGCAAGGAAGCTCCTGTTTCCTTTACCGAACATATTTCTGAGTCTTCCGAGCATGAAGAATCCGAATCCCTGATCGATATTCCTTCTTTCCTCAAGAAAAACATGGGTTAAGATGCGTCGCCAAAAATCGATTGCTCTCCCCATATTGCTTATCAGCCTGCTTAGTGTTTTTTTTGCTTTGTTGTTGTTTTGGAACATTGGACGTGGTTTGTTTCAAAACAAAAGCTCCGATACTATGCAAGCTACTCTTCAACGAATAGAACTCATCATACCCGGTAGCGGTTTTGTAGCCCGTACTGAGCATCTCGTGGTCTCTCCTGATGAAGGAAAAGCTATTCGCCTTCAAGAAGCTGGAGAGCTGCTCAGACCCCAAAGCGAGATCATTGAACTCAAAAAAGGTTCTCGAGGTAGTGAAACCATATTAAACCAGCATAATGGCCTTCTTAGCTACATCAAAGACGGATGCGAAGAAAAGTTCATTCTCGCCAATCTTGACCAACTTCTCCTGCAAGAAATTATAGACCCTCCCGCAAAGCAAATCCGCCTGGGAGACGACCAAACCGTAAAAAAAGGAGATTTCCTATTTAAAATCGTAGAAAACGATCAAATGCATTTGATTCTCGCACTTGATCCAATTTACACCGAACTCACTGAAGGTCTTTTTTCCCAAAACTTTAAAGCTTCCAGTGAAATCAATTTCAGAATAGAAAGTCCCACCAATCTGATCCTTGGAGCTACAGTCCACAAAATTGAAAAGCGTGAAAAAGAGCATTCACTTGTAGTGCTGACCACCCCTTATTATATTGACACCTTGCTCAACAACCGCAAAATTTCAGGATTTTTCACCTTTGGCTATGTTACTGCTTCCCTTTTACCAAAATCAGCAGTACACAAGGGAGAAAACGGCAAGTACTACGTCTATGAAAAAAATGAAGAAGCACGACAAATTGAAGTAAAACTTCGGGGCTTGGATCCCTTCTCCCAACAATACATTGTGGAGGGTTTGGAAACTTCTCAAGAAATCTACACTGATGCTGGGCAATGGATCAAAAAAACTCCTGTCAAACCGTGAACAAACAGGAAATAATCACCCACAACATTCACTTCCTTCAAGAAAAAGTAAACTATCTGTCTCAGAAGTATCGTCCCAAACAAAATCCGACCAAACTCATGGCAGTGTGCAAAAAAGCTTCCGTTCAGGAAATCCTCTATGCCTATCAGGCAGGGATCAGGCTTTTTGGAGAAAACTATATTCAATCTGCTCAGGAAAAACTCCCTGTTTTATACCAGGAACACCATCTGAGCAAAGAGTTGTTCCATTTCATTGGTCATCTTCAAAGCAACAAAATCAAAAAAGCAACTGAGCTGTTCTCCTCTTTGGATGCTATTGATAGCCTCGAATTAGCACAACAAATATCTAAAAAATATTCCCCAATAAACGAGCCTCTTTCCATATATATTGAAGTTAATACCTCCATGGAAACCACTAAATTTGGATTTAACCCTGATAATCTATTGCTTTTCATGGATAAAATAGTATTTTTAGAAAATATAAAAGTATGTGGTTTGATGACCATGGGTCCGTTGAATGGAAAGGAAGTTGATAATCGTAGATCTTTTTCATTGTTACGGAATTTGAAAGAAGAGCTTGAAAAACGGTATTCCTTCGCTTCTTTGGGTCTTTCCATGGGGATGAGCGAGGATTATCAATGGGCGATACAGGAAGGATCTGATTTGATTCGCATCGGTAGAGGTATTTTTGGAGAGGAGAGTGTAGTAAATGAGCAAGTTTGCAGATTGGTTTAATCGTTTGCTTGGCATGGGTGACGATGATGAAGATATGGAAGAAGAATATACTCCAGCAGTTAGCATTCCAAACACTGATATCCCTCGGGACAGCGCTTCTCGCATCAGTCCAAAAAAGAAAGAGCTGCCTGCAGTTACCACCATCAACAATGTAACTGTCATGGTCATTTCTCCCATCAGTTTTGATGAAGCAAAAAAAGCAGTGGACTACATCAAAGGCAATCGCCCCGTGGTAGCCAATTTTGAAGATACTGATCGCGTGTTATTTCAACGATTTATCGATTTTGTCAGTGGAGCAGTTTACTCTATGGAGGGTAAAATCGAAAAAATAAGCCAATTTGTTTTTTTGTTTGCTCCACCCAATGTGCTCATAAACGCTGAAGACAAAAAGAAGTTTATCTCCGAATCCGCTGCAGTAAATAAAAAGTCTTTTTTGGATTCCTAAAAAATGAACTAAAATGCACAAATATACATTGCTTTATATTAGAGAAACTAAGTAATGGCTGTTAAGAACAGTTCCGAGCAGCTTAAGAAATTTGAGGAGTATCTTGCCTTGTATAAAGATGATGTATATCGAGTGGCGCTCTATTTTACAAAAAATAAAGACGATGCTGAGGATTTAACCCAGGATGCTTTTATAAGAGCCTATACCTTTTTCCATCGCTTTAGAAATGATACCAATTTTAAAGCATGGATTCTCAAAATCATGCGCAACATATATATCACTCAAGTGAAAAAAAAACGCCCCACTTCCGAACACAATGAAGAGCAACTGATCGCTTACGAAAGCAGTAAAAACACCGAAAACCAAGTATTGGATGCCATGCGCACCCGAGAAGTACAACAAGCAATCAACAAACTGCCCGATGAGTTTCGTGAAGTGATCATCTTGTGCGAATTGGAAGGACATAGTTACGAAGAGATTGCTAACATCATTGATATTCCCGTGGGAACCGTAAGATCCCGCTTACACCGAGGTCGTATGATACTCAAAGAAAGGCTTCTGCACAAATCATGAACACAAACACCAACACCCCTCCTCTGGAAATTTGCGAGGAATGTCGAAAACTGATCAATGAATTGGTGGATCACCGTCTAAGCTACGATGCAAAACTTGCTTTTATGCAACGCATATCCAAATGCAAGCGGGAAAAAAACTGTTATATTTGCATTGACTTAGTCAAAAGCTTCTTTACCTTACGTAAGAAAATTCAAGGCATCAAAACTGATGTTAGAGCTCCTGACTGGTTGATGCAAAAGATTTTGGAAAAAATCCAGTAAAGTCTATTCCACCCAATAATTAGGGGCTTCACTGACAATGGCAATATCGTGGGGATGTGACTCCCGAACTCCCGCGGCTGAAACTCTAACAAATTGAGCTTTCTTGCGCAAATCTTCTATCGTGGCTGAGCCAGTATAACCCATTCCCGCGCGAACTCCTCCCAACAACTGATAAACGAAGTCCTGCAGTTTTCCTCGGTAGGGTACACGGCCCACAATTCCCTCTGGTACAAGCTTGCTGGCATCTATATCATCCTGGAAGTAACGATCTCCACTTCCCTGTCGTATGGCTTCCAGAGAGCCCATACCTCGGTATTCCTTATATTGGCGTCCACCATAAAAAACAGTATCTCCAGGACTTTCATCCAAACCTGCCAATAGACTACCTAACATGACCGTGTGGGCACCAGCAGCAAGGGCTTTGATGATGTCACCCGAATAGCGTATGCCACCATCAGCAATCACTGGTATATTATGAGCATCTCCGGCCTCTGCACAGTCCATTATGGCAGAAAGCTGAGGAACACCCACCCCCGCTATTACTCGAGTAGTGCATATTGATCCAGGACCAATACCTACTTTGACGGCTGTTGCACCAGCTTGGATAAGAGCTTCAGTTGCTTTGGCGGTAGCTACATTCCCTGCAATAATATCAAGCTTGGGATATTGCTGACGAATTTCTCTCACCAGGGCTATGATACCCTCACTATGTCCATGAGCCGAATCAACCACCACTACATCAATTCCAGCTTTTTCCAGGAGCTCCACACGCTTAAATGTATCGGCTGATCGCGATACTGCTGCACCAACGCGAAGTCTGCCAAGTTCATCCTTGCAAGCATTGGGATATTGGAGTTTTTTGTTGATATCTTTGATGGTTAGTAAGCCTTTTAAATTGTTTTGAGAGTCAACGATAAGCAATTTTTCCACTTTATAGTTTTTAAGAATGTTTCGGGCATCATCGATGGAGGTTCCAACAGGAGCAGTGATGAGATGATCTTTGGTCATCACCTCAGTTACCCGTTGGTCATAATTGCTTACAAAGCGGATGTCTCGATTGGTAAGGATTCCTACCAGCTTTTCTCCTCGAACGATAGGAACTCCGGAAATATGGTAACGCTCCATTAATTGCAAAGCATCACGCACGGTAGCTTCTTCGTTGAGGGTGACAGGATCGGTGATTAAACCGCTTTCAGAACGTTTTACCCGGTCAATTTCCTGGGCTTGCTTTTCGGGGCTCATACTCTTGTGGATGATCCCAATACCGCCTTGACGAGCAAGGTCAATCGCAAGGCGAGATTCGGTAACTCGATCCATGGCAGCGCTGAGAATAGGTATTTGAATATCGATGTTAGAAGTTAGTTTGGTTTTGAGGGATACTTCTTTGGGAAGCACCAATGAATGATCAGGAAGCAAAAGCACGTCATCAAAGGTCAAAGTTTCTTTTAGAATCTTTTGTGTGTATTTCATATCAACCTCCTGAGCATCGTTTTCATTAGTCTATTTAAAATTGCAGTATATGCAACCATATCTGATAAGTTATCGAATAACTTTTTGCAATATCAACTCATTTATTTCCTGATCGGAATAGCCAAGAAAGGTCATAATTTCCTTGGTATGTTCGCCAAGCAGAGGTGGATGACGACTGATATCGAGATCGATATGAGAAAAATGGATAGGGTTGGACATCAGGGTAATTTGACCTGCGGTGGGATGCTCAAGATCATGAACAAAATTGCGTTCCCGCAGATAGGGATCTTGAAAAGCCTCAGGAAGAGAACGAACCAAGCCACAGGGTATGCCCACGGAAGAAAACCTAGCAAGCAAATCCGAAGCTTGATAGTTGAGAAAAATAGCAGACAAAAGGGGAATGAGCTCAGAGCGATGGGCAACCCTGAGTTGATTGGTAGAAAACCTGGGATTTTGGCTCAATTCCGTCTGATTTAAGACTTGGCAAGCTTTTTGCCACTGCTGATCGTTGCCAACTGCAAGAATGAAATACTTGTCTTCTGCTTTAAAAACCTGATAGGGAACAATATTGGGATGCTCATTTCCAAATCGTTGGGGTGTTTGATGATTCATTAAGTAACTGCTGGCAACATTGACGAGACTTGCCATGGTACACTCCAGAAGGGAGTTATCGATCGCACAGCCCTGAGCAGAGTCTTTACGTTGAAAAAGAGCAGATACTACTGCTATGACGGTATAAAGAGCAGTCAGAACATCAGCAATAGCCACTCCAAGCTTCATGGGTTGGCCTTCTCTTTCCCCAGTGATACTCATTAAACCGCTTAAACCCTGGATCATGATATCATAGCCTGCATCATCCTTTTTGGATCCCTGAATACCAAAGCCTGAAATATTAGCCCAGATTATGTCTTCTTTGATAGACCTGAAGTAAGTTTCGCTTAAGTCTAACTTTTCAATATGACGATTTGGTAAATTGAGCATCACCACATCGGAAAGAAGAGTAAGTTTTTTGAGAATGGGACGAGATAGTGGATGTTTTAAATCGAGAGCGATAGAACGCTTATTGCGATTGGCACAAAAGTAATATGCGCTTTCTCCCTCTTGAAAAGGGGGACCCCATTGTCGGGTTTCGTCTCCACTCATTGGATTTTCAACCTTAATCACATCTGCGCCCAGATCTCCTAATATCATGCTGGCAGTAGGACCTGCCAAAACTCGAGTCAAATCCAAAATTCGAACACCCTCCAAGGGTTTGTGGCTCATTTATTCTCTCCCTGGTCTAAACATTACAAATGAGTATATTATATCCTGTGCTACAAACTTGGGAAATAAATGAAAGGATAGCTTGCTTGTGTTTAGCCAACATAACATGGATTGGTTGATTGATCTGGACAATTGTATCTACCCCTACGATAATGGTTTGTATCAGCACATCAACCAACGTATGAATAACTATATCATGAAAAACCTGGGCATGGACCCCAGCGAAGTAAATCAAGTCAGAACTCGCTTTATTGAAGAATATGGCAATACTTTGCTTGGTCTGATGCTCCACCACCAAGTCAAGGCAGATGATTTTTTGCAAGAAGTCCATGATTTCCCTTTAGATAGCTTTGTGAAAAGCGATCCCTCGCTCATTGAATTTGTCGAACAGGATATCAGTGTACCCTTTTATATTTTCACCAACGCTCCTGGCTTTTATGCAAAACGGGTACTTGAAGCCCTCAATATAAGTCATCGAGTTAAGCATATCTTTGATATCCACTTCGTTTCATACCAAGGAAAACCACATGTGTCTGCCTTCCAAAAAGTTATATCCCATGCAGGTCTGCTTGTTTCAAATACCTTTTTTGTGGACGATATGAAAGAAAACATTGCCACCGCAAGACAACTCGGTTTTCATACTATCCATATTGACACTTCCATTCCATATAAAAACAATTACTATAATGATTTATTTATTCCAACTGTGCTGGCAAACAAGAAAAAAAGAGAGGAAGCATGAAAAAAGCTATAGCAGTGCTATTTGGAGGTATTTCAAGCGAGCATGGGATTTCAATCATTTCAGCCAGATCGGTAGCTCATCATCTCGATGCCAACAAATATGATCTACATCTTTTAGGCATAGACCAGCGCGGCTTGATGAGTGTTTTCACCATGCAAGAGCTGGATGAAATTGCTGAAGTTCCCTGTAGTGAGACTTCTTTGAGCTTTTGCGCTCAGGGATCGAAGCAGGGATACTACTGGAAGGATGAGTTTTTTCCAATAGATGTTGTTTTTCCAGTACTTCACGGTCTTGGAGGAGAAGACGGATGGATCCAGGGCTTTTTTGACACCCTTGGTATTCCTTACGTTGGAAGCAATGTCGAAGGATCCAGTATATGTATGAACAAGTCAGTCACTAAAGCAGTACTTAAAAATACGAAGCTGGAGCAAGTTCCTTTTTCTTATTATTTTTCCAATACCCCTCTCACTGATATCGTGGATAATGTGCTTTCAAGCTTCACCTTACCCGTATTCATCAAACCAAGTCATGGTGGTTCCAGCATTGGTATCAGCAAATGTAAAAACAAGCAAGATCTTGAAGAGTGTATTAAAAAAGCTTTTTCCTTTGATCGTGAAATTATTATCGAGCAAGGTATTCAAGGAAGAGAAATCGAATGTAGTGTTTTAGGTAGTTATGATAAAATTCGATCTTCTGTTCCTGGCGAGATTATCCCTCTGAGAGAGTTTTATGACTATGAAGCAAAATACATCGAAGCTTCGACCAAACTCCTTATTCCCGCTACTCTGCCTGCAGATATCCTGAGCCATATCCAATCCCAGGCATGCTTCATTTTTCAACACCTTCGATGCTACGGGATGGCTCGTGTAGATTTTTTTGTTGAGACAAACACCAACAAAATATATCTAAATGAAGTAAACACGATCCCAGGATTTACCTCCATCAGCATGTATCCCAAGCTTTGGGAGGCAAGCGGATTAAAGTATCCGGATTTGCTTGATGAATTGATTGATTTGGCAATTCAACGAAGAATTAGTTATAACTATGGTTAGAAATTTAAATAAGGGGGATCAAAAATGAGCGCAAAATTTATTTTTGTTATTGGTGGAGTCATGTCTTCTCTTGGCAAAGGTATCCTGTCCTCCTCGCTTGGAAGAGTCTTGATTGCCAAAGGCTATAAGGTATCCATCCTAAAATTTGACCCCTATCTCAATGTTGATGCAGGTTTGCAAAATCCTTATCAGCATGGAGAGGTTTTTGTGACCGATGATGGCGCAGAAACTGATCTTGATTTAGGTCACTACGAACGCTTTTTAGACACCAACCTTACTCGTTTGAGCAACGTAACTTCCGGTTCGGTTTATTCAAGCGTTATTTCCATGGAACGAAAAGGTGATTTTTTAGGTGCAACCGTTCAAGTGATTCCTCATTTAACCAACGAGATCAAAAAACGTCTCTTACAGCTTGAGGAGGCTGAACAACCTGATATTATCCTTGGTGAAGTGGGAGGCACTGTGGGTGACATTGAAGGCTTGCCCTTTCTTGAAGCCATCCGCGAATTCAAAAATGAGCACCCCGACGGAGATGTGATTATTCTTCATCTGACCTATCTACCCCATCTCAAGTCCACTGGAGAGCTCAAAACCAAACCCACCCAACACAGTGTTGCAGAGCTTAGAAAAGTAGGAATCCAGCCAGATATCATTGCCTGTCGATCGGATGTGGCTATCAACAACGAAATCAAAGAAAAGATATCCCTCTTCTGCGATGTGGACAAAGAGATGGTGTTCTCAGTGGTGGATGTGGGCAACATCTATGATGTACCTTTACTCATCGAAAACGAAGGCATCTGTAAGGCCATACTTGGTTTATGTCGGCTGGAAGATCGCCCCAGTCAACTCGATGAATGGGAACGCACCGTCAATATCATGAATATTTTAACCAAATCAGTGGATATCGCCATCGTTGGCAAATATACCAGCATGTGCGATGCTTATATCTCCCTTACTGAAGCTTTAAAGCATGCACAAATCCCCAACAAAGTCAAAGTCAATATTCATTGGATTGCTGCTGAAGAGCTGGAAAATGACCAATATCAGGAAACTCTCCAAAAGTTTGATGGCATACTCATTCCTGGGGGTTTTGGCAAACGAGGAGTGGAAGGAATGATTTTAGCGTCCAAATTTGCGCGCGAAAAACAAGTTCCCTTTTTTGGAATCTGTCTTGGTATGCAAATTGCAGTCATTGATTTTGCTCGTAATTGCCTGCGTTTTACCCATGCCAACTCCACTGAGTTCGACCCTGGAACTCCCTACCCAGTAATCGATCTCATGCCAGAACAAAAACAAACCACTCAAAAAGGCGCAACCATGAGATTGGGTCTTTTTACCTGTAAGATATCCCAAAATACCCTGGCTCATCAGATCTATCAAAAGCCTGAAATCCACCAGCGACATCGACATCGTTACGAGTTCAACAATATGTTTAAAGTGCGGTTTGAATCAGCTCAAATGATATTTTCTGGAATATATCAAGAAAAAAACCTGGTTGAAATCATTGAACTCAAAAATCATCCCTTCTATTTTGGTTGTCAATTTCATCCTGAGTATGTTTCCCGTCCAACTCGCCCCGAACCCGTATTTACAGCATTTGTTGAAGCTTGCTTGAAATATAGCGAAACGAAACACGATGCAAAAATAGACTGATGAGCACTTCCAGTATTCGCATTCGAGGTGCTCGAGTCCACAACCTAAAAAACATCCACCTGGAGCTTCCCCGAGATCGTTTGATTGTGATTACAGGACTTTCTGGATCAGGCAAGTCATCCCTTGCCTTTGATACTTTATATGCAGAAGGTCAACGCAGGTATCTGGAATCACTCTCAACTTATGCCAGACAATTTATCGGAGAAATCAAAAAGCCTGATGTAGATGAAATCGAAGGGCTTTCCCCTACCATCGCTATCACTCAACACGCAGGTAGTCGTAATCCCCGATCCACCGTAGGTACCATGACCGAAATATACGACTATCTACGCTTGTTATACGCTCGTATCGGCACTCCTCATTGCCCAGTATGTGGCCAGGAGATTAAAAGTCAGTCCATTGATGAAATGCTGGCTGACTTGTTGGACAGGTTTCAAGATCAGCTTATTACTATCTGTTCCCCTGTAGTCCTTCAAAAAAAAGGAGAATTTAAAAATCTTTTTTCTGAATTGCTAAAAAAGGGTTACATTCGAGCTATCGTTGATGGAAGTATGTACGAATTGGAAGACCCCCCTTCCCTGGATAAAAACAAAAAACACAGTATTTCCATAGTTATCGACCGTATTCAAGTTGAAAAAAGCGAAAGATCACGTATGGCAGATTCGCTTGAACAAGCTCTAAAACTAAGCCAGGGTTTGGTGGAAATAAGACACACCACCCCCAAGGGTAAAGAAGAAATCACCTTGTTGTCTGAGGCATATGCCTGCTTGAAATGTAATATTCAGCTTCCTCCCCTTGAGCCCAGGCTTTTTTCCTTCAACAATCCCATGGGAGCATGTACCAAATGCGACGGACTCGGAGTAGTCAAAGCTGTAGATGAGCACCTTTTGATTCCTGACAAGTCTCTCAGCATTTATGATGGCGCTATCAAAGTGCCTGGCTTCAGAAACATATCAGATAGCTTTGCCTTGCAATGGATAGAGAAAACCTTATCCCGATATCAGGAATCTGTTCACACTCCCTATCTTAAACTCAAAGAAGAAACCAGGCATGCACTGGTATATGGAGACGAACGTTTTGAGGGTTTGGCTCCCATGGTTGAGCGAAGATACAAAGAGACCACATCAGATATGATGCTAATGGAATATGATAAATTGATGCAAAAAAACTCCTGTCCGGAGTGTTTGGGGAAACGTCTTCGACCTGAAGCTCTGGCAGTAACAATTCAAGGTAGCAACATTCATGAGCTGTGCAGTCTATCCCTTCGCAACCTCAAAAACATGATTGATCAAATGCACTTTTCAGATAGCCAATGGATCATAGCGGATAGAATCATTAAAGAGATTTCACTCCGTTTGTCCTTCATTATCAACGTTGGACTGGACTATCTCTCTCTCAGTCGCGAAGCTGCTACTTTATCCGGCGGAGAAGCCCAGCGACTCAGATTGGCATCCCAGGTGGGCTCGGGTTTGGTGGGAGTTATGTATGTGCTGGACGAACCCAGTATTGGCTTACACCCAAGAGACAATGAAAAATTGCTCAAAACTCTGGTACATCTGAGAGATATTGGAAATACGGTCATTGTCGTGGAACATGATGAAGACACCATCCGACAAGCAGATTTTATTGTGGATATCGGACCAGGAGCCGGGCTTCATGGCGGATCAGTTGTTGCCAGCGGAAGTCTGTCAGACATTTTGTCCAATCCCGCTTCTGTGACGGGTCAATTTCTCTCTGGGAGTCAATACATTCCTCTGCCTGAAAAACGAAGAAAAGGGAATGGCATCCAATTAAAACTCACTGGTGCATGTGCCAACAACATCAAGGGGATAGATGTATCCTTTCCTTTAGGGCTTTTGATTGGAGTAACTGGAGTTTCTGGATCGGGAAAAAGCACTTTGGTCAACGATATTCTTTACGAAGAATTACAAGCTAAGCTTCTGAAAAAGCAATCCTGGTTTAACCATTTGAAGAATCTGGAAGGCTTGGAACATCTTGAGCGCATCATTATTGTCGATCAAAATCCCATTGGTCGCACCCCTCGCTCCAATCCAGCCACCTATATCGGTCTTTGGACTGAGATTCGCAAGATTTTTGAAGCTCTTCCCGAATCCAAAATGCGTGGATACAAGATGGGTCGCTTCAGCTTCAATGTTAAAGGAGGAAGGTGTGAGGCTTGCCAGGGGGATGGCTTAAAAAAAGTTGAAATGCAGTTTTTGCCCGATGTATATGTACCTTGCGAAGTTTGCGAGGGCAAGCGATTTAATCAAGAAACCCTGGAAGTCCGTTTCAAAGGATATCATATTGCAGAATTGCTTGATTTAACCGTTGATGAAGCATTAGAGCTCTTTGCCAGATTTCCTGTGACGAAAAAAAAACTACAACTACTTCAAGAGGTTGGCTTGGGATATATCAAACTGGGACAATCCTCTACCACTCTTTCAGGTGGAGAAGCTCAGCGAATCAAGCTTGCTTATGAGCTTTCCAAGAAGACAGAAGGCAAAACCTTTTATATCCTCGATGAACCCACTACCGGGCTCCACTTTGCTGATATTAAAATGCTCATGAATGTGTTAAATCGTTTGGTAGATATGGGTAATACCGTCTTGGTCATTGAACACCACTTAGATGTCATCAAATGTGCTGATTATATTGTGGATCTTGGACCAGGAGGAGGAGAGTTTGGTGGGAAAATTGTCGCCTCTGGCACTCCCGAAAAAATCATGCAAAATAAAGACTCTTTTACAGGTCAATTTTTAAAACAACACCTGGAAAATGAAAAATCCAAAGTTTCAATAAAATAAAATGAATTTTAGCTTTACCCCCTACTTCGATCAAAGCCAGGAAACTGAGTTTCTTTACTTTCAAGGATACCAATTGACTGCTTTCACATCTTATACTCTTGCAATCACTGGTTCAAACGAGGGAAAGCCAGAGTCATGCACTCAAAATCCCCTTCAGGATTTACTGGAAATGACAAAACACCTACATCTTTATCACCAAAACTGGCTCAAAGATAGTAAAAGCAACATCAAACAACTGGAAACTCTGCTTTGCGATCAAATACTGAATAGATTTCAACATGAAATTCCTCCCTTCCTCTTAATTAACACGAAAACAAATGGAAGCGTCCACATTTTAAAAAAAACCTGTTCATATCGCGTATGGCTCTTACGTGAGCAAAGGCTTTACTGCCTCGATTGCAGTAGTTTGTGGACAAAATGGAAACTAGGATATCATCAATGGATTCCAAACGAAACGGAAACAGTTTTTACAAGTTATAGCTGGCGATCCAAGGCTAAAGATGTGTTGTTTCTACAAAAAGAACAAAGATCTCTGCCAAAGAAAAAAAAGAATAAGCAGAAACTAAAAACAAAACTTCTTGCCTCTGATCAAAGCAAGTTGAAAATGCTTGACTTCTTCGGTCAAATCAATCTGGAATAAATCTTGGGAACGGTAATTTTTACTTGAAGTGAACGACGGTGGCAGTCTCGCGATCGTCAAAAACCCGAACATAAGGATGTTTTTTTAAAAACACATGGATAGCATCTTTGAGAGCTCCTGTGCCCAAGCCATGTAGAACAAAAACACTTGTTTTGTTGTCGAGGAAAGCATCTTGAAGATACTTTTCGAGAGCTTCCAATGCTTCTTCCACCTTGAAACCAATCAGATCTATTTTGTCGTGCACTATTCGCTGTTCAACGCCAGTAGTATCGACATCGACCACGGTATCCATGGACTCACATTTCTCGAGTTGATTAAAGCTAAAATTGAGTCTGAGCTGACCCATTTGAATCTCAGCTTTTTTTGATTTAGCGTGAACTTTGAGCACTATTCCATACTTTTTATACTCAGGCACATATACATTGTCCATCACAGAAAATTCTTCTGAAGGTCCCAAGCTTTGGGGATGAGGGGTTTTGGGTAATTCCTCAAGATCATCCAAACGAAGCTCAGCCTCTGCCACTTCCTGGCGTATTTCCTTGATTTGTCCCATGATTTGATGGGCTTCTTTATCCAAGCGATCTTTGTTTTGAAGAGCAGAAAAAAGCTCCTGCGCTTTATCTAGTAGAACTCGAATCTCTTTATTACTTTTTTCTTGAAGATCGGTCTTCAGCCGTTGATATTTATTTTGGATTTGTTCAATTTTTTCTTCATATTCGGCTTTCAGCTGGCTCAAGTCCTGATTGATTTTTTCTGATTGGTTGCGACTGTCTTCCATTTCTTTGGTACGCTTGGCAAGACTATCAATCATATTTTTTGATTCAGTGAAATTTTTGTCTTGGAAGCGTTTTGCCATGTCCATGATTTCGTCGGGAAGACCCAGTTTTTTGGCAATATGCAAAGCATGACTCTGGCCAGGGACTCCCATCAGAATGCGATATATGGGTTGAAGCGATTCGAGATCAAAATCCATGCTGGCATTGATAGCGCGATCATGATTGTAGGCAAAAGACTTGATCAAACTCAAATGAGTGGAAACTAATAAAGGCACCTTTTCACGATGAAGATAGCTGATGAGAGACATGCCAATAGCTGCACCTTCATCAGGATCTGTTCCTGCTCCCAACTCGTCAATTAAAGCCAAGGTATCTGGTCTGGCTTCTTTGGTGAGATTTACTAAAGCGCGAACATGGGAGGAAAAGGTACTAAGGCTTTGCTCGATGCTCTGTTCATCGCCAATATCTGCCAGAATATCAGAAAAACACCCTATCACAGAATCTGAATCAGCAGGAAGCAAAAGACCTGAATAAGTCATTACAAGGAGCAAACCTGCGGTCTTGAGTGTGACTGTTTTGCCCCCAGTGTTGGGGCCAGTGAGAATCAGGGTGGTAAAACTTTTTCCCAGCTCAAAACTCAGAGGTATCACTTTATCGGGGGGGATTAGGGGGTGTCTTGCACGAACAAATTTCAATTCGGCTTGAGAGGATAAGGCTGGCATGGTGCCTTGATATGTTTGAGCATAACGGGCTTTGGCAAAAATAATATCAAGTTGCTCGGAGATGCTGATAGTGTTAATAATTGCTTTTGCACGATCATGGATGAGTTCGCATAAATCGGCAAGAATTTTGTCGAGTATCTTTTTTTCTTTGGAAAGCAAAATATGATAATCATTGTTGAGAGAGGTAATGATAAGGGGTTCGACGTAGAGGGTTTCTCCTGAGACAGATTGATCGTGTACAATGCATGGAATCGAAGACTTGAATTCACCTTTGAGCGGAACCACATAACGATGATTTCGAATGGTCACTATGGCTTCTTGAAACATCTTGCTATAGGCTGAAGCTTTGAGCAGGTTTTCAAGTTTTTCATAGATCAATTGGCGCGATTGATGAATGTTTTTTCGGACATTGGCAAGCTCAGGGGTAGCATTGGTTTTGATTTCGCAGTTATCGTCTATCATGGAGAATATGGCTTGTTCGATGTCTTTGAAGACACTCATAAAGGTTGCATATTTCCACAAATTCAAGAAAGCATCCTGGTGGCTGGCAATAGATTCACGTATTTCACGTAAAGCTTTGAGATGTTGAGCCATGTGATAGAGCTCTTCAGCTGTAAGAACACCTCCCAGGGCTATTCTCTCAGCATTCGATCGGCTTTGTTGAGTTTCGGGAATGCGCAACAAAGCTACTTGCTCAATAAAGGACTTGGCTTGAAATGTTTCATCAAGTCGTTCTTGAATACGTTGCATCAAAACATCGGGCATGAGTTGAAGGCAAGCCTTCCTACCCTCTTCAGTTTGTGCAAATTCAGCCAGCAAATGCTGAATTTTATCATATTCCAAGGCTCGTAAACTATTGCTATTCATTAAGCAAAACCTCTACTCATGAGACTTTTCTCATTTTAGCACGTTTTTGCATAAACACAAATAGATTGCGGGTCTATTTTCGTAAAACAGCATGAAAAGCAAGCATCAATTCATCAATGATGGTGTTTACAAGCTCTTGTATCTTTTCTTTGGAAATGTTGTTGTGGAAGATAAAATGCAGGCGTAAAGCAATGCTTTTGTGGTTTTCCGGAGCAGAAGCAGTAGCGCCTTCATACAAATCAAAAACACTCACTTTTTTCAGAGCTTTACCTGCTACATGATGTATGCGGTGGATCATGTCTCCTGCTTTAATGTCTTGAGGAACAAAAACACAGAGATCGCGGGTGATTTCCTGGAGGTAGGATATTGCTTCATATTGTGGCTCTCGATTTAGATATTTTATGAGGTAGGAGAATTTACATTTGGCATAATAGATTTCCTGGGGTATATCGAAATAGTTGCTGATATTTTTTTGTATAAGCCCTGCAGAAGCTATTAAATAGTTGTCAAGATAAAAATCTACCGATTGATCGGGATTGAATAGATGTTGTTGAAGGTTTTTCTTTTGTTCGTATGGGATGCCCAAGCGTTGGAACAATCCTTCGATGATGCCTTTGATATAAAAGAAATCGATGACTTTTTCTTTGCTTCCCAGCCAATGAGACTTTTCATTGGAACTGCTCAATGCAAGGTTTAGATACAAGTCCTCAGCTTCACTTGTATAATGCTTGCCGATTTCAAATAGACGAAGTTCGGTGATTTTTCGGGAATAGTTGTTTTTGATGACCTGCATCATATTAAACAGCTTGTCGGGTGAAAGATACTGCCAACCAGAGCGGAGGGGGTTGGCAACTTTTATCAGAGTTTCACTATCCAGTCGATATCCCAGAGAAAGCACTTCGTCAGGGACAAAGGAGTCAGTAATGATTTCAAAAAAACCTTGCCCCATCAAAACCGTTTTTATCCATTGCTCTGTTTTTATACGAGGGTTTTCAGGCGCATAATGAACATGAAAACAAGGCTTTTTGGGTACGATTTTGTCGTATCCAATGAAACGCAATAGATCTTCAGATATATCGACGCTTTCCTTCAAATCATTCATTCTGAAGGAGGGCACTTTGATTAATAATTGATCCTGGAGCTTTATTTCAAAAGGTATTTCAAGAAACTGCAAAATCTGAGTGGCTGAATATTTTGTGATATCGAGACCAGTCATACGTGTAAAATCTGACAAGGAATATTGGATTTCGAGGGGATGATATTCGTTGCTTCCCACAGAGTAGCTTTCACCGGCTATAGTGCCGTTGCAAAGCACCGATATCAACTGACTTGCATACCCCATGATATCTTTCACTTGGAGTAAATCGGCACCTCTGGAAAACCTGCTGGAAGCATCCGTATGGTAATGATATTTTTCGGAAGTATGGCTGATAGCTATAGGGTTGAAAAAAGCTGATTCGATAAATATGTTGGTGGTTTGACTGGTGATTTCAGTATCTTTTCCTCCAATAACTCCCGCCAGAGCTATGGGACGAATCTCATCGGCAATTACCAAATCTTCATCGTCGAGAGAGATGGTTTTGTTGTCGAGTGCTTCGATGGACTCACCGTTTTTGGCTGAGCGAACGATAACATGTTTGCCCGTAACTCGGTCAAGGTCAAAGGTATGAAGAGGATGTCCAAAATACATCATCAAAAGATTGACTGCATCCACTGCATTAGATACTGGTTTGAGTTGAAATGCAAAAAGTCGCTGGCGTATTTCAAAAATAGATGGTCCTATATGGACATTTTCTATAATAGCTCCAGTATAGTAGGGGCATTTTTCTTTGTCTTCCAGGCTGATACCTTTGAAAGCAGTATGGGCTACCGTGCGATGAAGCTGTTTTTCATGGAAGGTGGGAAAAAGAATATGAATATCTCTACGAGCTGTCGTTGGAAAGGAAATACGATAGGCAGTCAGGATTTCTCTGAACAAACCCAAAAAAGACAAACAGTCAGGTCGATTGTAGGGAACTTTGATATGGAAAAAAGGCTCATCCAGAAAGAAAAGTTTGTAAAAATCTTCTCCAATGGGAGTATCTTCTGGAAGCACAAGCAAGCCGTTTTTCTCAGAGCTGGACAAGCACTCTCCACTGAGCTTCAGCTCAGACCAAGAGAGGAGCATTCCATGGGAAACATACTCACCAAAAACTTTCTTATCTATCCTTTGATCGGCTATAGTCTGCCCTGGTTTGGCATAGACGACTTTATTACCAGGGCGTAGCTCGGGCCAGGAGGTAAGCACCTGGTATTTTTGGGTACCATCACTAATATTGACAAGATATAGTGTTTTGTCTTCGAAAGAAATGGGAGCAGAGTCTTCGACCTCAACTACCATAGCTTTTTGCTCAATTGGATGATCAATAGAGTCAACCTCAAAACCAATATGGGTAAGTTTGTGGCCCAAATCCTCAGCAGTGGGGCAAGAGTCTTTTAATATACTTTTTAGAAAGGCGTAAGAAATAATCATAGCTTAGAATTGCTCCAAAAAGTGGATGTGGTTGTCCATTAACATGCGAATATCCTCTATTCCGTATTTTAGCATAGCTAAACGATCGACCCCCCAGCCAAAAGCAAAACCAGAATACTTGGTGGGATCTATGTTGACGTTTCTAAGGACTTGAGGATGCACCATTCCAGAACCACCAAGCTCGATCCATCCGGATTGCTGACAAACCTGGCAACCTTTTTTTCTGCAGAAAGGGCAACTGATCAAAGTCTCGGCTCCTGGCTCCACAAAGGGGAAATAAGAGGGGAGGAAACGTATTTCAACTTCACGACCAAACACTCCATACATCATTTCAACCAATAAACCGCTCAAATCAGCCATACTCAGCCCCTCGTCCACATACAAACCTTCGATTTGATGAAAGACGGGGTAGTGGGTAGCATCTGAAGCATCCCTACGGTAGCATCTGCCATTAATGGATACAATCCTTAAGGGGGGTGTCATCTTTTCCATGGCTCGAACCTGAACGGTGGAAGTATGGGTGCGAAGAAGCATGTTTTCAGTGATGTAGAAGGAATCTTGCATTTTTCGCGCAGGATGCCACTTAGGGATGTTTAATGCTTCGAAGTTGTGATAATCATCTTCAATTTCGTTTCCATCCACCACGGTAAAATTTAGGCTCCGAAAAGTATCGTAAAGTTGTTGGCCTATGAGGCTTAAGGGGTGTTGGTGACCTATGGGAAAAGAACGGCCAGGAAGTGAATAATCGAAAAAGCTTTGATTTTCCAGGGTGGATTGTGATTCTTGGAGCTGATCCAGTTTTTCCTGAAGGGCGTTTTGTAGTGCATTTTTTAAATCATTGATAGCTCCGCCATATTGCTTTTTTTCATCGGGACCAAGGTTGGATAGAGTGTCGAATAGTTGTCTAACTTGACCCTTCCTGCCCAGATAACTCACTTTTAAAGCTTCGACTTGCTCTGCGCTGGAAACCTTGGAAAGCTCTGTTTCAAAGCTGGTACGGATCTGATGAAGAGTTTCTGTTATAAATAACATTTAGTCTTGTTTTCCACTTTTCTCGCTGGAACAGGAACAAGTTTGGACGGGATGTTTGATAAAACCAAGTTTTGAGATGATTTTTTTTACATGAGAACTTTTGCATTTGCTGCAGCAGGGGGTTTGAGTACCATCAAAGGAAGTAAATACTTCAAAAATGGTGTCACATTCACAGCATTTATATTCGTATATAGGCATTAAAACTAACCTCCACTACAATTTCAATATATCATCCATCATATCAACACCATGATTATAATGAATTTATATGGAATAATATACCCAAAAAATGATTTAGCTTATGCTTTTTCAGGTTTGATAATTTTTTGTAAATGGCAAAGATGACATATACCTGCGGTTTCTTCCACTTTTAAGAGAAAAGTGATGCCATTTCCAGGTTGATCAAGATTAAGGGCAGAAGAGATGGCTTGCATAGTTTGAGAGGCAATCGAACGATCCACCAGAGTAAGCACAAGCTCCTTTTCAGGCTCTAATATGATCCCAAACACTTTTTTGTTGTCGTGAATGCCGGATCCTCGTCCTGAAAGAATGGTTCCGCCTTCAGCCCCAGCTTTTTTAGAAGCTGCCACCACTTCGCAAGCTCGTCCTTTCTCGACGATACTGACAATCAAATCAAATTCAATACCTTCAGTTGGCATCCTTGCCTCCCTTAGCTAAGTTGGAACTTCCTTGTAAAAGATTGATCCAGCCAGAATATTGAGATACATCCAACACGAAAGCTATTCCATGACCAGGTCGGTCAATATGAGTGAGTTGAGTCAGAGTATCTATCAAATCTCTGAGGCATTTCTTTTGAACCAGCATCAGCACAACTTCTTTCTCTGGATCGTAAGCAATGCCTAAAAAATCCAGATATACCTTTTTAGGGGCTGTACCTTTTCCCAGCAGGATCATGGGGCGTAATGCTCCATGTTTTTTTGCCTCCACGGAAACTTTGGTGCCCATCCCTTTTGGAACCACAAAAACAAGCATTTTTAGGCAGAGTGAATCGCTGGTTTCGATATTATTCATCATCATTTTTTCCTTTTCGCTCATACAGTATACCCAAAACAAGGATGGATAAAATAGGTATCAGTGAAACCAAAGACACCATCCCAAATGCATCCATCAAGGGATTGCTTCCTTCCAGGGAAGTTGAAAATCCCACTACCAGGGCCAAAACAAAGGTAACGACCACGGGTCCAGTCACTACACCGCCTGAATCAAAAGCAATGGCAGTAAAAATTTTGCTGACTTTTCGCGAAAGAAGCAAAGCTAAGGTATAGCCGGGAAGCAAAAAATACAAAAGAGGTATGCCAGTAAAAACCCGTATGACAGATAGAGCCACCGATATAGCTACTCCAATCGAAAGAAAATAGAGCATGATGGTTTTGTTGATGTATCCGCCAGTAGTTTTTTCAACTTCATGTACCAGCACCTGAATAGCAGGCTCTGCAAAGCAGGAGAGAAATCCCAGCATCAAACCCAGAGGAATCATAATCCATCGATAAGACAAATCGCCAATGCTCTTTCCCATAAACGAACCAACAGGTATAAAGCCAATATTTACTCCATGCAAAAAAAGAACCAAACCAAAAAAAGCCAGAACCAAACCTTTCAAGACAAGAACAAAACGCTTTAAAGACCATCGAATGATGGTAAGTTGGAAGAATATGAAGATAAGCAAGAGGGGGAATAATGCCAAAGCAACATCTCGCATTGCATAGTGAATTCCTTGAAGAAAAAATGGCATTAAAACAAGATACCCAGCAACATCACAGCGATAATGGGGCCAATGGAAGCCAAAGCAACCAGTCCAAAGCTATCTTCTGAAGTTTTTCTACTGCGAGTAATAGTGGAAAAACCCATACCCAAAGCAAGAATAAAGGGTACTGTCATGGGCCCGGTGGTCACCCCTCCTGCATCAAAGGAAACAGGAATGTATTGAGGACTGGAGAAAATGGAAAGAATGAAAATAACAACATACCCTCCAATCAAAAGATAGATCATGGGAATATTGAACAGGATGCGGAGCAGAGATAGAGCAACAAAAACTCCGACCCCGATAGAGATAAAGAGAATAAGAAGCCATCTGCCAATACTCCCCATCGAAACCTGGTCGATCTGAAGAGCAAGAACCTGAACTGCTGGCTCAGCAACAGTGACGACAAAGCCTACCATAAAGCCAAAAACAATGACCATCCATAATTTGCCTTGAAGTGTGATGGTTTTGCCAATGGCTTCACCAAACTCTAAAAGACTGCTTCGAATGCCAGCCAGAAATAAGATCATGCCAAGAATCATAAACAAGGCACCAACTATAAAATTAGCAAGCATTGGCGCAGGGAAAGGTGTAAGGAAAACTTGAAGCACCAGGACAAAAACTGTAATGGGAATGATGGAATAAAGGACTTCTTTCACGATAAGCTTAAACTCGATACTTCACCCCCACCATGCGACAGATTTCAGCTAATAATTATATCACAAAAAACGATATTGAACCTGCAATAGTTAGATGAGTGCCCCCATGCTTTTTGCAAGGATAACAAGGCTTATGGCTGAAGCATTCCATAGGAAGTGATACAGCAATGACCACTGAAAACCGAAGCGTAATCGCAGGTAACTCAGCACAAAACCGCTTAAAATCTGGGGTAGAGTAATGAGAGGACTATAGAGTAAAATTTTTGGAGAAAGACTACCAAAATTCGAGATATGAAGCAAGCCAAAAAAAGCGACAAAGCCATAAACTATCCAGCGTAGATGTTGGTTCCAAAACTGTGCTGTTGATCTACGGAGTGAGGGAATTTTAAATATAAACAATACTGCAAGACTCAGGATGGATGCAATAAGTATTTTGAGATAGGGCATTGAATCAGGCACGACTATATTTTTCAACACAAATGGAGATAATGCCAGAATAGATAAACTTAGAAATGCAGGCTTAAAGACCAGCGACAAGCGAAAACCTAACTCCTCCAACACAGGAGCTGTGATGGCTGTGGTAAAGAAAAGCAGTATGGAAGGAGTGTTTAAGGCAAATTCAAGCAATTTATGGGTATTTTCAGGACCCATTAAAGTTTGATTGAGTTGATTGATTTGAAATGCCATGAGAAGCTGAATAAGAGCGTTAAACCCCATGATTATAAAAAAAACTTTGAATGTCTTTCCGAGAGACAAGCGATCAAAATAGGATGTAGCAGGATTTTTTATAAATTGCCAAAAATCTGAAAAAACTACATTAATTGTCATCAATCATCAACCATCTTTCCGTATAACACTCAGAAACTACAGCAAATTGCTCTCTTTTTGCATGAAGAATATAGCAGAAAATCATAAGCACGAAAGCAATCCAAGGAAAAATCAAAGAAAGCAGATGTTGCGATTATTTTTTATTGCAGGTATTAATACCAAATAGAGTATAGAGAGGGCAAAAACTGATTAAACTGGTGAGGACAAAGATAACAGCAAGAACCATGAGGACAAGACCCAGGGTACCTGTGATAATGTTCATTAAATAAAGCACTACAAGAATCAAAGCAATCAAAGTACGGATCAGACGATCTGCGCTACCCATGTTCTTTTTCATTTAAACCTCCAGAGTGTTTTTAACTACTTTATAATGAAAACACAAAATGACAATGATTGGAGATCAGTATTTTAACAAATGGATACCTGGACTAAAAGGTCTCTCTAATTCATTCATAGTTCAAATTTCTTCAAACTGCATGGAAACGATTCGCGCATCTTTAGCTCCACTTTTGAACGGAGTCCAAAGAAATAATCGCCAGGTTGTGAAGGTGTTACAATACCTGCTTCGGGATTTACAATGATCCTAGCTTTTTTCCATTTTTCTTGAGTAGGATCGATAGTATCACCAAGGTTGAATTGAATATCCACGCTTTGATCTGCATTGATTTTAACTATTGGAAGCCCAGAACAAGTACGAGTGAAACAATGGTCTTCTCCGAATAGAGGACGAATCGTGATAGCTTCAATGATTTGAGCCAAACGTCTGTTTCTTTCACCAGGTTCTTCCGGGATGGGGGGTTCCAGCTTAGTCCCTGCAGGAAAATGTAACAAAACCCAATCGTGAACTTCTATTTTTTTCTGAGGGAAATAGGTAAAAGTGTATTCTGCATGAGTATCACAAAAGGCAGGTATGACATGAAGCTCAAGAGATTGCGCAGACTCCATGGAAAACAACAAAGGTTTGCTTGTGGCACTAAACATAGGCATTACCAAAATAACCATGAATACGACTAACAATACGAAAAACATCCTACCTCGCCGATGATGGTGCATTTTAACCTCCTAAAAAAAAGTTGGCTCCAAGTATCAGTTATGTTATATTATACAAAACTTTTAATATTTGCATAACAATCGGGGACGGTTCTTTTTTGTTAGAAAAGAAAAAAAGGGTGAAAAGGGGTTTAGCATGAATAAACTCGTTCTTGGGCTATTGCTAGGCGTATTCTTAAGCTTTATTTTGAGTTGTACCGCTCCAAGTGACTCCTCTTCATCAAACAAGGCAAGCTTGAGACCAATAAAGCTGAGTTCGATTCCAGAGTATTCTCATCCTGAGAAGATCCAAGCTTATCCACTGCCTGATAACATTTCGTATCGTTATCGTGAAGCTTCCCCTTTAACCGTCAAAGCATCACTTGCTACATGGTAAATCAGACTCGAGAGCCATCCCTGAGAGACATAGAGGAAGGTGAAAAAAGAAATGTTGCTTCATAATGCTTATTTCAAGCTAAAAACAAAAGCTATTTGTATGGTAATTTGTCTGATTTGTTCTATGCTTTGGTCATGCAATCAGAATAAACCTGCTCAAGTGGAGTACATTGATCTTAACGAGATATCTACCGAAGCATGGAAGGGGGTTTCAAACCAAGCCACTGAAATTCTTTGGAAAGAAAGTAAGCGAGATCCATCCACCCTTGTCGCCTGGAAAGGAAAGCTTGACTTCCCAGCTTTTATCTATGAAGGCATACTTTTTATCGAAGAAGATAGTTTTGAAATACCAAATCCCAGGAGAGCTTCTGATGATATTCATAGTAATTGGACGCCCAAGTATTTGAGAAAACAACTTGTTGCAAGAAATCCTTCGAATGGAAAAATACTCTGGACTTCACCTGATCGCTTGAATAAGGTACCCCTTCCTCATGATTCGAAAGTAATGAACAACATTTATGCTCTTGCCTTTGCAAATAATCAAATCCTATCGACCACAACAGATCATAAACTTGTAGCTTTTTCTCTTCCAGATTTCAAAGAACTTTACTCACATGATCTGAATCAGCAAGAAGTTGTTTTGCTGGGATGCAATCAGGATATGGTGTTCTACATTGATCCTAATCATACTCTGTACGCTTTACAATTACATTCAGGTGATACTCAATGGAATCTTTCTCTAGCTTCTCCAGTAAGATCTTTTCACCTGATCGATTCTCAAAGAATATTGATTAGCTCCTATGATACTCATAAGTTATGGCTGATCAACGCTCAGAATGGTACGATTGAGTGGGAATACCTGAGTCAGGATCTTATTTTTCATCAATCTATATCTTTCCATCAGAACAAACTATACTTTCTTTCAGAGCCCAATCCAGGTAGTAATTCCAACCATGTGCATGCCTTTGATTTAAGCACTCTTACCTTTCAATGGATAAAAGCAATTGAAGTCTCGAATTTTTTTAATTTTAGTCATTTCCCTCTTCACTTCTATAAAGATACCTTATTTTTACCTTCGATACGAAACGGAAAGCTGGTGCAACTCAACCTAAAAGATGGAAAGCTAGTCAAACAAGGAGTTCTTCAAAATTTCATTTCTCATTGGTATCGACAAGAATCCTACTCTTTGAACCTGGAAAGAATCATTAAAATTAAAGACAATTTGATGGTGATGTCTGGAACCAAAACCCTGATGGTGTATGATCTGGAAACACAAGAAGTCATATGGACTTTTTCGAGTCATGAATTGGTATATGGCCCAGTGTTAGTGCAGAACAAGTATATGTTTGTATCTGATAGATCCAGTTACAAGGACAGACCAAATGTATCGCAGTATTTTTTAATTGAAATTGACACGGGAAACATAATTTGGACAGGTACAACTAATTGTGTTCCTCCTGCAAATGAGTATTTTTTCTTTGATTCTCTGTATTGGGAATCAATGGTTTTTCCAAGCTGGAGAGATGAAGCTTGGGATTTAGCTCCTATAATTCAAGCCTGGGAAGCAAGAAAACCGTAGAAGTATATGCTATCACATGAACCTTTTGCACAAGTGAGTATGGGTGATTCCCATTTCTCTTGTGTTTATCGTAAGGAAACGAATGTCACTGGGACCTTTTAGGAAGAGAGCACCGAATTGTCTTCGATGCTCTCTTCCTATGTTCGTTTGTTTTCCGGAGCATGCGAAGGACAATGGGTAACACCACATGGCAAGATTATTTGACACAGTGCATCAAAATGATAGACTTGCTTTAAAGATCGAATACGAAAGAGGGTTTTTGTGATTCATGAAAAGCTTGGGTGGTTTTTCTATGAATAAGATTCTTGTAGTAGCTTTACTCATTGTTATCTCAGGTCAACTGGGCTGTGCAAACTCAAATAAAAAAGTAATAAAACCTTCCATTCCTTCAAAACAGATGAGTTTCAAAGCATCCATTGATGTGTTAAAAGAAATCAAAGCTTTAGTCAGTGATTATTCATCTGAGTATGAAACGCAAATCACTCTCCTAATCGACTCTGAGACTGATTCCATTTTTCATTCCATAACCCTATTGCCTCCCAAAAAAGACTATAGTGAACATATTGGTTTCATATTAAAATACGACTTACGTGGTAAACAATGGCATTTTGTAGCTTTAGAACCAAACTTTAGAGAATACTCTACCAATATTTGGGATGACCAGCTTCTTGTGGATTATAATATCCATGGCAGAATCTATACTCATAGCATCAATAAACATACTCTGCACCTGGATGAAAAGGGGCATGATTTAGATTATGCACAGAATGTTTTTTTACTTAAGCGCCACAGGATGTACCGTTTTGGCAGAAATCTAAACCAAGTCTACTTTATTTCTGCTTTTGATGATGAATTAAACCTGTTGTGGAGATACCCCAAAATGGAGAACGATTTATCTGGTTTCTTTCCCCTGTTTGAGAGTATCGAACTGGATAACATGTTTCATTTAATATTTAGATACAATTCTAACCCCTTGGATGCTTATCTGCATCATCTTGTAATCCAGGCTGAAACAGGAGAAATCCTCCTGGATGAGACATTGCTACCAGATACGGATGAGCCCTGGGATGATTCAGGGAGAAATCCGGGTAATATTGGTAAAAGAGTTCTCTGGGATGGCAAGGAAGTGTTTATTCAAGGACAAGATCAGGCTGGGGTGTATTTAAGTAAATTCCAACTGACGGATTCCAATTCTTTGCAGTTGCTGTGGAAAACAACCATCCCTGATACTTTTTTTGATAATGATGTATTCCCCTCTCATAGCGAGGATGCAGGAATAAAGCTTATCGAAATCCAGCAGCAAAAACGTATCCTGATGCCCCTTTGGAAAACACCTGATACCTTTGATTTGTATTGCTTTGATCCTTTGGATGGAAAACAAACATGGCTTTGCTCCTCTGTTCCAGGCAAAGATATCGTTATTGATACTGATCAGGAAAACATCGTGCTTTATTCCAAGTACGATCCTATCTTTGTAAGCATAGATTCCCAAAAGGGGACGATCAATTGGAGCAAGACCATAAGCAGTGAAAATGAAGTTCAGGTGGAATATTTTAACTCTCATTTCTATGTGTTTATAACTGAGCAAAAGAAGATTCAGAAATTGGACGCAAGAAGTGGTAACTTGATAGCAGAATATCCATTAAACTTTCCCAAACCAGTCCTTGGTCAATTTTACAAAAATCAAGACCATTTGTGGGTCTTGATAAACGACCAGGATGAAAAATGCGAAGGTAAGATGACACTTGCCCAAGTGATGGAATTGGAATGAGGTAGAATAGTGGAGAAAACCCCAGGAGGAAGTATGCTTAATAAACCTCTGGTGAGTGTTTGTGTTTTTTGTTTAGTGCTTGCTTTGTCCTCATGCCAAAACATCAAAACTTCTTTTGTATCAAGGGATAAACACTGGAATGCCCTGGATTCTAATAGTAAGAAGATCACAGATAGCCAGGTTGAAATAGTGAGTCCAGCGATACAAATCAAAGTGGATTACTACCATGATTTTTACAAAGAACTCATGGAAGAAAACTCTAACTCCGTGGTCTATCCAATACAAATCAACGATGGAAAGCTGGAACAATCGGGGACGGTTCTTTTTTGTTAGAAAAGAAAAAAAGGGTGAAAAGGGGTTTAGCATGAATAAACTCGTTCTTGGGCTATTGCTAGGCGTATTCTTAAGCTTTATTTTGAGTTGTACCGCTCCAAGTGACTCCTCTTCATCAAACAAGGCAAGCTTGAGACCAATAAAGCTGAGTTCGATTCCAGAGTATTCTCATCCTGAGAAGATCCAAGCTTATCCACTGCCTGATAACATTTCGTATCGTTATCGTGAAGCTTCCCCTTTAACCGTCTTAAACCATCGCTTGTACTTTATCAGTCCCATGAAAAAAGGAGCTCAAGGCCTGATGGCTTTTGATATTCAGAAAAAACAAACACTGTGGGTCCATAAAGAATCCAATGATCACCCCCTGTTAGAAGATATGGCCATTTCCAACGATCATATCTTCGTATGTAGCAATATCTGGGATGGTGAAATAGGACAAGATCGTAATTTTATCAAAGCCATAGATCTCGCTACCGGTACCGAACAATGGCGCTATAACCTAAGTAACGATAAAAACTTGTTCTCTACCAAATGGATGGCGGGACCAGTGTATTGGAACCTGCAAGTGATTGCGATGGGAAATCTTACTTCCCTAGTGGATGGCGCAACAAAAGATGAATACTTTACGAAAGAAGAGTTTTTTTTAATCGGACTGGAGGAAAGCTCTGGCAAGCTCCTTTGGAAATACCCCTTGGAAGAGGAGGATCATTACGATGGCTTAAGTCTTTTTAAGCTCATGGGAGATAAGCTGTATTTATCCAAATCAAGAAATAAACAAGGTAAAAGCAATAGCCTGGACGTCTTTGATCTGAACACCCACAAATTCCAACAGATTCAAAGCATCGCAGTAAAAGATTTGATTATTTCGGAGGACGAAACCTTATTTTTAGGAGACACAGGCAATTATGGAGATCCATTGGTTTTGGGAAGCTTGGATTTGGCTCAAAAGACCTTGATTTGGGAGCTTTATCAAGAGAATATACCCAGTGCTCCAAAATATGGACGCTATCATGGGGTCTTTTCATGGAAGGATAAGCTTGTTTTTTACGATGATTATCGTCTCTACACTTATATGCCCCAGGAAAAGACCTCTCTCCCCACACTTGAACTAGAAGGCTTGGAGTTTTATGCATTTCATGGAGCTGTACAGCAAGAAGACATGCTATACCTTGCAGTAGGG
This sequence comes from Caldisericia bacterium, assembly GCA_035363255.1. Classification (GTDB taxonomy): domain Bacteria; phylum Caldisericota; class Caldisericia; order UBA6126; family UBA6126; genus T3SED10-260. The sequence goes on along the minus strand of DAOSES010000013.1, from coordinate 3,537 downwards.
CCACAAGATTGGAATCAGGGCACTACCTATATCCTTGCTTTTAATATCGAAACCCAGCAATTTGCTTGGAAATGGAAGCTGGGGTATTTCGTTGAATCTGCGTATGTACACCATGGGATGGAAATTCTCAACCAAAGCTTGTACTTCCATTGCACTAATGGGCAAGTATATGAAATTCCTCTTGTTGAATAGTTTTGGTAGAAAGAGATAGCTAAACCCATGAGCCTTATAAAAAGAGAGCATCGAAGTCAATTCGATGCTCTCTTCCTATGCTCGTTTTCTTTCTTTCCGGGATACACGAAGGGCAATGGGTAAGACCACCTGGCAAGATTATTTGACACAGTGCTTCAAAATGATAGACTTGCTTTAAAAATCGAATACGAAAGAGGGTTTTTTGTGATTCATGAAAAACTTGGGTGGTTTTTCTATGAATAAGATTCTTGTAATAGCTTTAGTCGAAGATTATTCCTCTGAGTATGAAACACAAATCAGTCTCCAAATTGACTCTGGGACTGATTCCGCCATGTCCGTAAAGGCTACATTGCGGAAATGCAAAGGTGGCTAAATCAGCTTTACACTTTCTCTCAGAAAGGTTGAGTAAGTTCTCTGCGTACTGGGAGCATAAAATGTAAGGTAGTCCCCTCTTTGGGAACAGATTCAATCCATATTTTGCCCTGGTGTTTATCAATAATCTCTTTGGATATGGAAAGCCCGAGTCCAGTACCACCATTATCAGACTTGATAGCACTGCTTGATCTATAAAAAGGTGTAAAAAGTTTTTTCTGGTCTTCTGGGTCGATACCAATACCCTTATCACGTATCATGATGTGAACGAGAGTTCGTTCTTCATCAAAACGACCATATATGGTAATCTTTCCTGAACTGCTGTATTTGATGGCATTACTGATCACATTGGTGAAAACGAGAATAATTTTATCTTTATCCAACTCCACCAGAGGCATTTCATCAGTTAAACGATTTAATAGCACCAAACCCTTTTTTTTGGCTAAAGGCTCAAGCATTTGAATGGCTTCGTCAGCCAACTCCAGCAAACTGACTTGAGTTAAGTTTAAATTGTAATGAGTGGAGCTGATGGTTTGAAAATCGAGTACATCATTCACGAATTGGCTCAGTCGAATGATGTTTCGGTCTGCAATATTGAGAATCTTGGATTGCTCATCGCTCAGTTTTTCAAATTCTGGATTGAGAAGAAGCCTGATACCCCCTTGAATAGCTACTAAAGGAGTTCTGAGCTCATGGGAAACCATGTTGATGAAACGTTCCTTCATTTGAATTACACTCTTTTGAGCAGTGATGTTTCTAACAATAAAACCCCTCATGATGTCTGCAGAGGAGCGAATAAAAAAAGTTGAAAATTCATAAATAGCTTGAAGCCCATTTTTGTCTTTGATGGTGAGTTCGATCAGACCCGATCCCATCTCCTCAGAAAACATCTTTGAAATAGTGCAGGTATCAGAAGTAACTTGAAGCAAAAAACTCTTAAAGCTTTGCCCAAGCATTTTATCTTTGGAAAAACCAAAAAGATCAGTCTGGGCTTTATTCCATTCCAATATTTTATGTTCAGAATCAATAATCACTATTCCATCGTAAGATTGCTCGATCGTGGCTCGGAACAACTCTTCCTGTTGACGAAGCTCGTTTTCCATACGTTTAATTTCAGTGATGTTGTTGGAAACTCCTATCAATGCAGATGCCTGACCTATTTCATCATACATGATCCAGGTGCGGCAATTTAAGACCAGACGATTGCCCTCTTTGTCAAAGTTGACTACTTCCCCCTTCCAGGATCCATTTTTCAAGGTTTGATGGATAATCTCTTCTTGAGTAGCTCCCTGGTCTGGGTCACAGCCAAAAATTTCGATACTTTTTCCGAGTAAATCATTTTTTGAGTTTCCAAAAGTTTTTATTTCAATATCGTTTGCATAAATAATATTTCCATCCAAATCGGTAGCTGTCACAAAATCGCCTATCTGTTTTAAGATGGAGGATTGAAAATGTAAGTCATGCAAGGCCTTTTTTTGAGAACTAATATCGTGAATAAAGCCTTCAAGATATACTAATTGACCAGACTCGTTATAAACTCCTGAGGCCTTCTCGCTCAGCCAACGAAGCTCCCCATTTTTGGTTTTAATTGGATATTCAAAAGTAAAATCTGCTCTTTTTTCAATACATTCCTGCCAGGTGTCCCAAAGAGTGCTTCGATATTCAGGTAAAATAAGGTCGTTATAGGATAAGACGCGGTCGTCAATCAGTTCATCTGCATGATAACCAGTGATTTGGTAAACTCCTTCGCTAAGAAATACCATGGTCCACTGAGGGTTGTTTTTGCATCGGTAAACAAAACCGGGAAGATGTTTTAGTAAAGATTCGTAGCGTTGATCGGAACTAATGAGTGCTTTTTGATCCTGGAGACGTTCTAATACGAGCGATGCTTGTCTGACCATCATCTCAATAGCGGATTTGAATCTGGTGAAGGGTTGAGAGCATAAAAGAATGATGTTTCCAAGATGTTTGTGAGGGGAATTTAAGCCAATCCCATATACATATCCAATTTGAAGAAACTGCTCGAGTTTTTGGCACTGCTCCTTAGATATGCGTCGAGCAAAAACATCATACAAACCATCTTTATAATCGAATACCTTTCCACTTCGATAATATTTTGTTTGTTTAGTGCTTAATTCGTTAAAATTGATACTTAAACTTCTTGGATCAATGCCAATGATTGAGGCGATCTGATCCCAGGATTCATTGATACCATGGGATCCAATAAATTGATAAGCTAAAGTTGTTTGATGGAGAAGAAAGGCAAAAGTTATGCCTGATTGAAGGATTTTGTGAATTCTTTCGCTTAAGATAGATAATATTTCATCTGGGCTATTTGCAGCTAACATATCAGTGATGGATTGATCGAGAATTTGTTGGACTTTCTCGCATTCTTTACGTTTGCTGATGTCGCTGGCCAAGCCAAAAATAAAGGCTTTGGATCCAACTTGAATACGGTTGATATTTATTTCAGCAGGATAAATACTTCCATCTTTTCGTTTATGGTAGGATTCAATCTGAATTGAGCCCTTTACTAACGCTTCATTTTTCCAAATAGCTTTTTTGTGGTTTAATGATGATGCTTGGGTGTCGATGTCGTAAATATTCATGCTTAAAAGTTCGTTTCTGCTATACCCTGTTTGACGGATAACTGCTGGGTTGATGTCAAGAATCTGACCTTCAAGATCATGAAAAAACAACATCTCACTGGTTTGGTCGATAATAGATTGCAATCTAATGCTTTCGTTTGCTTTTTGATTTTGGGGGAGAGTTGAGTCAGGCGTAAAAAAACATAACAAGAAAGACTCGTCGTCTTGAGTAATCCATTTTGAGTTGTTAAGACCAGTGATCTCTCCGTCAGGAGTTGTAAAAGTGATGGTTTGGGTATTGTTTGAGCCCTGGTCGCTTGTTAAAAGACTTGGTTCCTCGCTAAATTGTATGGGTTAACATATTTACACATCATACTATGAATAT
>DAOSES010000012.1:0-70429 GCA_035363255.1 Caldisericia bacterium | reverse complement strand
TATGATTCTACTCCCTTAAGGGTAAAGCCCATAGCTTTTGGTAGCTATTGTACGAAGGGGACGGGGGTACTGACTCAAATTAATGTCCAATTAAGCACTATTGATGAGCTTTTTTGCATGGAAGTTATTCATAATTTTAAACAAATTAAATGAATATTAGTTAGCTTTTAAGTCCTTCGTTAAATGCTTTTAAGGTTTATTCTTCAATATATGTAATTTTGATGATTTTTTAAGAAAGCAGAATATGCTAGTTATAATCTGACTATACAGACCTTTTAGAAGATTACTAATATTTATTTTTATTCCATTTTTACAAGTCGCTGGTTGATAGGAAACAACGTATTTATGTGATTTACATTTGATAAAAAGTGAGTCAACACCCCCGTCCCTCTGACTCAAAATATTGGGGGAGGTGTGTAGGAAAAAAAGTGGTTATAATTAGGGTAAGTAATCCTTCGTCAAAGGAGTAAGGTATGAAATCTTTAGGAGATGTGTTGTTAACGGCTGATCCCTTTAGCGAAATTGTCATGGGAGATACTGCTATTGTTCGTGCTATGGCGGAAAGTGGTGTAAAGGTGGTGAGTAGCTATCCTGGCTCCCCTACCCCTGAAATAGCCGAAGCCATCCTATCCATCCCCGTTGAAAAACGCCCCTTCTACTTTGAATTTTCGGTCAATGAAAAAGTTGCTACCGAAGTGGCTTATGGAGCTTCCATCCAAGGCAACCTGTCGGTCGTTTTTTTTAAAAGTGTGGGGATGAATGTAGCCCTGGATTCCCTCGTGCAATTGAGCATGATGGAGCTGATGGGAGGCATGGTAATCATCCTCGGAGACGACCCTGGAGCCAACTCATCGCAAAACGAACAGGACAATCGCCATCTTTGCCGTCTTTCTTATCTTCCCCTGCTGGAACCTGCCACCCCCACGGAGGTTTATAGCCTTTTTAAAGAAGCAGTGCGTATTTCGCGTAAATGGCATATGCCCGTTGCCTTACGTCTGACCACCCATGTTTGTCACGCCAAGGAGAAAGTAAGCTTTGGCTCCCTCCCCTCATCGCAAGAAGCTCTGCAAAGCCTTTTTAATCCTGGCAATGGTCCCTACGTGCCCATCACAAGCGCTGTATTCCCTCTCAAGCGCAAAGCCCTGCAAAAGCTGGATCAGGTGACCTATGACCCCGAAGCTCAAGCAGTGGAGCTTTTCACCCCATCCAAAACGAATAAAGGAGTCATTTGCTCGGGTTTTCCTTATTTAAGCCTCAGAGAAAGCATGCTCAAAGCCAAAGAGCCTGTCGATGTACTTAAAATGAATCGCGTCTATCCTTTGCCTGAAAAAGAGCTCCTGAGCTTTTTGGATCAGCACGAAGAAGTGAAGATCCTGGAAGAACTCGATGACAGCATTGAAAAAGAGATCCTTGCCTTTGCCTATCAAAGCAAGACTACTTGTAAGCTGCTTGGCAAGCAAGACCTGGAAGACTGGATTGGAGAATATACCCCCGATAAAGTCAATGAAATCATGCATAAGACCTGGCCGGAAATATTCCCCAAATCAACAGATCCCATGAAAGATCGTGAAGCGGTTACTCCCCGACCTGCCCAAATGTGTCCAGGCTGCGGTCATCGTTCTGCTTTTTACGCTGTGAAAAAAGCCCTTCCCCTCGATACCATCACCGTTGCAGACATTGGATGTCATTCCCTGGGCTTTTTGAAACCTTACGAAATGGGGCAAATGCTTCTTTCCATGGGACATTGCACTGGCACTGCCGCAGGTCTGGCACTGGGGAACAAAACTCGCCCAGTCGTTGCCTTCATCGGGGATTCCACTTTTTTCCACGCCGGTCTTCCTGGAATCATCAACGCCATCTACAATCAGCACCATCTCACCCTCATAGTCATGGAAAATGGCACGACCGCCATGACCGGTCATCAGGGCCATCCGGGTTCTGGTGGAAATGTCCGCGGGGAAGCTCCTAAAATAGCTATTCGTCAGGTGCTGGAATCCTTTGGAGTGGAATCCATTCAAGAAGTGGACACCTACCAGCAGGCCGAACTCACTGAAATGGTAAAAAAAGCCATTGCCTCCCCAGGATTTAAAGTGATCATCGCACGTCATCCCTGTATGTTGAAGTTTATGCGAGATCGAAGACACAAGGGAGAAGTGAAAATTAACCTGGTTGATGTCGATCAAAACAAGTGTAATCACATTTATGAATGCATCGATACCTTTGCCTGCCCGACTTTTCAGCGAACTCCTGAGGGTAAGATTATTACGCAACATGACCTTTGCATAGGGGATCAATCCTGTGTGGCTACCTGCCCCAGCAAAGCGCTTGGTGTAAAGGAGGAAAAAACATCATGAAAGCTTTCAATTGTTATCTGATCGGCGTAGGAGGACAGGGTATCGGTTTATTGGCTGAAACCATATTACGTGCTGCGGACCATGCTGGAATTCCCGTGAAAAGCGTGGACACCCATGGTCTTGCGCAACGAGGCGGAACGGTAATATCCCAGATTCGCATTGGAGCTGAGGTGTTTTCCCCCATCATCCCTCCCTTTGAAAGCGATCTGATCCTTTCCCTCGAATTGCACGAGGCATGGCGTGCTTTAATGAGCGTCAGCAAGCCCAGAAGCACCCTGCTTTGTTATGATGCTTTCTGGCAACCCTTATCCGTGCGTAAAGGCGTTGATAAAGCTATTTCTGCCAATGATCTGCTGGAAGCTGGCGAAAAAATGGGAGTCAGAGTCCTGATGGTCAAAGAAGAAAAGCTCAAGGATTCTCGTATGCAAAACATCGCTTTGCTCAAAGTGGTCTGCAAAGAAAACTTGATCCCTGAAGTAAAGCAGGAACATTACCTTAAAGCCATGGAAGACTTGATGCAGGGAAAAACGCTGGAAGTGAATAAAGCGTTGTTTTTGGCTTAAGCTAACTGATCTTCAATAGCTTGAAACATTTCCCGCAGTTTGCCTTCCCAGGAATGCTCTCTTGCCAGATCTCTGCGTTTTTCTTTCAAGTCCGGGCTCTCATTAAGCGCTTTTTGAATGCATGCTACACAGGACTCTGGATCATGATACAGATAGCATAGCTGTTCGAAGCTTTTGAGCTGTTGAATGGGAATACTCACCGTCGGCTTGCCTCGTGAGCAATATTCAAAAAACTTCAAGGGGCTGATGTTTAATGTCAACTCATTGGGAATAAAGGGAATGAGACAAACGTCCCAGGATTCAATACAGGATGGGGCTTGCTCAACACCCACCCGACCCAGAAGGTGCAAGCGCGGATGACCGCTCAAAGCGTTCACGTCGGCACGTTGACTTGGCCCGGCAAGGATAAGGTGAATTTCAGGCATTGCTTCGAGTAAATGCTTTATAAGATCCAGATCAAACCAATGATGAATAGCGCCAAGGTAGCCCACTCTGGGATGGGGAACATCAGCTTGTTCTTCCCTTTCTGAGTATTCTTTTGCACCAAAATGGTCCCAGTCCACACCATTGGGTATGCAATGAACCTTATTGTTGTTCTTCTTGAGTCGATCTGCCAACTCCTGGGTAGTAGTAAAGATCAGATTGGAAGTTTCGGCTAATTGCGCTTCCAGCTTTTTTACAAAAGCGGGATTTCGGAACCCTGGATAGGCAGAATGGTCATCCACGCAATCATAAACTGATAAAGCCTGGGGATAATCAGTGACCAGATCAGGGAAATCCGGGAGATAAAACCACAAGATATCGGGGGGAAATTCTCTTTTTTTAAGTAAGCTCTGTACAAAACTGCGAAAAAAATACGAATTGATAGAATGAAGAAAACCCCACTTCAATCCAAAGGGTAAAATAGCAGGAGGTTGAACCACGAGAAGCCCTTTTGCCTCGTTAACTATAAAAGAACCTAGTCTTGCTTTGCTTTTCAGGGCTCCCAATAAGGTCAGGGGGGCTTGCAAGTAGATCACTTCATTGCTCTCGCTAAGCTTTCGAGCGATACGTTGTTTGCGGGTGGGTAAATCATCCATCCTCATGGTAGAAATCATGAGGATTTTTTTTTCTCTCAGCATCGACAGAGGGTAAAACCTTTTTTCTTTGCTTTTTCAGCATCGATCCAGGACCGGGTATCTACTATCAGGGGACGATTGTTCATGAGCTTTTTTATCTTGTCCAACTGATGAATTTTATCGTCATGATGTCGATTGAGAATAATCAAACAATCAGCACCTTCAAGCAATTCTTCAAGATTGTGACACATTCCTGGCTCTGGATATTCCGTTAATGGATCAAAAAAACGGCATAAATATTTGCGTTCTCTAAGAAGTCTTATGAATTCAAGTGAAGGAGAAAGACGTAAATCATTGGAGAAATCTTTCATACCCAAACCATACAGGGCAAACTGAGCTGAGGGGAGATCTTTTTTTAATTTTTTGAGCTCTTCTTCTGCTACAGCCAAAATGGCACTGGGTCTTTGATCGTTTAATTGCCTGCTGGTACTACTGACTGGAAGATCAGCACAGGGTCTTTCAGTTCCAGCCAGGTAGTAATAAGCATTGGGGATGCAATAGCCTCCAACTCCTGGTCCTGGGGAAAGGAGTTTGACTCGTTGATGGGTGTTAGCGATGGAAAGCACTTCGGCAATGTCCACCCCGATAGAATAAGCATAATTGGCAAATTCATTGACCATAGCCACATTGATATCTCGAGAAAGGTTTTCAACTACTTTTGACATCTCAACTGCTTCAAGATTTTGGGCTGAAATAACCTGGGAACATATCTTGCTTAAAAGCTGAGTACACTTTTCAAGGGAGGCTTCGTTGATTCCTGCAACAGGGGTGGGCATCGAGGTAAGCTCTTCGTAGGCTTTACCTTCGGCCATTCGCTCTGAAGCATATCCAAGATAAAAGTCTTTTCCAGCAGAGAGATGGGAGTATTCTTCAAGCAAAGGTTTGAAGCGATTTCTTGTAGTATGGGGAGGAACAGTGGAACGCAATAAAATGGTCATGCCGGGTCGAAGATGCTTGCCTAAAAAGGTGGCTACACTATCCAGAGAGGTGTAGTCGAGAGTTCCGTCTGATCTAACCGGGATACCAACAGTAACAATCACTTCAGTAGATCTGCGGATGGCCTCTTCAGCATGACAGGTGGGCTCAAACATACCCTTTTGGAGAGCATGGATCAAGCCTTCCTGGATAGTTTTTCCCTCCCAGGGTTCGCACAAGGGAGTTTGCCCCATCTTGAGTTTGGCGACATGGAGCTCATCAATATCCACCCCAATAACGGGGTGTCCCTTACTAGCATATACCAGAGCAAGAGGTAAACCCACAAAACCCAAACCAAATACTGCAATTGAATGTTCCATATCTAAGCCCTTTCTTGATAGGATAATTGACAGGCTAAACCAGTCAAAACCCAAAATACTACTGAAAGCGGAATCACCTCAATCAGATTTTCTGTTACGTTATGAATTAAAAAAGCCAGCACTCCACATAAGATACCATATATCATAATTTTGTCATGTTCCTGGGCAAATTTTGCAGCAAGAATTAAGTTTCTTATGATTTCGATGAGTATCCATAAAAAAGCCAGAAAGCCAAGAAATCCAAAATTAGACAAGATTTGAAGGTAATAGTTGTCCACGTACAAGCCTTGAAAAGCTTGGGCTCGATAGGCAACAGCGCCCCCATAACTACCAGGACCACGACCAAAAAGCGGATTTTCGTCGAAAATGCTCCAGGCAAGATTCCAACGATAGTTTCTTCCTCCCATCTCACTCTTTTGCTGATATTGATCGGAGAATAAATTGAGAAAACGGGTTCTAATAGGACTTGAAAGGCTAGCCATAAGCAAGAGGACAAGTAAAAGCCCAAACATTAAACGGGTTTTTTTGATAAGCACCCCAAACAAGATAAGGGCAGGAAGCAAAGCAACCCAGGCAGCTCGGGTAAGACTTGAAAAAATACCTGCAGCCAGCAGTAGAGACAATGCAGCAAACAGGGCTCGATGATACCAGCGATAGGTCTTTTTTAGCATAAAAGCCAGAGAAAGCGGTAAAAGCAAGACTCCATATGCAGCAAAAGCATTGGGACTTCCCAAAAAAGAGAAAGCACGGGATAAACCGATTTCAAGGTCTTTGTCGAGCCAATGAGGAGGATTGGGCACCCCCACTGCGTATTGGTATAAGCCGTACAAAGCAGTCACTGCTCCTGCCAATAGCACTAGAAGCAAAAATCCTCGGTTCTTTTTTTTGCTGAGAGGAGCATTTAAAAAAATGAGGAAAAAAAGAAAAGTTTGAAGAACAGAACGAATACCTTCAATACCCTGCGCCAAGGTAACATAAGAGCTTAGACTGGTTGATATCAGCCCAAACACGATAAAAAGCAGGACTGGGTAAACTATGGAACTAAAATGAAATCTGATGGATTTTTCTTTTGCTTGGTGTAAAAAAAGAAAAAAGAAGAGCAAGAGAAGAAGAGCTTCGTCCCACCAACCCCCCACTCCAGAAGAAGTGGTCTTGACTGCAAAATCAATCAAAACAAAAAGCGGAGGAAAAAGAAGAAGCACTTCGTAGTGATGCCAGGCTAAAGCAAGAATCAAAAAGGATAGAATGAGTATAGAAAGTTGAATCTGACCCGAAAAAAAGGAAATAATGCCTAAAAGAATTCCTATCACTAAATATTTGGCATCAGAATCAGAAAAAAACTTCATGAAACCAAATCCTTTAAAAAAGCGAGAATCAAGCTATTTTTGGTGAAAGCTTTGAGTGGAATGCGACTATGAGATAGCAACCACAAGAAAACCAAGAGAACAAAGATGCTCAAGACTTCACTGCGGTTGTATCCTTCGCCAAAAGCCATCCGCATACTCGCATATATGCTCAGATAAGCAAAAAGAATAAAAGCAAAGGGTCGAAGACTGTACCTCGAAATTTCATGAATAATATTTTGACTTTTACGATGGAAGTAAGTATTTCTAAAAGCTTCCTGAAGGGTAAGAGCAAAAAAACGGGTGAATGAAAAAAATAACCTGGCAAAACCATCCAATAGCAGGCTATGCTGAAAAAAGGAATCCATAAAACAATGCTGCTGCTGGAAGTAGCGGATAAAAGAACTTTGCTGAATAACAGGCTCAATAAAAGACAGAACACGTTTTAAACCTTGTGCAACAATACTATGCTCCATAATGGTATGCAAGGTGGTTAAATATCGGTGGTGGAGCTTGTAGGGTAAGGAGTGCTCAAGGATGGTGCTTATGAAGGGGTCTCTCACTGATCTTCCTCGCTTGCTTCCTCTTGATCTGCAGGGGGGGTTTCGGAGGGTAGAGGCTGTCCGAGAAACTCATGCTGGATAATGCTCTCAAGCTCTTCTTCCTGGACTACCACGTAGGAAAGACCATCGACATAATCGCCATATCCTGGAAAAGAAATAACTTTCAGTTGGGTTTCGGGGTCGAGATCTTTGAACATAATTCCCAGTTTGAGCATTTCAGAAGTATCCATATTGGTTTCGAATTTTCGAGCAATCGCATTCACGATATGGTTTACACGAAGAATGCTTCGATTCTCAGCCACTTTCTTGGCAAGAGCTTTAACAAAATTCATTTGCCGTGAAATGCGACCATAGACTACTCCCTGGCTATCTCGGGCAAAATCCCCCTGAGCATCCCAACGGAAGCGAACATACTGAAGTGCTTTGTCTCCATCAAGCTCTTGATCACCTTCCTTAAGGTTGATGAGAGTGTTGTCGGTGGGATCATGATAGTACATATCCTTTTCGACATGAAGTCTTACTCCTCCGACAATATTGACTACCTCCTCAAAGGCAGTAAAATCCATCAGAGCATATAGCTTGATCGGTACTTTCAAGAGATTTTCTGCTGTTCGAAGAGTAAGAGGCAAGCCTCCATCAGAAAAATAGTCAGGATTGATGGTGGAGTTGATTTTGTCGTAAGTGTCATGGTTGGGAACATATACCCGGGTATCTCGAGGGATCGACATCACGCGAATGATTTTTTCCTTGAGGTCGATATTAGCGAGGATGATAGTATCACTTCGTATCCCCATATACATACCATCCCGGCTATCACAACCCAGAAGGAGAACATTGATTCTTCCCGACCAGTTGATTTTGTAATCTTTGCGTATGCCTTGGATATCTTTGTCTTTAGAGGGCTGTATCTCACGTACCAAGCGCCAGATGTACCAGGCTGACGCAGAGCATATAGTGAAAATTACAAGAAAAACAATCCAAAGAAAAACCGATAGTTTTTTGTTATTCTTCTTTTTTTTGTTCATCTTCCCATCACTTCCTTCAGCTCTTTTCGGTCAAGCAAGAAAATCACAAGCGCATAAACCAAGACACCAAGTAAAACCAGAACTCCAACCTCCAAGACCTGATATCGTCTTAGGGTCAAGTTTAAAGTTTTTTCCAGATATGCGCAAGATATATATAATACTCCAAACATGACAAGAGAAGCCAATACAGTACTCTTGATAGTTTGAAGCAGCGTCATAAACCGAATGCACTGGAATTTTTTGCGCATAATCCACCATAAAATGACCACATTGACATAAGCTGCAATAGCTGAACCCATGGCAAGCCCCTGATATTGAAACACTCTAACTAAAAAGATGTCCACTGTAAAAAGAACAGCGATGGTGACTAATGCGGCATAAACTGGAGTTTTAGTATCTCGGTTGGAGTAAAATATCTTCACCAGAACTGCGGTAATGGACCAGGGAACCAGGGCTAGCGAATATATCGTAAGAGCCCGAGAAGTCATAAGAGTAGAATCAGGAGTAAAAACCCCATGCTCAAACAGCAAACGTGTAATAGGCAAAGAGCAGGCCAAAAGACCAAAGGTGGCAGGCATTATGATAAATAAAACAAGCTTTAGAGCCCAGTGTAAGTTTTTTGAAAGGGCAATACGATCATTACATATGACATTTTCCGATAAACAGGGAAATACTACCGAAGATACCGCAAGAGCAAAAATCCCGATAGGGAATTGAGAAACCTTAAAAGAATAGCCAAGAGCCGAAATCATACCCTCAGGAAGGGAAGAGCCAAAGAAACGTTCAATAAAGGGAGCAAGGTAGTTGACTCCTGATCCAAGCAACACCGGAAGTATAAGCACATACACCTCGGAAATAGCAGGATGAAAAATCCTTGGTGTCCAGCGGTAGGATAAGCGATGCTTTATAATCCAGAAATACTGAATCATCAGCTGTCCTGTCGAACCGAGAACTAGTGCCCAGGCAGCGCTTTGAATTCCAAGACTTGGAGCAAAAAATATAATAAATCCCATAGTTAAGGCATTAAATACAATGCCACCAAGAGTGGGTATTCCAAACATTTTCATCGAATTAAGAATACCAGTAACAATGGCAGCAAGGCCTAAAAAGAAAATAGAAGGAAGTGAAGTTCGAAAAATCATCACTGCAGTATCAAAGCGATAGGGATCAAAAAAAGGTGCTTGTATTCGAATCAGAAAGGGAGCAAACACATAAAAAAACAATAAGACTCCGATCATCAGAAGGGTAAACTGATTGATCAGGACGGAGATAATTTCCTGAAGCTGATTATGCTCACGATTGCAAATATAACGGGTAAAAAGTGGAATAAAGACTGCACTGAAGACGCCAGCTACCAATAGATTCGAAAAAGTAATCGGAAGATAGGAACCTATCTCAAAGGCATCCTTACCCGCACTTGTACCAAAGCGTGAAGCCATGACCATTTCCCGTCCGAATCCAAGAAAGCGGCTCAGCATTACCCCGAGAGTTACAATACCTGCATTGCGAAATAGAGCTTTGATATCCATGGAATAGGTTTAGGGTTGGGTGGTAGCAGTAGTTTCTGAATCTTGTTCAGGAACTGTATCTGGAGTTTCAAGAATAGCTTCGATCGATAAAACCAGGATAGTATATTTGCTGCGAGCAGTTTCAATGAAACCAGTAGCACCTGTTTTTATGGTTTGATTGCCATAACGGATCACTGCACTGCCCTTGGGAACACGAATCTGCAAGGTGAATACCGCATCCTTAAGCTTGGGTTGTGTGCGTGAAACCAGCACTCCTTCAGGAGTAGTAACATAAACTGAGGTGGGTGAAATCTGGGGTTCATCGATAATGACTCCAAAATAAGAACCTTGGGGAGTGGTGATGATGTCATCCTTTTTAATGGACTGAGCAATGGTTTCCTCCAGATTGGGAGCTTTGACTTTGATGAGATATTGGTCGTATTCTTTGACTGAAGTATATCGATCTACCACCTTGACTCCCACCCAGACTAAAAGCAGGCACAAAATAACCAACAATATTGCGTCTAAAAGATTGATTTTTGAAAACAATCTTCCTTCCTTGTCTATGATAGTCATCGATTAATCCTCCCTACGTGTTATATGAGCACCACATGCAGCCAATTTGGACTCAAGATTTTCATATCCACGGTCTATGGTTTCGATTCCACTGATTTCGCTTTCTCCGTCGGCAGAAAGAGCAGCAAGCACCAGAGAAGCTCCAGCTCTAAGATTTTGGGATTCTACCCTGGCGCCACTCAGCTGGTTTACTCCAAAAACTGTTGCCATTCGTTCGTTGAAAACAATGTTGGCACCCATTCGATTTAACTCGCTTGCCACCTGAAACCGATTTTCAAACACTGATTCCACGATAACGCTCATGCCATCTGCTACTGCAGCCAGAGCAAGCATGGGAGACTGTACGTCAGTTGGAAAGCCAGGAAAAGGCATGGTTTTAATTTTGAAAGCATCAGGTTTGCGATCCATCTTCACTTGAACTTTGTCTTGATTGATGATTTGAATATCAGCTCCTGTTTCCCTTAATTTAAAGATAACAGAGGAAAAATCATTCACACTCACATTCTCAATCAGCAGATCACCCTTGCTGATAACAGCAGCAATCATGAAAGTTGAGGCTTGAATTCTGTCAGGCATAATCCGATGAGATACTGCCTTGAGAGCTTCCACCCCAACTATGCGCAAAGTTTTGGATCCTATGCCATAGATTTTTGCTCCACATTTGTTGAGAAAGTTGACTAAATCGGCAATTTCGGGCTCCTGGGCTGCGTTTTCTATGACAGTGTTGCCATCGGCTAGACAGGAAGCGAGAATAAGGTTGGCTGTTGCTCCAAAACTGGGGTAGTCAAAATAGATATGAGAAGCAGTGAGTTTTTTAGCTTCAAGATGTACTACTCCCTTTACATTCGAGGATTCTGCTCCCAACTGTTGCAAGCCATGTAAATGCAGATCAATGGGGCGGCTACCAATTTGACAGCCTCCAAGAGAAGGAAGAGAAACTTTGCCTGTTCTGGCAAGGAGGGCTCCAAGAAGGGTTTGAGATCCTCTGATTTTTTCAATTCCCGAATCATCCACTTCACCAGTATGTATATCACGAGCATCAATATCGTATATATTTTCATCAATTTGATTGACCACAGCACCTGTTCGACTGATAAGTTGAAAAAAAGTATCAATATCACGAAGTTTGGGTAGATTGCTTAAACGGGTAATACCGTTGATCATTAATGCGGCAGAAAGAATGGGCATGGCTGAATTTTTGGAACCACCCACACTGATGCTTCCGTATAAGGGGTAGCCACCTTCAACGAGATAACTGTTCATGCTCGAAATTCTTCGCTTTCCTGGTTCCAGCTTGAAACTGGCAAACCAAGTTGATGCCGAACAAAGCGCACAATTCTCTGGGATGCCTTACCATCCCCAAAAGGATTGGCTATGCTCTGCATGGAGGAATAAAGTTGATGATTTTGTATCAGGTTTTTGAGGGCGTCATATACCTGGCTGTAGTTGGTGCCTGCTAATTGGACTATTCCTGACTGGATGCCTTCTGGGCGCTCAGTAACCTTCCGTGTCAATAAGACTGGTTTACCAAGACTTGGAGCTTCCTCTTGAATGCCTCCCGAGTCAGATATGATAAGATAAGAGGACTTCATCGCCTGAACAAAGTGATAATAGTCAAGAGCCTCAATCAGATGTACTCGGGGAAGATCATGAAATACTTTTTGAACCAGCTCTCTGACGATAGGATTTTTATGCACAGGAAACAAAAGCTGAGTGTTTGGAAATGCCAGTAAAATATCTCGGACTGCCTCGGATACTTGAAGCATAGGCTCACCCCAGGACTCACGACGATGCATCGTCATCAGAATGGTTTTTAGCGAGGGATCCATAGTAGGCAAGGGGCTTTGAGCAGGAATAGAAGTTTGTTTGTTGAGTACCATTTGCAAGGCATCAACTACCGTATTACCCGTAACCATTACTTGTTTACCAGAGATAGCTTCTTTTTGAAGATTTTGACTCGCCAGGTAGGTGGGAGGGAAAAAATAAGTACACAAAGCATCCGCTAACTTTCGGTTCATCTCTTCCGGGAAAGGATTTTGCATGTCTCCGGATCGAAGACCTGCTTCAACATGAGCAACGGGAATTCCCTGATAAAAAGATGCCAGGGCACAGGCAAAGGTAGTGCTGGTATCGCCATGGACAAGCACCATGGAGGGTTTTTCCTGAAGGAGCAATTCAGAGAATCTTTCTAAAACAGACTGGGTAATAAAGCTCAGAGTCTGTCTGGGAGCCATAATATTAAAATCATAATGACATGGAAGCTTGAAAAGCTCCATTACTTGATCAAGCATCTCTCTATGTTGAGCAGTAAGTATGACTTTAGTTTCTATGTCAGGATCTGATAAAAAAGCATGTACCACTGGAGCCATTTTAATAGCTTCAGGGCGTGTTCCAAAGCATATAAAAACACTGGGTTTGCTCATCGCATTAACATCAAATAGGGCACCAGGCAAAGCAGAAGTGTGATGGAATAGAAAAAGAAAGCTATCCTTCGTTGCCCCCATCCCTTTCTATGGAGTTGATAATGAATATTTTCCAAGTCTGCTTCATAAACCTTTTTACGCTTTTTCATCCGAATCACTATTGAAAAAAAGATATCAAAGATGGGTACTCCTAAAGCAATAAATGAAGCTATTAATATAACGCTGGTGGTTGTTTTTAGGCCACTCCAGATGGAAATCATGGCAATAAGATAGCCTAATAAATGAGCTCCGCTATCACCTAAAAAAATCTTGGCGGGATGAAAGTTGTATTTAAGAAAAACCAAACAAACTCCTACCAAAGCCATACCAAAAATAGCAGCAATCGGCATCATGCGTGAAATAGACAAAAAAACTATTCCCAAACTAGCAATGCCTGCTATTCCCGAAGCAAGGCCATCCATTCCATCAATAAGATTCAGGGCGTTCATAAAGCCTACTGCCCATAAAATAGTGAAAGGAACTCCGAGCCATCCTATGGCAATATAGTTGTTGGAAAAAACATTAGAGAGAAAATAGACCCTGACACCAAAAAAAACGGGTATACTCGCCGCAACGATTTGAGCTAAAAGTTTTACAGCAGGACGCAGATTGCTTCGATCATCCACCAGCATCACTACAAAGACCAAAACTGAGCCCAGAAATATACCGATGATTTGTTGGCTCAAACCAATGCTGAGAAAAATAGCCAACCAAAAACTAAGGAATATAGCGATGCCACCACTTCTTGGAGTAGTTTTGCAATGAATCTTGACACGTTGCTCTGGTTTTTCTTGATCAGAAGAGTCTTTGCAGGGAGCATGATCAACAATGCCATAACGGAAACCTAATTTTATAGCTAAGGGCACCATAAATGCCATAGCCATCACGGCATAAAAAAATGAAAAAAAATATAATGGCATAATCCGCTTATTTTACCTGCTCAGGCAAGCTAGACTCCAAATTATTTTTTACTTGTTGATAGCTGGCCAAATATGAAAACTTTTCATAACGTTTTTGGAGAAGATCTTCGTCCCATGAGCTTGTTCTGAGCCCAGACAACCAGGCCTGGATATGGTCTTTAACTTGTGAAATCATTTCTCGATGGTCGCGGTGGGCTCCTCCAACAGGTTCTGGTATGATACCATCGATGAGGTGATGAGCCCAGAGGTCCTGGGCAGTAAGTTTTAATTTTTCTGCTGCAAGGGAGGCTTTTGAAGCATCCCTCCAAAGTATGGAGGCGCAACCTTCTGGCGAGATCACTGAGTAGATGGAGTGCTCGAGCATGAGAATACGATCACCTACCCCGATTCCCAGAGCTCCTCCCGATCCACCCTCGCCTGTAACCATGGCAAGGATAGGTACGCGAAGTGAAAACATTTCTCTAAGGTTGACGGCAATGGCTTCGGACTGACCATGCTCTTCGGCCTCGATACCAGGATAAGCTCCCGAGGTATCAATCAAACAAACAATGGGTACTCGAAATTTTTCAGCCAATCGCATTAAACGGAGAGCTTTTCGATATCCTTCAGGGTTGGCCATCCCAAAATTGCAGGCGATATTTTCTTTGGTGTTTTTGCCTTTGTGATGTCCTATCAACATGATGATGTTGTTTTCGTCAATATGTCCCATAGCACCGAAGATTGCTGGATCTTCACGAAACAATCTGTCTCCACAAAAATAAAGGTAGTCAGGAATCAATGCTTTGACATAATCGATCAAGTGAGGACGTTCGGGATGTCTGGCAACCATGACCTTCTCCCAGCGATTCAAGTTTGAAAAAATGGTCTGTAATTCACTTTTGAGCTCCTCTTTTAAGAGCTCAATCGAACTTGCAAGATCAATATTTTTTTCCAGACTTTCTTTTTCAAGATCGTTGATGCGTTGCTGAAGCTCAGCTATCGGCTTTTCGAACGACAAAAGGTTTTTCATTGCTTAAACCCCCCTGGCTAAATCGTGACCTTCAGCATAAAACGATAAAATGCGACCAATAACTCGCTTCATGAATTTTCTTTCCACAATCTTATCAATCTGACCATGTTCCATGAGAAATTCTGCAGTTTGGAAGCGAGGGGGAAGTTTTTGACGAGTGGTTTGCTCAATTACTCGAGCACCAGCAAAACCTATAAGGGCTTGGGGCTCGGAGAGGATTATATCACCAAGAAAAGCAAAGCTTGCACTCACACCCCCGGTAGTGGGATGAGTCAGAAGAGAGAGATATAAGCCATGTTCTTTTTGGTATCGACCAATAGCCCCGGCAGTTCGGGCCATTTGTATCAGAGAAAACATTCCTTCTTGCATTCTTGCTCCCCCTGATGCAGATACTATCAAAAGGGGCAAGCTTTCTTGAAGGGCTTTTTCAGCTAAACGCACAATTTTTTCGCCTACCACCACTCCCATACTTCCACCGATAAATTGAAAATCCATGACTCCAAAAGCTATAGCTTGGGATTCAATTTGGGCGGTACCCACTTGTATCGCTTCAGTAAAGCTGGCTTTTTTGGCAGCTTTGCTGATCCTGTCGGCATAAGAATCCTGGTCAGAAAACTCCAGGATATCCAAGGCGCACATATCTTCCATGATAGGGTGGAAGGAGTTTTCGTCCAGAAGCAGCTCTATCCACTCCAAAGCACTTAGACGAAAATGGTAGCTGCACTTGGGGCAAACCTGGAGATTTTCTTTGAGATGTTTTATGTAGAGTAGTGATCTGCAGGAGGGACACTTGATCCAATCTTTGGCTTCTGCTTCAAGAGTAGGGGAGGAACTTACAATTTTGGGAGTATTATTGGTATTTTTAAATGATATCATGTGGCCCTCTTCATAAGGATGGAATAGTTGTGTCCTCCGAAGCCAAAGGAATTGGATAAACCATAGTTTACTTGACGTTCGATCATAAGATGGGGAGTATAGTTCAAGTCGCATTCCGGATCAGGATTGCATAGATTAATAGTGGGGTGGATTTTTGCACTTTGAAGAGTAAGAGCCATGATAGCGGCCTCAACTCCTCCAGCTGCACCCAGAAGGTGTCCCATCATCGACTTGGTGGAATGAATGGATATCTGACTGGCATGTTCACCGAAGTATTTTTTAATGGCTGCACTTTCGGTAGCATCATTCGCCTTGGTAGAAGTGCCATGAGCATTGATATAATCTACTTCTTGAGGTGCTATTCCCGCATCTTCAATTGCATTTTTCATGCAACTGAAAGCGCCTTCAGCTGAGGGATCGGGTAAGGTGATATGGTAAGCGTCGCAAGAAGCACCATATCCAACCATTTCAGCAATAATAGGAGCGGAACGACGAATCGCATGATCCCACTCCTCAAGAACCACTACTCCAGCTCCTTCAGCCATGACAAAACCATCTCTTTCAGCATCAAAGGGACGTGAGGCTTTCTGTGGTTCATCGTTTCGCTTGGAAAGGGCTTTCATTACTGAAAAACCAGCCAAGGCAATGGGAACGATGCAAGCTTCAGCTCCGCCTGCAATGAAAACATCTTCGTATCCCATCTGTATTCTTCGGAAGGCTTCTCCGATGGCGTTAGTGCCTGATGCGCAGGCAGAACAGGGGTCAGAAGTATAGCCCTTGGCTTTGAGTAAAATCGCACTCTGTGCTGAAGCCATATTTCCAATCATGCGAGGAATGAAAAAAGGACTTACGCGAGAAGGACCTTTTTCGAGCAAATTAGCTATTTCGTCAGAAAAGGATTTGATCCCTCCGATGCCCGTACCAATAATTATTCCAAAACGCTCAGACTGGGGAGGATGTTTGTCAAGAGAAGAATCCTCAAAAGCTTGAACAGCAGACGCCAAAGCCATATGACAAAAGCGATCCATACGGGATATTTCGCGGGGATTGATGAAGTCTTTGGCATCAAAATCTTTGCATTCTCCAGCAATTTTAACAGAATACTCAGTGGTATCAAAACAGCTTATGGGGCCTATACCAGAAGAACCCTTTAACAACAAAGGGAAAACCTTTTCTTTGCCCACTCCCAAGGGAGTGACCATGCCAATTCCCGTAACTGCAACCCGTCTTTTCATGGCTAAAATTATTTCACGTTAGCTTTGATGTATTCGACCATAGCACTTACTGAAAGGAGCTTGGAAGCTTCTTCATCAGGTATCTCAAGACCATATTCTTCTTCAAGTGCCATTGTGATATCAACTAATCCGAGAGAGTCTGCTCCCAAATCGTTTATAAAATGGGATTCCATTTTAATTTCATCTTCACCAATGCCTAATTTGTCGGCAATCACTGGTTTTACTTTTTCAAAAATGTCTTTTTCGTTCATCTTTTCCTCCACTTGCAAAAATTTAAAATTATAAGGTCAGCCCTCCGTCCACCACAATTACTTGTCCTGTGATGTAACTGGCCTGGTCAGAGGCAAGAAAAAGCACTGCATTCATAATATCTTCCGGGGAACCTTCTCGTTTAATTAAGACTCGTTGGATGAAACTTTGTCGTATAGCATCTGGAAGAACAGTGGTCATGGCAGTGCTGATATATCCTGGAGCAACACAATTGACAGTGATGTTGCGTGCTCCAAACTCTTTTGCCATAGATTTGGTGAAAGAAATTATACCTCCTTTGGATGCGGCATAATTACTTTGCCCAGCATTTCCCTGGAGACCCATCACCGAGGAAATATTGACGATACGTCCATAGCGTTTGGACATCATTTCTTTGGATACTCTTCGAGAACAACGAAAGGTGCCTCCGAGATTGATGTCTATCACAGACTGCCATTCCTCGTCGCTCATCTTGATCAAAAGCTTGTCTTTGGTGATACCTGCGTTGTTGATCAAGATATCAATGGAGCCCCAGGACTTGATCATGGTTTCGACCATTTGATCAACTTCTTCGCCCGATCGCACATCAGCCTGAACCATCAAAGCTGAAACACCTTCCGCCTGGATTTGTTCAACAGTGTCTTCTGCTGCTGATCGCTCTGCTTCAAAGGGATAATTAACCAAAACATTGGCTCCGGATCGGGCAAAACCGAGAGCAATTTCTTTGCCGATACCTCGCTGAGCGCCAGTAATTAGTACATTTTTACCGTTAAAATCAAGCTTCATCCAGGCCACCTCACTAATGCTGCAGAATAGGTCAATCCTGCTCCAAATACTACCATGATGATCAAATCATCTTTTTTAAGCTTGCCCAGTCTGGCATATTCGTGTATCGTCATAGGCACAGTAGCAGAAGAAGTATTGCCAAAGTGGTCGATGGTGAGCATGTTTTGATCTTGGTGGATATTCAGACGCTCAGAGGCAGCTTCAACAATACGTATATTTGCTTGGTGAAAAGCATACCAGGCAATATCAGTACTTTTGAGGTGATTGCGTTGAAGAAGCTCGGTGATGAGCACCTCGCTGATTCGAACTGCAAATTTGAAGATTTCTTTGCCATTCATCTTGAGATAATGATCCCGAGACTGGATGTTTTCGATACTGGCTGGATTTTTGGAACCCCCTGCAGGCATGGAGAGTTTATCGGTTCCGCTGGGGTCGGTTCCGCTGATGAAGTCGAGAATAAATTCGTTGCCGTCTTCTTGTTTTTCTAGAACAAAAGCTCCAGCTCCATCCCCAAAGAGAAAGCAGGTAGAGCGGTCGGTATAGTCGGTGAAACGGGTAATGGTGTCAGCCCCCAATACCAGTGCATTTCGATAAGTTCCATTGCGTAAAAATTGTTCAGCAGTGGAAAGCGCATATAAAAAACCAGAACAACCCGCTTGCACATCAAAAGCCATCGGATGAGGAGCTTGCAACTTTTGAGCCAAAAGACAGGCTGTGGATGGAAAAAACATGTCTGGGGAAGAGGTGCCTACGATGATTAAATCGAGATCGCTAGCTTTGAGCTTGGCTTGTTCGAGGGCTTCCTTGGAAGCTTCGAAAGCCAGGTCTGAGGTGGCTTGATCGGGAGAGGCAACATGACGAAAGTGGATGCCACTACGGGTAACAATCCATTCATCGCTGGTGTCAATAATCTTTTCAAAATCCTGGTTGGAGAGGAGCTTGGAAGGAGCATAGGCCCCAATGCCTTTTAATGCGATGATACTCATGGGGTGGTCCATCCTGCGGGAGCTGGCGCAAGCATAACTTGAATCTTGCCTTTCATGACTGTTTGAGTTTCAACTTCGACGGAAACCTCAAAAAAGTACACTCCCATTTTTTTGTTTATCCATTCGCTGTGGATAGTCATAACTTCTCCTGGTAGTACCATTTTTCGAAAACGAACCTGCTCTATTCCCGCAAACAAACCCAGTCGGTTTTTCATGACTTCCTGATCTTCGACAAAATGCAATAAGATACCTGAAGCTTGTGCGCTGGCTTCGACGGTCATTACTCCGGGAAACACGGGATAGCCTGGAAAGTGGCCTTGAAAAACAGGCTCTGCATGAGATACCAGCTTTTTGCAAGTTATTTTGGGGATTTCAATTTGTTCTATGCTGTCAATGAGTAGGAAGGGATAGCGATGGGGAAGATAGGAACAAATTGGAGCAATTTGGTCTTTACTTACGCTCATGGCTGTTTGTTTTTGTTGTTCTTTTCGTGGAGAGATTGTTTGGCGCTTTGAATGAGATTGGTGTAATAATTGCCAATAGGTATGGTTTGACCCCGTTCTGTAGCAATTTTTACGCTCTCTGTCATTAAGCTGAGTGCCAAGAGGTATTTGTTAGGTTCGTATTCTTGTAATAGCTGATCTATGGAAACTGGTTTTTCATTCTTCAATGCATAGCCTCCCCTTTAAAATCATTAATATCTGGTTCACAGCCCGATCTATATCATCATTAATAATGGTATAATCATACTCATCTTGACGCAACAATTCAAGACGTGCAGTTTCCAATCGCCTTTCAATCTCGCTTGGAGTCTCTGATCCCCTTTTGTTGAGTCGATGCAATAATTCATCAAAACTTGGGGGAAGGATAAAAAAAGTAATGCACCGCTTTCCAAAGAGTTCTTTGACCCTGCATCCCCCTTGAATATCAATTTCAAGCAAAACATGACTAGATACCAATTGAGAGTTCACGGCTTCCAGAGGAGTGCCATAGTAATTTCCATGAACCATGGCCCACTCAAGAAACTGGTTTTTCTTTATTTTTTCAAGAAATTGCTCCTTGCTGATAAAATAGTAATCCAATCCATCCATTTCACCCTTTCTTGCTTTTCGTGTGGTGGCGGATAGGGAAAGTTTGATTTCCGGATTAGCTTTGAGTAATGCTTGGGATATTGTTGCTTTCCCTACTCCTGAGGGTCCAGAGATCACTATAAGGCTGGTTTTTTTTGGGCAGGTGTTTAGTTGATCTTCCATACCAATTTCCTGAGCTCAGACATAAGTAAAACAAAAACTGCCACCAGGAAAACTTCGATCCATTGAGGAGCATTAAGTGGGACTGACTCAAAGAGTAGTCTGGCTAAAGGGCCATACATCGCTAATAGTAAAAATAAAAAGGAAAGGGCTTGAGCTCCAATCATACTCAGATTGGAAAACACACCCATCCGAATCAGTAGATCATTTTGAGATCTGGCTGAAAGAGCTCTTAGAAGCTCAATAAGCACCAAACCTGCAAAACAAACGGTAATTGCTTCGAGCAAACCGTGAGAAAGATGTCGAACAAAGATAAATAGAGCACCCGAACCTATAAACAAAGCTTGAAAAAGAATTCCCCCAAAAAAGGAGGGGTTCATGATATCACTTTGCTTTTTTTGCCGTGGTTTCATCACATTTCTTTCCGCACGTTCCAAACCAAGGGCTAAGGCTGGAAAACTATCCGTAATCAGGTTTAACCAAAGCAGATGAAGGGGGCTTAGGGGCATGGGAAGAGAAAGCATGAGCGCGCCAAGGACAAGAAGAATTTCACCAAAATTGCAGGAAAGGAGGAAAAAGATAGTTTTTTTGATATTGTCATATATTTTCCGACCCTCTTCGATAGCATTTACAATGGTGGCAAAGTTGTCATCCAACAAGACCAACTCGGAAACTTCCCGAGCCAAATCGGTACCACGGATACCCATTGCTACTCCAATATCTGCTTTCCTCAACGCTGGGGCATCATTTACGCCATCCCCCGTCATAGCAACGATTTCTCCTGAATCTTTAAGCAAAGAAACCACTCGGTATTTATCTTCTGGGGTAATTCGAGCAAACACTGCATCTGTTTTTAAGAGGTCTTTGAGTTGATCATCGTTCATGGCTTCCATCTCGAAATGATTATATACTTTGCCCTGTTCCGAAATCATGTTGAGCTCTCGGGCATAAGCAGCAGCAGTGTCAATGTGATCTCCAGTTAGCATGATAACTCGAATTCCTGCCAAACGGCATTTTTCAATAGCTTTGGGGACTTCAGCTCGAATCGGATCTCTCATTGCGAGCAAGCCAAGCATGCATAAATTTTCTTCGGTCCACTCGTCTTTATTGGGAGTAACTTTGAGCGTAGCTGCCAACAAGCGAAAACCTTTTTGAGCCAGTTCTTTGACTTTTTTATCCAGGGTAGATCGAAGATCAGGGGTGAATGGAATCATTTTGTCTCCCTGGAAAACACTTGAGCACTGATCAGCAATATTTTCATAAGCCCCTTTAACAGCAACGAAAACAGTCTGATCTATCTGATGAACAGTAAGCATTCTTTTTCGAACCGAATCAAAAGGGATTTCATGCAAACGCTTAAATCTGATATCATGATAGTTTTGATCCAAATCCCAAGCAAAATCGAGGAGCGCCAGCTCAGTCGGATCACCCATGCGCCGTTCAGCTTCAATACGGGAATCATTGTTAAAATAAAACACTCTTCTCAGCCATTGGGCAGCAACAGAAAACTCGGGATATTCCTGGGGATCGTGCCATTCCTGTTCCATGGTGATCATAGCAGTAGCACGCATTTTGTTTTCGGTGATGGTTCCAGTTTTGTCGGTACAGATAACTGTGGTGGAACCAAGGGTTTCAACCGAAGAAAGTTTTCGGGTTACCGCATTTTTCTTGCTCATGCGATGCACACCAGAAGAAAGGACGATGGTGGTGACTGCAGGAAGACTTTCAGGAATAGCTGCTACAGCAAGCGATATTGCAAAGATAAAGCTCGCACGAAGAGAACTAATATTGAGTCCCGAACGGAAAAAATACATCACAAAAATCACAGCACAAAGCAAACCAAGAAGCAGGCTCAAACGCTTCGAAAACAACTCCATCTTTTCTTCGAGAGGCGTTTTTTCTTGCTTGACTTGTTGAGTTAAGGCAGCTATTTTGCCTAATTCAGTGTTTAGTCCAGTGCGAAGCACCAAAGCTGTTGCTCTGCCGTTTAAGACAATGGTGCCCATAAAACCAAGATTGTGCATATCCCCCAAACTCGCTTGATCAAGTTTTATGGGGTTCGAGCACTTCATGATGGACATCGATTCACCAGTCAGCATGGACTCGTCAACCTGAAAAGACACAGTATCAAAAAGCCTTACATCTGCTGGGATTTTATCGCCGCATTCAATGCTAATGATATCACCAGGCACCAGTTTGGCATATGCAATTTCTTTGAGTGAGCCCTCCCGAAAAACTCGAGAAGTTTGGGTTAACATTTTTTTTAGGGCTTTGACAGATTGATCAGCGCGATATTCCTGTACAAAACCAAGGATAGCATTGAGTATTACTACCAGCAAAATTGCTAAAGCTTCTATCCAATCTCCAAAAGCAAACGAACTCAAAGCTGCAAATAGGAGAATAATGATTAAAAGACTTTTAAATTGAGCAAGCAGTATCTCCCAGGGAGTTTTTAGTTTTTCTTCTGTAATTTGGTTGGGACCATATTGAAGAAGTCGTCTTTCTGCCTCCTTTTCGCTCAAACCATTCACTTTGTCGGTGTTTAAATCTGCGGCAATTTCATCGATAGAGGTACTAATCCAGTGGGTAAGACTCATCGTGTTTCGCCCCTTTTACTGACCTTTTTGAAGTATAAAATTCAATACGCCTTCGAGATAGACATCCGAAGTTGTGGGGGATGTTTCAGGTAAATCCTTGAACAGAATATCTGGATCAATGCCATTGCGATTGATATCTCTTCCGGCAGGAGTAAGGTATTTTTGAATAGTGAGTTTGATTGCAGATCCTTGTAAAGGAACGGGAAAGATCTTTTGAATCGAAGCCTTACCATAAGTTTTTTCTCCAATGAGAGTTCCTACTTTCAAATCCTGTATAGCTCCGGCAAGCACTTCAGCAGCAGAAGCTGAGTTTCGATTTACTAAGACAAACAAGGGGATCTGAATAGGAGTGCTTTGTCCGATTCGAACTTCACTCAAGACCTTGTCTCTTCCACGAGTTTGAAGTAGCACAGAATTAGAAGGCAATAAGGCTTCGGCAACATGGATGGTTTCGTCCAATACGCCTCCACTATTGTCTCTCAAATCCAGGATAAGGGCTTTGGGTTTTTTGGATAGTAATGGTTTGATGATCTCGTGAAAGTGTTTGGCAGAACCAAAGTTAAACGATACGATACGAATGTAGGCTATGTCACCCTCAAACCAGCGACTTTCCACCGTTTCAATGACGACATGATCCCGCATCAGGGAAAACTCTTTTTCGACTTCGCCCTCTTTGACAGTGATCTTGACCCAGGTTCCGACCGGGCCACGTATTAACTGGGCAGCTTTTTCCAAACCCTGCTGGAAGACCACTTGATCTCCTACACGAATGATTTCCATCAAAGGTATGATTCCCCCTTTTTCTGCGGGAGAGCCTGGGAAAACCTTCATAATCACAAGGCGTCCTTCTTGCTCAGATATCAAGACACCTATCCCTACATACTTTTCAGAAAGTTGAGCTTCAAAAGCCTGGTATTCTTCTTTTGTAAAATACATGCTGAAGGGATCACCCGTGCCATACACAATACCTCTTGCGAGCATCTCATCAGTATAGGGATCGATATATTCATTTTGAACCACTTGCATGACATAACGACTCAAAGGGCTTGCTAATAATTTTTGTTGATGGGTTGCAAGGGTATATCCTCCAAAAAAAGAGGCAACAACTAAGACGCCCGTAATGCTTGCGACCAACCACGATATTTTTTTCATTCTTCCAGTTCCTGCTTCCTACTATTGCACAATTTTAAAAACCATAAAATATAACTATATCCATTACTCAAAAGGGATTCAAATCAAAGCAAAAGATTAGTTTAGGGTAGATATGAGGCAGGATTGACAGGATCGCCATTTTTCCTGATCTCAAAATGCAAATGGGGTCCGGTAGTCCAACCTGTCATGCCTACATAACCCAACACTTCGCCTTGCTCAAGATCTTGATCTTTGTCAACTGGTAAGCTGTTCAAATGGGCATACAAGGTGGTATGGATCTGATCATGTTGCACAATGACCGTGTTTCCATAGCCCCCCAACCATCCTGAAAAAGCCACCACACCTCTTGCTGCTGTAACAATAGGAGAACCTAGGGGGGCATCGATATCGATTCCAGTGTGCATTCGGTTGACTCCAAAGATGGGGTGCATGCGCATTCCAAAAGGCGAGGAAACATATCCTGCCAAAGGCCAGATCACTGGTCCCATGGGGGTCATGGAAACCTTCTGGCGTAGGATTTCTTCTGCGCGAAGTCGTATTACTTCTCGAATCTGTGCGTCAATTGCATCGTATTGACGGAGGTCTTGCTCTCTTTCAGCAGCAGTCATTTGCTTCCGATGAGTGATTTCATTAATTTGTGTTTCCTTGTCTTTTGCAAGCAAGGTGAGTTCTTCTTCTTTCTTTTCTTTTTCGGATTTTTTCTGATAAAGGTTTTCTTGTAAGACAATTTCTTTAAGTTTGTTGTCTTCCAATTGAGCTTTTTCTTGTTTGAGCTTGATAAAATAATGCTTATCAGCCTCAAACAAATATTGCAGAAAAAGACTGTTGTCGATAATCTCGTTGATGGATTTGGAAGAAAGAAGGTAGGCGGTATAGTTTAGCATATAGTTTTTGTAGAGGGTTACGATCAATTCATTGGATCGCTTTTCTTTTTCCTCAATCGAAGATCGCAGAATTTGGCTCTCTTCCAAACTTCGCACATATTGCACTCGTAATAATTCTTCTTCAAGTTTCATTAGTTCGATTTCCTGCCCGGTTTGTTGCAATGTTACTTCGAGTTGGTTCAGCTCTTCGGATAGAGTGTTTTCGCTGTAGGTAAGCTCTTTGATGAGTTGGTTGTCACGAGCTATCTTTGACTCCAAATCTCCCTTTTTCTTTTCTAATTCTTTTTTTTGACGATCCAATTCTGCGATTTTGTCAACGGAATGAACTTTGGGAAAAAGTTGGGGACAGAAGCTCAAGCTTAGCAGTAAAAGCAAACATAAGACAATCTTCAACTTCATTTCAGATACCTTCGCACCGATTGGGCAGCGGAAATCATTCCTGTTAACACCCCCACCACCAGAGTCAAAGCAATAATCTGACCCAGGATATTAAACTGATCGAGAGGGATGGGATCAAAGGCCACAAAGGCATGATAAAAATTGTCGATCCGTTGATGGGAGGGTAAAAGCAACAATGACGCTAGTAAAGCGCCTAAAAATCCATAAAGACTTCCCAAAAAGATAAAGGGATTGCGAACGAAAGCCCGTGAAGCACCCACCAGTTGCATAATCTCGATCTCTTTTCGAAATGAAAAAATGGAGATACTGGTGGAAGCGGTAACAATAAAAAGAAAACCAGCAAAAAATATCAATAATAAAGCTATTCCCAAGACACTGCCAATCTGAATGATACCAAAAAAATTGTTGGCAGCTTCGGATATATCGGTGACAGAGGAAATACCTTCCATTTCTTTAAGTTCGCTGACCAAAACAGGAACTAGCGAAGAATCAGATGGAATAATACGAAGCGAGGGAGGAATCGGGCTTTCATCAATATCAAGCCCCGAAAACTTTTTTTTCAGCTCATCCAGAGCTTCTTGTGGGGAAACATAGCTAACTTGTTTGACATAGGGCAGATTTTTGATCTCAAGAATACGGGTGTTGATGTCTTCCTGGGACTGGGTGACTTCAAAAAAAGCAGTGACATTGAGTCGATCTCCTATGGATACAGTGCCAAACCTAACGTATATCGCAATCAGCAAAATAAGGGAAAAGGAGAAAAGGGCTACCGTAGATATTACAATACACCCCAGACTAATGAGTCCATTGCGTTTGAAAGCAGTAAGAGCTTCTTTTAGCTCTCTGCGAAGGTCAATAAAAAATCTCATCGCTCTTCTTTCCTTGATCTAAAACGATAGTGCGAAGCCTCATAGTTTGAAGCAGTTTTTCGTTGTGAGTAGCCATCACAATGGTGGTGCCAAGATGATTGATCGCCATAAATAGTTTTAAGATTTCCCAGGAAGTTTCCCAGTCGAGATTTCCAGTAGGTTCGTCAGCAAACAAAAGCACAGGACGATTGACCAGAGCTCTTGCAATTGCGACTCGTTGTTGTTCCCCTCCAGAGAGGGTAAGGGGTAGTGATTTTTTACGGTGGCTCAAATCAACTATTTGCAAAACTTCATCCACTTTTTTTCTGATTTTTCTGTCAGGTACCCCCTGTACTTCAAGTGCAAAGGATACATTTTCATATACCGTTTTGTAGTTGATGAGCTTGAAATCCTGATAAACCACTCCCAGATTTCTTCGAACCAGGAAACCCTTTGAGGGAGGAATTTTAGTGATGTCCTTTCCATCCAGAAGTATTTGGCCCTCATCGGCTTCCTCTTGCTTGGATAAAAGGCGGAATAGAGTTGTTTTGCCAGCTCCTGATCGCCCCACTACAAAGATAAACTCCCCTTGACTAACCGAAAAACTGACATGATCAAGAGCAAGATGCTTTGGAGGATACTTTTTTACTAGATCGCTGGCAACCAGTACTTTTTTGGTATCATCGCAATTAAAATCGCTTTTCAAATCCCTCACCTATTACTTCATCAGTGGTACCAATTATGATAAAAGCGCTTGGATCGATGAGTTTTAGATGATTTTTAAAAAAACTCACCTGTTTTTGCGCAAAAGCACAGAGCAATACACTTTTACCTTCCTGAGTAAATCCTCCACGACCTTCCAGGATAGTAACTCCTCTTCCGATATCTTCCAGGATGAAACGACGGATATCGTCTTCTTTTGAGGTGACAATAATAGCTGCTTTAGAGCTTGAAAAACCTTCCTGCACCACATCAATCACTTTGCCAAGGATAAATAAACCCAACAAAGGAAACAAGACTAATTCTGCATTTCGGAAGATAATGGCAGCAGAAATAACCACCAAAGCATCAATCATCATGACAATCTGACCAAAGGGAAGATGAGTGAAGTTGTGAATGATTTGTGCGAGTAAGTCGGTGCCCCCCAGGGAAGCACGGGAACGAAATGTGATGCCAATCCCAAGCCCAGACAAAGCGGATCCATAGATAGCTGCAAGAAGGATATCGGTGGTCATTCCGCTTTTATGAAAAAAGAAAGCGATGAGATCTATGGCAGCTGCATTGATGGCAATGGATAAAAAAGTACTCCAAACGGTTCGATTGTGTAGTTTGGTGAAAGCCCAGAGAAAAATTGGAATATTGAGAATAAAATACATGACCCCTACAGGCAGGCCCCACAAATGGTGAAGGATGATTGCAATACCCGCAACTCCTCCAAGAGTGAGTTTGTTGGGAATAAGAAAAAGCGCATAACCGAAAGCATCAATAACACTGCCAATGACCAGACCAGGTATGAATACTTTTAGACGGGGAGGATGATTGCTGGGTTCGGACATACTAAAACCTTATGGTTACTTGTTTAAGCTCCTGATCCCACTCAACCTTGGCTTTAAACACTTCAGATATAAAACGTATAGGAACCATTAAACGCCCCTGATCGATCAAGGGAGCTGCATCAAGGGCAATAGCTTTGCCATTGACTGTTGCTTGTTTGTTGCCCACAACAAGGACGATTTGATCCCAGCGGAGTGCAATAGTAACGGTTTTGCTGTCTGCTTTCCAGTCGATTTCAGCTCCAAAAATCTCGGCAATAACCCGGATGGGAACCATAACACGACCCTGGACGAGAATGGGTGGAGCATCAACAAGAAAGGACCTGCCATTGAAAGTGGCACTATTGCTACCGACAGTGAGAATGATAGCATTGGGTTGGGCGGGACGATGGAAAAAAACTCTCACCACCGTGCGAGCATTTCCTAACTCGTCAACGGCAGTGAAGACCAGTTGATTCATTTCGTTGATTATTTTGTAGGAAACACTGAAACTTCCATCTTTGGCAAGTTGGACGGGTTGACGATTAAAAAACAGGGTTGCATTTGCTTCGGTTTTTCCTTGGACTTGAATCTCTTCTTCTTTAACGAACAAAGGAACTTCGGAAACTGTAATTTGGGGAGGAATGGTTTTGCGGGTAACATTGATAGTTTCGCTTCGTTTGTTGTCCCAGGCATCCCAGACACTCACTACAAATGAGTTTAAGCCTTCCTTTAAGGTGGTGTTTAAAAAGAAAATACCGTCTTCGGAATCAACCGCAAGACGTTGTTGATTTATGGAAGCGAAGGCTTCGGGATGGGTTTCGCAAAGAATAAACAAGCGACTTTCCCGAGTGACAATATTGTTGTCGGGAGTAAGAATGATGAGAGGGGGTGGATCTCTCTGGATGTCCTGGAAAAGAGATAGTTTTACCACCACGCTTTTCTCCCCGCCATTGCTTCTAATTTTGATTTCACCAGTATAGGAAGTTCCGGGGGCAATAGTGTGGGTAAGTAAAACGACCGAAAATTCAGTATCTTCGGTAAATTGTTGGGGTCGGACACGTATCCAGGGATTAAGGGAAACTGCTTCTCCTCTGATTTCGCCTTTACCAATGTTTTTTACTTGAAAGGACTTTTCGGGTTGAGCGCCAAACTCGACCGAACCAAAATCCAACAAAGTAGGTTCGACCGAAAGAATGGGATCATTTTTCTCGGCATAAAAATTTAGTTGAAGGTTTTGGCTGCTGGAAGGCATGTCATTTAAGTCGGGGTCTTTTAGGATCACTTTAGTGAACTGCACCGAAGCATTTCCCTCAAATTTGGCTTTAAAGTGAATTCTTGCCAGGACTCCACTTCCCGATGCGTGGTAGGATTTGCCGGGGATGGCGGAAGCAAGTTGAATCGTACCAGCTTTTACATCATTTTTTTGTTGAAAAATGGTTTCCATACCACGAGAAGAAAAAAAATCACCCTCTTCCAGTTTGATAAGATCCATTTGGTTTTGTTGATAATTGATATCGATGGAGTATCCAAAAAGCTTTTGTACTCCTTCGATCTTTAGCTCTACGATAAACTCGGAGTCAATAAGGTATTGTTGTTGGTCGGAAGTGAGTAGAAGTTTTGCCACCTCTTGTGCAAAGCCAAAGGAAAAAAAGGAAAACCATATAAAAAAAACCACCACATGCACGAAGACCTTTTTTACCATCATCGTTAATCTCCTAACAAGAGACTCAGATTTTAATGCACATCCTCATCCACAATGCTTTCAATTACTTCAACGTTGCGCAGGGATAAAGCCTGAAGCAAACGATCAAGATACTTGCGTTTGACATTCAAACAATCCTCTGGTGCGAATAAAATTGAAACGAACATCCCAATGACTAGTCCAACAATCATTCCGTTAGCGAGTTCTCTATTCATTAGTTTGATCCTTTTCCAATACTTTTACTAGCTTTACTTTTGCTTTATTAAACTTATCAAAAATATACGCAATTAAGAAAGAAAAAGCAAGAAAAGATAAAACTAAAGCCCATTTTTGTATGGCTACCTGGTAGTCTCGGCTAATCCATAGGGCAAATATTAGAGAAAAAACCGGGAGGATAAATGCGATAATTGCAGTGGTGAAAAGTTTCCAACTTTCAAGATGCAGTTCAACTCGATCGCCTGGTTGAACTTCGATGGAGGTGTCAACCAGGACATGATTTTCTTGAGTATGGCATCCTGCGCAAGAAGAGCATGAGCAGGAAGAGTGCTGGCTGATATCATCCAGAGGATGGTCTTTGAGAATTTCCACCCACACCTTGTCACCAAGGGTCTTTTTTACCAAACCTTTTCTCATCATTCGATGTACCTCCAAAAACGAAATCCCCACAGTGGCGTGTGTAGCAGGGTTTTTGAGCCTTTATACCCACTTTTGGAGCGAAGAACAGACTTCGGGTTCCATCATTTCTTCAGGAGCCACTTCATCTATATTTCTACTCCTTGTTCAACAGAATGTTGGTCAAAACTACTGAACGATCACTACCACCGCAGGGCTGAAATTAATTATAAACTGGCCCTCAGTAATTTCAATGATTTTAGTCTTATTTTCGATGGGGTACAAATCGTGATAAAGGTTTGCATTTTCAATGTAGTTTTTTATCCTTTTAGAAGAGTTATTTTTTTATATCTCACTCGGAATAGATGAAAAGGTGGAGGGTATGATTATTAGATTTAAACAACATAGCCCAAGTATACATCATCAATCTTACCTTTTTCCCGCTTGCCAGCTTATTGGTTCCGTACACATCCAAGAATATGCCAGCATCTGGCCCAATGCCGTTCTTAGAGCTGATTTAGCTGATATTTTTATCGGGAAGTATAGCAACATCCAGGATCAGTCCACCCTTCATGTTGAAAAAGATTACCCCTGCACTATCGGAGATTTTGTCACAGTGGGGCATCAAGCCATCATACATGCAGCGACTGTCAAAGATAGGGTGTTGATTGGAATGGGAGCAATTCTACTAAATCGATGCATTGTTCATGAAAACTGTATTATCGGAGCTGGTTCCATCGTTACGGAAGGCAAAGAAATTGAAGCAGGTTCTTTGGTGTTGGGCATACCAGGAAAAGTAGTTCGCAAGCTTAGCAATGAAGAGATTTTATCCATCGAACAATCTGCCAGACGTTATCAGTTATTGGCAGAGCAGTATGTTTTGCGAAAGGAATGATCAAGATGAACAAGAAAAAAGCCAAAAAAAATATCCAACGAATAGATCCTGGTGTTAATGAAGCCACTCGAGAAGAAAAGAAATCACCATTTCGCCATCTAAGCAAGGATCTTTTAACTTCTCTCCAGCTTTTTTTTCCCAGCTTCTTTGGAATTATCATCACCGCCGAAATTTTAAAATTCGCCTTTGACGCAAACGTTTACAACCTGGTTTTCCCAATCCTTGTGGTTATGCTGGGCCTGGGAAGTATTATCCTCACCAGTCTCAGTGGTTTTTTAACTAAAAAGCCCTATCTCATCCTTCCCAACTACTATTGGGCTTTTATTTTTGTGGTGAGTGGAAAAAACTATCTTGGCTATTCCATCCACTTTTTAATCATCGCTTCTCTGATAGGCTTTCTTGCTTTTGCACTCTGTAGTTTCATCTTCAAAAAAGATCTATGGATTAAATGGATACCTGACCCTGTCATCAAATTTATCCCCCTTGCCCTTGGGATGCAACTTGTCCTTTTTGGTCTCATGCAATCAGGTATTGTTAGGCTTACTCCAGTAAGTAGCGACATCCAAAAAAGTTTTGGACTTGCTTTCCGGGGAAGCAGTGCTTATTTCCCTCTCTCAGTCGATACTTTCATGACCCCAACGATGGTCTTGCTCCTTTTAGGTCTTGGACTCTACCTCTTCCTTCGTGCACGCAATTCTGCTTCAGCTTTTTTATGGAGTATGGTGTTTATCATTGCAGTGGGCTTTGTTCTTCCCGCAGAATGGACCTCGCTTCGCGATTCGGGCTGGATGTCCTCTTTTAAAAAGCTATCGTTTACCCCTCAGCCCTATCGTCCCGATATATTCGGAACGGTTTTTTCGCATGTTTTCGGAGAAAGTGGAGCCCTTAACCTCAAGCAATGGGGAAATTTTTTCCGTATAGTGCAGAGCAACTTTTCACTCATACGTCTCAGTTTGATGAGTTTCTTTTTCATGGTTTTTTATTCAATTTTCATTCACCAAAGCCTTCATCAAAGCCATCAAAAAATTCATCCAGACCATGACAAAAAAGATATCAGCGATTCCACCTTCCATCGTTGGAATGCTTTCAGTAGTCTTGGCGGAGTCTTATCCTCCGGTTTGGTTTTTTCTTATACCGAGCACAGCGTTTTCTCTCTTCTAATCAAAAGCAAGTCGTATTTTACCAGTCTCTTCGTTTCCTTGTTTATCCTTATTGCCCTACTCTTAGCTCCTGCCTTGGGATACTTCGTAAATCCCTCCCTCATTGCTTTTATTTGGATCGTCCTTGGCACCCAACTCCTGGAGCTGTTTTTCCGTCATGTTTCGCTGAAACATCCAAGTGACTACCTGGTCTTCTTTCCCATGATCCTCATCACCCTAAGCACCATGAATCCCGTTGAAGGTTTGTTAAGCGGTATCCTTTTGTTCAGTTTGTTTGATCTTGCCCAAAGTATAAAAAACAAAAAACAAAGCATCCAAGCTATTTCTTTGGTTTGGATAGGTATCATATGCCTATACTTCCTCTTTAAAATCAATGCTTTTTAGCAAGACTGGAGCATAAGTTATGAACTTTTCCATCCCCGTTGGAGTATCTAATCGTCACCTGCATTTATCTCAGGAAGATCTGGAAAGCCTCTTTGGCAAAGGCTATTCTCTCAAGGTCATGAAAGACCTTACCCAAACAGGTCAGTTTGCAGCAGAAGAAACCTTGACTCTCCAAGGACCCAAAGGATCCATCGAAAAGGTTAGAATCCTTGGTCCAGTGAGACCCGAAACCCAAATCGAAGTTTCCATGACCGATAGCTTCAAACTTGGAATCAAAGCCCCCGTTCGTGAATCGGGGCAAATCGAAAACACCCCCGGAGTAACCTTGATTGGACCCATGGGTTCGGTTGTGCTTGAGAAAGGGGTCATCATAGCCTCAAGGCACATTCATATGCATACCAGCGATGCAGAAAAATTCCAGGTATCCAATGGTCAGGTGGTTGCTGTGGCAAGTCATGGCCCCCGGGCTATCATTTTTCGAAATGTCGTAATACGAGTTCGGCACGATTTTGTGCTCGATTTTCATTTGGATACAGACGAAGCTAATGCAGGGGGTTTATCCAACTGCGATTTAGTAACTGTAATTAGCGAGGATTCAAGTCTGCCAAAACAGTAAGCACATTATCTTTAACCTCCATAATAGAAGGCTCAAGCTCCCAACTGAATTCTTTTCCTTCTTGGCTTGCCCATAAGGTTCCTTTATCCAATATAGCAATCATCGGACAATGATGATCTCTGATGCCAGCCCAGCCATCGGTCAGTAATACCTTTACTTCATTTACTTCCATTTTTTTGTAGTATCCCGAAGAACAGATAATTTCCAGAATCATCGGGCTTTCCATTCAGATAAAATCTCTTTTAAGGAACCTTTCATATAAAATTGATCCTCTGGAATATCGTCGCACTCTCCATCTGCAATAGCTCTGAAACCTTCCACGGTATCAGCTATGGGTACATATTTTCCTGGAATGCCAGAAAACTTTTCAGCCACAAAAAAAGGCTGGGATAGAAACTTTTGAATTTTACGCGCACGATATACTAATGCCTGGTCTTCTTCCGATAGTTCGCTCATGCCAAGGATTGAGATAATATCTCGCAGCTCTGCATATCTTTCAAGAATTTTCTTGACCTTTTGGGCAGTTTGATAATGTTTCTCGCCCACCATATCTGGATTCAGCATTTTTGAGCTTGAGTCTAGTGGATCGGCAGAAGGATATATACCAAGCTCAACAAGAGACCTTGAAAGGGATATGGTAGCATCAAGATGGGAAAAAACCGCAACAGGAGCAGGATCGGTATAATCATCAGCTGGAACATAAATAGCTTGAATCGAGGTAATTGAGCCTTTAATAGTGGATTGAATGCGTTCTTCAATCATGCTGACTTCACTGGCAAGAGTTGACTGATAGCCAACCGCAGAGGGAGTTCTTCCAAGTAGAGCGGCAAGTTCAGCTCCAGCTTGGATATATCTAAACACATTGTCGATAAAAACCAAAACATCAGTTTCTTTCTTGTCTCGAAAATACTCAGCGATGGTCAAAGCAGTGAAAGGGGTTCGAAGTCTGATTCCAGGGGGTTCATTCATTTGCCCGAAAACCAATACTGCGTTGTCAATAACTCCGCTTTCCTTCATGCTTGATATCAGATCATTTCCCTCACGAGTGCGTTCCCCAACACCCGCAAAAACGGAGGTACCATGATGAACTTTTGCAATATTATCCATCAATTCCATCAGAAACACGGTTTTTCCTACTCCAGCGCCCCCAAACAAACCAATCTTTCCCCCTTTGGGGAAGGGAGCCAAGAGATCAACCACTTTAATGCCTGTTTCCAATATCTCCGACACTGGCTCAACCTTATATAGTTCGGGAAATTTTGGTAATATCGAAACTCGGGGGTCCTGAGGAAGGGATCTTCCTCCGTCCACCGCCTGCCCAAAGACATTGAGCACACGTCCCAGGAGTTCTTCTCCAAGAAAGATGCGTATCGGAAAGCCAGTATCCCTGACCTGACTACCCCTGGAAAGGTATTCAGTGGTGCCCAGTGCAACACATTTTACTTTGTTGTTGAGCATAATCTCTTGAACTTCCAGCAGTAAAACACAATTTTGATGAGCATCCAAAACTTCCAAAACATTGTAAAGGTCTGGAAGAACTTTGCTAAACTGGACTGTGACCACTGATCCTTCTATAGAAATGATCATACCTTGGTTCATGGGCGTGTTACCTTCTTTTGTTTTTGGTTGAGCTTTCATACAGGACTAGCTCCATCAGTTCTCGCGTAATCTTTTCCTGGCGCATATCCTGATAATCCTGACGCACTTTTTCAAGCATATCTTTTGCACTATCACTGGCATTCTTCATGCTCATCATTCTCATTGCCTGTTCGGATGCCGCTGCTTCAATAAAAGTCAGCAATACTACTGCTTTAAGATACTGCGAGGATATCATCTCAAGGAGTGCGGTAAGATTGGGGGATAAGAGAGTATTTTGCAATTCCTCGTGCAAAACATGTTCTTGAATAGTATGAGACCAATCGAGAGGAAGTATTTTTTTATTTTGGATTTTTTGTATTAAACTGGAATAAAACTTCATTGAAATGAAATAAACAGCATCTACTTGTTTGGTTTCCATTTCCAGCAATAAGTCTGCAATGAAAGATTGAATATAGTTTTCATCCACCTTTTCGAGAGGAAGGTCAATACTACGGGCTACCTTAAAACCATCTTCCATGAGCCATTTTGTAGTTTTTTTTCCGAATACCCAGCAAAGATAATGGTCCTGGGTACGTAGGCTTTTTTTAGCTTCGCCTTCTATCATGTTGTTCATGGCACCGCAAAATCCTCGGTCCGAACTCAATACGATATATAAGGGATAGGTTTGATGCTTTGAAGATTTAAAAAAAGGTATTTGAGCAAATTCCTGAGGATAAGACAGAGCAAGCTTACGCAACAATTCTTCCACTCGTTGGGTATATTTTTGCCGAGTATCGAGCGCTTGCTTCAATTTGGATATTTTCATGGTAGCGAGAGTTTCCATAGAATGCACCATGTGATAAAGATTGTTGATGGATTTCAGTTTGTTGCGCAAATGCAGAGGATTCATTATTCGATCTTATCCTTGTCAAGAAACATCTGCTTGAACTCAAGGAGGCTCTGTTCCAGTTTTTGAGCTGTTACTTTGTCTTCCGGCTTGTCTAAAAAGATTAAGGTGTACAGCTGAGGAACATTTTTTTCAACATAACGCAAAAAGCCAAGCTCAAACTCATGAATTCGATCCAAAGGGATATCGTCCAGCAGATGCTTTGAATAGGCAAAAAGCATCATCACCTGAGACTCGATAGACAAAGGGGAGTTATTTTTTTGCTTCATCAACTCCACGAGGAGCTCGCCTCGTTTCAAACGAAACAAGGTTTCTTTATCAAGATCTCCCCCAAACTCAGTAAAAGATTTCAGGTCATTGTATTGGCTCAGTTCCAATCTCAAACTTCCAGAAACTTTTCGAGTCCACCTTGTTTGAGCTGAACCTCCAATACGAGAAACTGACAAACCAACGTTGATTGCAGGTCGAACGCCCGAGTTGAAGAGCTCTTTTTCGAGATATATCTGTCCATCAGTGATAGAGATGATGTTGGTGGGAATATACTGAGAGATGTCTCCCCCCTGAGTTTCAATCACTGGCAAGGCAGTTATGGAGCCCCCACCCAAAGCTTCGGTAAAGTTTCCTGCGCGTTCCAAGAGTCGGGAATGAAGATAAAACACATCGGAGGGGTAGGCTTCTCTGGCAGGAGGTCGTTGGAGCAATAGGGAAAGCTCTCGATAAGAATCAGCATGCTTTGACAGATCATCGTAAACTATCAACACATCTTTGCCTTGCTCTGCAAAGTGTTCGGCTATAGCTACTCCCGAAAAAGGAGCCAAATATCTCAGTGAGGTAGGATCTTCAGCCAAAGATACTACCAGAATGGTATGTTCGAAGGCTCCATGAAGCTGGAGCAACTCGATGATGGATGCAATTGATGAAGAACGCTGTGAGATAGCTACATAAACACAGATCACATCACTTTTTACCTGGTTTATGATAGTGTCGATCAGAATAGAGGATTTTCCTGTTTGTCGATCTCCCACAACCAATTCGCGCTGTCCTTTACCAATGGGAATCATGGAGTCGATAGTTTTGATGCCCGTATGCATGGGAGTAGTGACTGGTTTACGTTGGATGACTGAAGGAGCAGGATTTTCTACATGTCGATACTGACTTGAGATCAAAGTTCCTTTCCCGTCAATAGGCAAACCCATGGGATTCACAATACGTCCCAGGAGAGATCTGCCAACAGGAACCTTGAGTGCTTGACCAGTTCTAAAAACAGGGTCACCTACTCGAATTTGTTCTTTACCTTCCAAAAAGATGAGCTGGACTGTCTCTTCGCGAAAACCAAAAACATAGGCTCTTGAGGTATCGCCAACACATACTACTTCTCCAATGAAGCTATTATCAATGCCTCGAGCCTCCAATACCGAAACTCCCACATAGATAATTTCACCCTTTTCATGGAGTATAGCGGTACGAGCTGAATTTTTCAGAGTCTTTGAAATTTCTGATTCAGAAAAGAGAGAGGTGACTTTATTGTTCATAGCTGGATAATTGGTCTACCATAGATTGGATCTGACCATCAAGGGTAAAGTCCACATCTGTAAAGCCAAAGCCCATTTTCCAACCTCCTGCTATCTCGGAGGAAACTTCAAAAACAAGTTGTAGGTTTTGACCAGAAACATCATAGAGTTTTTTTAAGAAATAATTTTGAGTTTCACTGGATAGGGGATGGTTGGTAATGATACGAATATCTTTCCCAGACTCAATGGCTTTTTCGATCAACTTTTTCAGAGCTACTTGTTTGGAGGCTTTTTCTTCCACTACCCAGTCGCTAAGGTTGTCAAGGGTTTTTTGGATAAAAAAATTGTCCATGCTTTCATCAAACACCGCATCAAGAAGTTTTCTGGAAATGATGTTTGAAACTTTAAGAGCTTCTCTTTTTAGTTCCTTGTGGGTTGATTCACGAGTAGAACGAGCTTCTTCTTCAGCGATTTGCATGATTTCTCTCGCCTTGGACTTAGCCTCATTTTTTGCTTGGGTAAGAATACTATCACTCAGCTGATTAGCTTCCTCTATAGTGATTCGAGCCTGGGTTTCTGCTTGTTTGAGTTTTAGAAATGCTTGCTTGGTTTTGTCCTGAGCTTCCAAATGCAAAAGTTGATTTTTATCGATGGCTTCCTGTATCACATTCTCTCGTTGGTCTATGACCTGCTTGATGGGTTTGAAGAAAAATAATCGAAACAATATAAACAATACAGTCATATTAAAGATAACTGCAAAAAAAGTTAAGGGATTAAATTCAATCATAAAGAGCTCTCCAATCCTAAGAACATGGCTTAGGGTATAATTTTGCTCAATTCAAGAACATGGGCGGAAAATGGATTGGCAAACAAGATAACAAAGGATACAGCAAGTGCATAGATGGCAAGAGATTCGATCAAAGCAAGAGAAAGAATTAAAGACCCACTGATACTGCTTTGAACTTCAGGTTGTCTTGCCATCGCTTCAAAAGCACTTGAGGCAGCCTTGCCCTGAGCAAAAGCAGCTCCAATGACTGCAAGAGCAATCGTCAAACCAGCAGACACAATGGAAATAGTAAAAAACATAATACTTGAATTCATCATTTAGGCCCCTTTCTGGTGAGAAACAATATTTTCATGGAGATAAACCATGATAAGCATCGAAAATACGAAAGCTTGAATGCTTCCAGTAAAAATAGCAAGAACCATCACAATGGCTGGTACGCCAAAGTGAGTCAAGCGAAAAGTGATTTCATATACGACGTGCTCTCCGAAAAGATTGCCAAAGAGTCTTACAGAGAGCGAGACAGGCTTGATGATTTCTTCCATGAGATTGATGGGGAACATCA
The DNA here is from genome assembly GCA_035363255.1 of Caldisericia bacterium. Taxonomy (GTDB): domain Bacteria; phylum Caldisericota; class Caldisericia; order UBA6126; family UBA6126; genus T3SED10-260. The sequence goes on along the minus strand of DAOSES010000012.1, from coordinate 32,182 downwards.
AGGCATAGGGTTTGAAAAACTTGCCAAGATAGGCCAAGAGCCCCATCGACCAAATTGATGCAATTTGAACATATAAAAAACCAGTAACTGCGGCACCTAAAGTAAAAGAAAGATCAACCGATGGGGAAGTCAGGATATTCCATGGAAAACCCATTTCTCCAAAGGGTGAAAACAAACCCAGAAGGTTGGAAAAGAGAAGGTAGCCAAAAAGAGTCCCAATAAAAGGCATGTATTGGTCTCCCTTTTTACCAAGATTGGCTCGAACAAAATTTCGCAAAAGAAGAAAAATTATTTCTCCAAGATAGGCCAGACGTTTAGGCTTTCCTTTTTTTACTGCGCTTCCAAGTAGGATGAAAAATAGGGAAAACAAAATGGCAGAGAGAAAAGAAGCCAATATGATGTTGCTTATCACAAACTCTTTGCCTGCAAAAGCATACGAAAAAAGATGATGTATCATTTCCATGGATGAGATATCCTTTCCTTAGGAAGGAGAATTTTGTTTGAGTCTTTTTTTGAGGTAGTAAAACAACAAAATCAAAAACTGAGTCAACATGGCAGATAGAATTGTAATTAAAAAGTAATTTATGTTCCATATAGCAGGAAGAAACAGTAAAAATGCTCCTGCAAACATGATTAAAATATTAAACCATGCAAGGGTTTGCGCTTGCTTGAGGTGCATCAAGATTAATTTTTTTAAAATATAAAAAATGGACACTGAAAAAACGGCACCGTATAAAAAAAACACTGCAAAAATCAAGCTTTTCATTTTAATCAGGAATCATTGTAGAACTATATCTTTTTTTTGCAATGTGCTTTTTTTTCTCAACTTACAACTTGTCAAGCTTTTTTTTCTTTAAAAAAATATGGTCTTTGCTATACTAATCATTGGCTTATAGACTGAATTTATGAGGAGTAACAATGCTAAAGGTTAAAGGTGTGATAGGTTTGCAATGGGGTGACGAAGGAAAAGGCAAGCTCGTTCATCTAATGTCGGAATCTTTTGACATCCTGGCAAGATACAATGGTGGAAACAACGCCGGACATACGATTGTCACTCAGGGTTCCACCTTTGTGTTCCACCTTCTACCCTCAGGAATGATGCATTCACATATTATCGGCATAATCGGCAACGGCACAGTGATCAACCCCAAGATTCTGCTCCAGGAAATCGACTGGCTCGAAAAACAAGGTCACACTCTGACTGGAAGACTTTTTATCAGCAAGCACTCTCACCTGATATTACCCTCCCATACTTTTCGCGATGAGTGGAATGAAAACTCTCGCAAAAAGCCGATAGGCACTACCAAAAGAGGCATTGGACCAGCATATACCGACAAAATATCGCGTGACGGCATTCGTCTCGGAGAAATCAACGATCTTGGTGTTTTTCGCCAAATGCTTCAACAAAAACTGGAGGATCAAAAAGTCCTCCTTCAAAAAATTTACCTCCAAGACCCCCACTGGGACATACCTGTTCTGATTGAAGAATACAGCCAATATGCTCAAAGATTAGCTCCATTCATTGCCGACACCTCCCTTATCCTTCACCAAGCCATCTCCCAGGAAAAAAAGATTCTCCTCGAAAGCGCTCAGGGAACCATGCTGGACATCGACTTTGGCACTTACCCCTATGTTACCTCTTGCTCTTCCTTGGTAGGAGGAGCTTCCACAGGTTTGGGAATTCCACCCCATTTCATCCAAGACACTCTCGGAATATGCAAGGCATATACTACTCGCGTGGGCGAAGGTCCTTTCCCAACTGAAATCTCGGGCCCCGAAAGTCAGATTTTGCTGGATCGAGGTCATGAATACGGATCCACCACAGGACGTCCCAGACGTTGCGGTTGGCTTGATATTCCTGCATTAAAATACGCTATCATGCTAAATGGAGTCAAAGAGCTTGCCATAATGAAACTGGATGTTTTGGACACCCTTGAAGAAATCCACGTTTGCACCCACTATGAAAGCGAGGGAAAAAACATCAGCGAATACCCCTCCACCCTCAGCGAATACGCAAAAATCAACCCTTCTTACCAAAGTTTCAAGGGCTGGAAAAGTGACATCCGAGCTTGCCGCAAAGTCTCCGACTTACCCAAAAATGCCCAGCTCTATCTCAAGAAAATTGAAGAAATCCTCGATATACCCTTACGCTATGTATCTGTAGGTCCCGATCGAAAGGAGACGATAGAACTATGATCGAACGCTATGCTCTTAGTCCGATGAAAGATCTCTGGACATCAAAAGCCAAATGGGATCGAATGCTTAAAATCGAACTTTTGATATGTGAAGCTTGGAACAAAAAAGGTTTGATTCCCGATCAGGATCTAATCAATATTCAGGAAAAAGCCTCCTACCAAGCCGAACGCATTCACGAAATTGAGGCTCAAACCCATCATGATGTAGTTGCTTTTGTGAGTAATGTTGCAGAAAACATTGGAGAAAGCGGCAAATATTTCCACCTTGGAGCTACCTCATCCGATATTCTCGATACTTGTCTTGCCTGGCAGCTTAAAGATGCTTGTCAGATCATTCTCGACGATCTTGTTCTCGTCGCTGAAGCGCTTAAAGAAAAAGCAGTGAAATATAAAGATCTGCCCTGTATCGGACGCACCCACGGGGTTCACGCAGAACCCACTTCCTTTGGGCTTAAATTTGCTGGTTGGTATGCTGAGACCATGCATCAAATCGATCGCTTGAAGCTTGTGCAAAGCGAAGTCAAAACAGGTAAACTCTCTGGAGCGGTAGGTAATTATGCCAATACTGATCCATTTGTTGAAGCTTATGTGCTCGAAAAACTTGATCTGACTATTGCTCCAGTCGCCACTCAGGTGGTGTCAAGAGATATTCATGCACATTATTTGAGCAGTCTTGCTCTCATGGCAAGCTGTTTAGACCGATACGCCACCGAAATCCGCCACCTCCAACGCACCGAAGTGCGTGAAGCCGAAGAACCTTTTGGCAAAGGTCAAAAAGGATCTTCTGCAATGCCCCACAAACGCAATCCCATTTTATGTGAGCGTATTAGCGGAATGTCCCGAGTGATCCGGGGATATGCAATTTGTGGTTTTGAAAATGTCGCTTTATGGCATGAAAGAGATATATCGCATTCCAGCGCAGAAAGAATCATTTTACCCGATGCCTCGATGCTGATTGATTATATGCTACATATCTTTCACACCGTCTTAAAAGGTCTGAGCATCAACGAAGAACAAATCAATAAAAATCTTGAACTGACCTGGGGAGCATGCTTTTCCCAGGGGCTTCTCAATATTCTGATTGCTCATGGCTATACCCGAGAAAAAGCCTACGAACTTATTCAAAAAACTGCTTTTCAAGCTTTTCAGGAAAAACGTCATATGCTTGAAATTCTTAAATCTTCTCCCGAACTCGACCAATCGATTCCTTTTGAAAAACTCAAACAGGCTTTTGATATCAAGCCCTATTTAAAGCATTTAGATCATATCTATCATAGAATTGGAGTGTTACCATGATCACCATCTTGATTCACGTTTTACCCAAAAAAGACATTCTTGACCCTCAAGGGAAGACCGTAGAACAAGCACTGAAGCACCTTGGTTTTCATCAAGTGGAAGAGGTTCGCATAGGAAAGTTAATCAAGCTTTCCATCAACTCTGAACGCGAAGAAGACGCCATCGAAGCTTGCAAACGTATGTGTGATGAATTGCTGATTAATCCCCTGATAGAAAGTTATTCATTGGAAGTAGTTCGGGCATGACTTTCGGAGTAGTTGTCTTTCCAGGATCCAATTGCGATCGTGATGCAATTTATGCTGTTTCTGGTTTTCTGGGTCAAAAGGTACTAAGTATCTGGCATCAAGATACCACTCTTCCAAGGGTTGACGCAGTGATACTGCCAGGTGGTTTCTCTTATGGAGACTACCTCCGACCAGGGGCTATTGCATCAAGATCTCCTGTTATGAAAGCTGTTAAATCCTATGCAGACAAAGGTGGTTGGGTCATAGGCATTTGCAATGGTTTTCAGGTTTTGGTAGAAAGTGCTTTGCTTCCAGGCATCCTGCTTCGCAACAAAAGCACTCGTTTTATATCAACCATGCAATCACTCCTCATCCAAAACAATCAAACCCCCTTCACTCGCAACTTTTCTATAGGTCAAAGCATCAAACTTCCCATCGCACATAAAGATGGCAACTATTTTGCTGATCCCATTCTGGTAGAAAAGCTGAAAAAAAACAAACAGATAGTCGTCACCTATTCTGAAAATCCCAATGGCTCTCTGGAAGATATTGCAGGCATCTGCAACGAACAAGGCAATGTATTTGGAATGATGCCTCATCCAGAAAGAGCATGTGCAGATTGGCTTGGAAGCAGTGATGGTTTGGGCTTTTTTCAATCCATGCTTAAAACCTGGGAGGAGCAATCATGAATGAGATGCTACTAAGAGAGCTTAACATGTCTTCCTCCGATTATAATGAAATCTGCCGTCGCATTGGCAGGGAGCCACAAATAGTGGAGCTGGGGCTTTTTTCAGCGATGTGGAGCGAACATTGCAGTTATCGAAGCTCAAAAAAGTATCTAAAACTCCTTCCCACTCAGTCAAAAAAAGTGATCCAGGGACCAGGCGAAAACGCTGGAGTTATTCACCTTCAAGACGAACTTTGTCTGGTTTTTAAAGTGGAGAGTCACAATCATCCCTCTGCAGTTGAACCTTTTCAGGGTGCAGCTACTGGAGTGGGGGGCATTATTCGCGACATTTTCACCATGGGAGCAAGACCTATCGCAGTACTCGATTCTTTGTCTTTTGATTATCCTGATCAAGCAAGAGCAAGATATCTCCTCCACGGAGTAGTGGATGGAATCTCCTTTTATGGTAACTGCGTGGGAGTGCCCAACCTCGGAGGAGAAACTCGTTTTGATCCATGCTACAAAGAAAACCCCCTGGTTAATGTGATGTGTGCAGGTTTGCTGGAGCGCGACCAACTTAGAAGCAGTGTGGCTCGTTCGGTGGGAGCCCCCGTTATCTATATCGGAGCCAAAACAGGAAGAGATGGCATCCATGGAGCTTCTTTCGCTTCAGGCGTGCTGGACGAAGAAGCTAAAAAAAGAAAAAGCAGTGTTCAGGTGGGAGACCCCTTCCTCGAAAAACTCCTGATAGAAGCAACTCTCGAGATCATTCAACAAGATCTGATTGAAGCCATTCAAGACATGGGAGCTGCAGGTTTGACCAGTTCTTCTGTCGAAATGGCAGGCAAAGGCGAAAAAGGTATTGAGCTCCACCTCGAACATATTCCTTTACGTGAACCCGATATCACCCCCTTCGAAATGATGCTTTCCGAATCGCAGGAACGCATGCTCTTGATCGCCAAGCCAGACAAAACCCACCAAATCAAAGCCATCCTTGATAAATGGCAACTGGACTACGCTGAAATCGGACACATCACTGATACTGGAAATATTACCCTCTACCACCATGGGCAGATGTTGGGTAATTTGCCCATCTCAGAGCTCCTCGAAGCTCCAGACGACACCGTTGAAGCTGTCAAAGATCCTGCCAGTATTCGAGCAATTATAGCTCCTGAACTACCCTCCAGCGATGACTGGAAGGATTGGATATTAAAGTATGCATCCAGCCCCGATCAAGGTGCTAAAAATTGGATTTTCGAACAATACGATACTACCCTTCTCAGCAATACAGTTCAAGCTCCAGGATACGGCGCCTGTCTTATACATATCAAAGATCGCAATCTTCACCTGGGTTTTAGCCTGAATAGTTTTGGTAGCTGGTCGGCTCTTGACCCTATGGAAGGGGTCATGGCAGTGCTCTCCATGAGCTCCAGGAGACTTTCTGCGCTTGGCACCCAGCCCGTAGCCATCACCAATTGCCTCAACTTTGGAAACCCCATGAAAGCACACATCACCTGGGAGTTTGCCCAAACTATTGAAGGTATGAAAAAGTGGTTGACCTTCTTTGAAATACCAGTAGTTTCAGGAAATGTAAGCTTTTACAACGAAGGCGAACAAACACAAATTTTCCCTACTCCAGTGATCGGTATGATTGGGCAAAGCGAAGATCTTGAACCCCTGTCACCGATTCTCAAGACCCCTGATCTTGAACTGGCTATTCTTGGAACCACTTATCCCGAACGATTTCAAGGTCAAAAAATGCCTTTACTGAATCTTGCTACAGAAAAAACCATCCAGGAACAAGTTCGCCAGCTGATTAACGATAAAAAAATCACTTTTGCACGAAGTATCGACCATGGCGGTTTGATGAGATGCCTTTTATCATGCATTTCAGGGGGATCCTGCGGTATCTTTATAGATCCCGATTTGCTTCCGCTTGCTCCCATGGAACTATTTTTCAGCGAAAGCCACTCACGTTTTCTCATTGCTTATGAAGCAAGCAAAAGATCTCAACTCAGCTCTGCTTTCCCCCAGCTCCCTTTGTATCCTATTGGCAAAACCTGCTCCCAGGAGCTTCTTGATCTTCCCAATGCCAAAATTCCTCTTCCATTGCTTAGAGAAAGCTTGCAAAAATCATTTTCATCAGCTATGGAAAGCACTGCTGGAGGTTTAAAATGAAAAACCTGGCAGTTTTTATCTCTGGAAGAGGTTCCAATCTTGAAGCCATCTTAAAAAAATGGTCTTCTGGATACATTGAGTGTTCGATCCCTTTTATTTTGTCTAATAAAGCAGATGTTCTTGGTTTGCAAGTCGCCAAAAAATATGGAATTCCCACCTATGTTGTTGATCTGAAATCTTTCCCCTCACGCAAGGATTTTGAAACCGAATTGTTACGCATCCTTTCCTTCCACAACATAGATATGATCGTCTTGGCTGGTTTTATGGCCATCCTTTCCCGCAACTTTATCGAAAGCTTTGCCAAAGCTATTATCAACATTCATCCCTCTCTTCTTCCCGCATTCCCTGGTTTAAATGCCCAAAAACGCACCCTGGATTATGGATCCAAGTTTGCAGGTTGCACGGTTCATTTTGTTTCTGCCGAAGTTGACGGGGGACCCATTATCTTGCAGGATGTGATTCCCTTGTTTGATGATGATACCGAAGAAACCCTCACGATGAGAATTCTTGAAAGGGAGCATCTTTTGCTTCCTGAAGCAGTTAAAATTGTGAGTGAAGATCGATATCAAGTGATAGGAAGGAGAGTGATCATCGAAAAATGATACCTATTCGTAAAGCCCTGATATCAGTGCACGACAAGTCCAATCTCGAGGAATTGTGTCAAACTCTTCGCAGATATGAAGTGGATATCATTGCCACTGGAAGCACACATGCTTATTTGAAAGATTTGGGATTCAGTGCTCAGTTGATCTCAGATTACACTCACTTCCCAGAACTCATTCATGGGCGTGTCAAAACCTTGCATCCAAAAATATTTGGCGGGATTTTAGCCCGATCCACCCATGGCGAGTTGGAAGAAATCAAACAGCATGACATCGATAAAATTGACTTGGTAGTAGTCAACCTGTATCCATTCGAACAAAGAGCCGAAAACACGGATCAAGAAGAGGCTCTGTGCGATGAAGTTGATATTGGTGGTGTTTCACTCCTTCGAGCAGCAGCCAAAAATTTCCGAAATACCGTGGTGCTACCAAAACCTTCTCTATACAATGACTTCATACAAAGCATCCAAACACATCATGGTGCTGTTCCGCCCGAATTGTCCAAGTCAATGATGAAAAAGACTTTTTTTATTACCTCGCAATATGATTGGGCTATTTTCCAAAAATTCAGCTCTCTGGATGGAGAAAGCTGGCAAAATCGAGTTTTAAAAAAGCATAGTCATTTGAGATATGGCGAAAATCCCCACCAAAATGCATCATACTGGATAAATCCTCTCAAGGAAGATGATTCAGAGCTTATCATGGGATGTAAAATTCTTGGAGGAAAAGAGCTTTCCTACAACAATTTACTGGATGTTTCTGCTGGGCTTTGCCTTATGGATGAATTCAAAGATCCCCTGGTTGCCATTATCAAGCACACCAATCCCTGCGGAGTTTCCATTGGGTCCGATATTGGTCTTGCTCTTGAAAAGGCTTATGCTTGCGATCCTGTTTCTGCATTTGGAGGAATATTCTTTTTCAATCGTGAAATCACCCTCCCCGTAGCTCAATTTCTCTCTTCCCGCTTCGTAGAGATCGTCCTGGCTCCCTCATTTCAAGCTGATGCTCTCGAACTTCTACAACAAAAAAAGAATCTCAGGCTCTTACAACGCATGGAAAGCAAGGTTAACAAAGAAAAACTACTCTCTCTCTACCAGGGGGTACTGCTCTCTGACAGCGATCAGGAATTGTATCGAGATCTCAAAATTGTTGCAGGAGGCGAACCATCCCCCGAAAGACTCAGCGACCTGCTCTTTGGATTAAAAGTAGTGAAACATGTCAAATCCAATGCTATAGCGATTGTAAAAGATAATTGCACCCTGGGTCTGGGTATGGGACAAGCCAACCGTGTTCAAAGCACCATCCTGGCTCTCCAACAAGCAGGTAAAAACGCTAAAGGTGCTGTTCTTGTCTCGGATGGGTACTTTCCCTTCGCGGATTCTATTGAGCAGGCAAAAAGTTATGGTATTGATTTGATAGCCGAACCAGGCGGATCCATAAGAGACGCAGAGGTGATCGAAGCTGCAAAAGCCAACGATATCACACTGATTTTTACTGGATTAAGGCATTTTATGCACTAAACAAGCATATCATTGAAATAGGGGGGATCATAAATGAAGAAGAATGTATTAGTTCTGGGTAGTGGCGGTAGAGAGCATGCTTTATGCTGGAAGCTGTCTCAAAGCGATAAAGTACAGGATCTTTTTTGCATTCCAGGTAATGCAGGCATTCAAGAACTCGCTCTAACAGACTCATCCATATCACCTCTTGATTTTCCTACCATCAAACAATATGCCATCCAACACCATATAGCTTTGATCGTGGTTGGTCCAGAACAAATGCTTGTGTCTGGAATCAAAGACTTCTTTGAAGATAGTGAGATACAAGTATTTGGACCCGATCGCCATAGCGCTCAACTTGAAGGAAGCAAGATCTTTACCAAGAATTTTTTCAGCAAATTCGATATTCCCACTCCCTCATACAAGACTTTTTTTTCCCTGGATGACGCCCTATATCATATCCACACCCATGAAGAGTACCCTATTGTCATCAAAGCAGATGGCTTAGCTTCAGGCAAAGGAGTTATCATTGCCCACAGCGAAGAAGATGCGGTAAATTCTATCAAAGAAATGATGGAACATAAAAAATTCAAATCCGCAGGAGATAAAATCATCATCGAAGAATATATCGATGGTCCCGAAGTATCTTATCAGATCATCCTGGATGGAAACCACTTTGTTGAACTTCAAGTTTCTCAGGATTTCAAAAAAGCTTATGAACAAAACAAAGGCCCCAATACTGGAGGGATGGGAAATCTTTGCCCCCCTTCCTGGGCAGATGAATCTATCCTACAGCAAGGGAAAGAGGAAATTATCCAAAAGATTGTTCAATACCTTCCCAGGGAGGGCATTACATTTAATGGAGTGCTCTTTACAGGTATGATCATGTCAAAATCAGGTTTAAAAGCTTTGGAGATCAACGTTCGTTTTGGAGACCCTGAACTACAAACCATCCTACCCTTACTCAAAACAGATCTGATAGATCTTATTGAAGCAACTCAAAATCATAGCCTTCACCAACTGAAACTGGAATGGGTAAAACTCTACTCCACTTGTGTTGTGCTTTGTTCTGAGGGCTATCCAGATCAGGTGTTATCCCTTGGACACGAAATTCAAGGTCTGAAGGAAGCCCAGGCTATGGATGGAATTTTGGTCTTCCACGCTGGCACCCAACTACAGAATGGAAAATTGGTCAATCAGGGAGGACGAGTCTTGAATATAGTAGGCTTGGGAAAAACTCCCGAAGAAGCTTCTACTAAAGCTTATGATGCTATTAAAAAGATTTCATTCAAGGGGATGCGCTACCGAAAGGATATAGCTTAGCCAAGCTTTTTCATGCCCTGAAAATATAGCGCTGCTTCGAGTCGAAGCTGTTGGATCTGGCACCCTGTTTTGTAGGAAGAATTAATACTGTTGTTCATGACAAAGTTGTTAGCAAGACAACCTCCCCCGCACAGAGTTTTTGCCCAACAATTCCTGCATTCCTCTCGACTGGAGGCCAAAGTTTTCTGTTTAAACAATTCTTTCAGCTCGGAGTCCAGCTCTTTTGATTCCAGATCGCCCAAACAAAACTCTTTTCTCCCATCAAATTGATGGCAGGGATAGAGCTTTTCATCTGGAGAAAGAGACAAGTATTCCACCCCTGCCCCACAACCTGTGTTTAGTTTTTCGTAGCAAATCGTTTTTTCGAGATCAAGCTCAAAATGATAAAAATGTAAGTCTGGATCTTTTTTGGTCTGAAATAGTAGCCAATCTGCCAATTTCTCGTATTCCTGCCTAATGATAGGAAGATCGCTTTCCTGTATCGCAAGCTCTGACATCAACGTTGCCACGGGTTCGAAAGATATTTGTTTGATACCTCGGGAATAAAGATGTTGGATTTCTTGACAAAAATGAAGACTTTGGTGAGTATAGGTGCCGCGTACATAATATCCTGTTGAAAGCTTGGGTATGGAGCTCAAGATATGCTTGATACTTTGATCGTAGGTGCCGTGACCCTGCGCATCCACACGAAATTGATCGTTGATCTTCTGACTGCCGTCCAGACTAAAAATCACACTCACATGGTGTTCCTGGAAAAAATCCGCCATTTCAGGAGACAATAAATACGCATTGCTGGTAATAGACATCAAAAAATGCTTGCCACTATCTTTTTCTTGAGCTCTGGCATATAGTACTGCTTCTTTGACCAGGGGAAAGAACAGCAAAGGCTCTCCCCCAAAAAAATCAATTTCGAGTTGTTTTCTATCTTTTCCCTGTTGGATGAGCCAGTCAATAGCCTGTTTTGCGGTTTCGACGGTCATATTTTTGGTGATGTTATCCCCAAGGGGTTGTGAAGTTTCAAAACAATAACGACATCGAAAGTTACAATTTCGGGTTACCATGAGGCAAAGCGATTTGATGCAACGATGGTCATCAAAAGGAAGAAGACTGTTTTGGAGCTTGAAATAGCCTTGTTTTTGGCCTTCTTCAATAAGATCTAAAAGATTGGGGGTCCACTCATTTGAAGTATAATCCAGGAAAATCTCTTCCTGGGTTTGAAATAAAGAATGAGTAGATCGGTCGAAGAGAAAGTATTTATTTTTCCATTTAAAAACGTGGAAATAATCAATAGGTTTTTGCTTTAGAACATCCATTCATTGGGTTTTTCCTGTTGTTGTTCGCAATGCTGATTGCCAACGGTACAGGATGTTTTGCATGCGGATTTGCAGGGAGTTTGACATTCACGGCAATTACTATGCTTTTTTTCTTGTGAGAGTGAACCTTTGATAAGTATCGTTATTTTTTTCATATATTCCTCCTTTTTTCAAAAACCTGTCCATTATAACATATTCATTTTTTCTATACCAGTAAGCTTGCAAACGCTTTTAAACTCAGAGGCAACAAACGTGGAATACGCATTTTCCTCTATCCAGAGTTTTAGGGTGATATCCTGAGCAAAATCTCTTTCAAAGATCTGGGTATCATGTTCATTTAACCATTTTTCCAGAAGAGCAAAAACAGAATAATCAAAACGCAAGCTTAGACAATAGCCCTGACGTTTTTCCTTGAAAGATGCATTGTTCATTGCTGAAATAGCAGTATTCAGATAGGCTGAAAACAAACCCTTTTTCCCGAGTTTAACTCCGCCAAAATACCTAACTACGAATAAAACTGTGTTTTGAATGCCTTTTCTTTGTAGCAAGCCTAACAAAGGCAAACCCGCAGTACCATAGGGCTCACCATCGTCTGAAAACTTTTCATAGAGCTGGCTGGAAGAGCTCAGGCGATAGGCATATACAAAATGAGTGGCATCAGGATGTTGAGTATGCAATTGCTCGAGATAGCTTTGGAAACTTGATACATTGCCAAGCCCATAACAATAGGCAATAAAATGTGATTTTAATTCAATGTATTCAGCAAATCCGGATTTTGTACATTCCATCATAAAAAAACTAAAGCCCTATCTCATGAAACAAGAACTCTTGTTTCATGAGATAGGGCAAAACACTTCAATGAAGCGCTTTAGGTATTCTTTAGTTTGGGATCGAGTGCGTCACGAAGACCATCACCCAAAAAGTTAAAAGACAGAATAGCCATAAAAATACATAAGCCAGGCCATATCACAAGGTGAGGCGCATTCCATAGAAAGCTTTGAGCATTGGAAAGCATATTTCCCCAAGTGGGCCAGGCTGGATTGACGCCTAAACCCAAAAAGCTTAGGGTAGATTCAAAGAGGATGGATCCGCCGATAGCCAAAGTCATCTGAACGAGGAGGATAGCCAAAGTATTTGGGAAAACATGCCTAATGATAATGCGCGCATTCGAACAACCAATGGCTTTGGCGGCTTCAATGTATTCATAGTTTTTGATCTGCATAACCAGACCTCTGACCATACGAGCAATTCCAGCCCAACCAAAGACCACCAAAATCAGAACTATAGTTACAGGAGATCCGCCAAAATATCTTGAAAGAATAACCAGGATGGGAAGAGTGGGGGTTGAAAAGAAAAGCTCTACGATACGCATGATCAAGGAATCCAACCAGCCTCCAAAGTAACCGGATATGGAACCGATGATCCCACCAACCATGCCACCTGAAATAGCCGCAATAAAGCCAATAGTGAGGGATATTCTGCCACCATAGAGTATTCTGAACAAAACATCACGACCCACATCATCGGTGCCAAGAAGGTGTCCTGGAGTGAGGGGAGGCCTAAAACGAATAGCAATATCTGCGCGGGTAGGATCAGGAAGATTGGGAAACAGATTCCGCAGAAAATCTGCTTCGAGAAGAAAAGAAGACAGGGTGAGTAATATGAGTATGGAAATGATGATAAGACCTGTGATAGCCAGTTTATGCCTCAAAAATCGGCGCAAGACCATCTGGAAAAAAGTATATTCTTTTGCACTGGTTACTTCGGATAAAACATTATCAAGCAAAGGTTTTTGATTTTGCTTTGCATCTTTTTTCATAGCTGGATTTTCCTTTCTTTTCATGACTTCCTCATCGGTAGGTGATGCGAGGATCGAGGAAAGCATAGGAGATATCGGTGATGAGAGTAAACAAAACAGTGAGAGAAGAAAGGAAAATGATAGCAGTCATAGCCAGAATGAAATCATTAGCCATAACAGCTTCATATATCAGCTTTCCAACCCCAGGCCAGCCAAAAATCTGTTCGATGATAAGGGATCCTGCAAAAAGGCTGGGAATGGATTGGATCATGATGGTTGCGATAGGTATCATGGCATTGCGCAAGGCATGTTTGTAGATCACTTTTCTCTCGGCCAAGCCCTTGGCACGAGCAGTACGGACGTAATCCTGGCGAATGACTTCAAGCATAGCAGATCGCGTATATCTAAGAAGCCCGGTGAGTGAAATGAGAGACACGGAAAAAACTGGAAGAATAAGGTGGCGTATTCGATTTATAAACCTTGCAAAGAGAGGTGCTTTATCGTAGGGCATGGTTCGACCCCCAACCACCAGGCTATCAGAATACATACCTGTAAAAGGTAGTCGATACCCGGGCTTGGGCAAAACTCCAAAAGCCAGGATCATGAGGAGAGCAAACCAAAAAGTAGGCATAGCGCTACCAGTAAAAGCCATAAAGGTCAGCAGGTAGTCCATTTTGGAGTATTGATGAATGGCGGAAAAAATCCCGAGCGGGATAGCCACACTAAATATGAAAAGCATAATGATTGCTTGCATATAGATAGTGTTGGGGATTCGATTGAATAACAATTGGGCAGCTGGTCGCCTATATTGTATCGATATACCAAAATCACCCTTGGCTGCACTCCTAAGCCAATAAAAATAGCGAAGTGTTATGTGTTTGTCCAAACCTTGTCGTTGCTTGTATATATCGATTTCTCTTTGAGTGATGTTTGGATTGGTGGATTTTAGTATATCAACCGGGTCGCCCATACTTCCCAATAGAGTAAAAGCAATAAAGGAAATCAGAAACAAGAGAAAAACTCGCTGTACCAGTTGTCGCGCTATATATGCCCACATGGAAAACTCTCCTCTCTATGCAAGATGCTTGGTTTCGGCTTATTTGTTCCAGTACCAGTAGGGAGCATTCCAGGTGGTTGCAGCTTGAGTCCCAGAAGGTTGGTAATTGACGAGATCTTTGTGTACGGTGGTGACATCGAGACGATAAAAGAGAGGAAGGGAAGGGAGGTCGCGGGTGAGAATCTGTTGGATGATCTTGAGATTTTCATAGTTTTGCTGCTTACTGAGAGATTGTAAAATTTCACCAGTTAGTTTGTCAACGGTTTCATCTTTAAAACTAGTATAGTTTTGCCCGCTATAACCATTGACTTCAGTGGGAATCTGTTTTGAGTTAGCCATAGAGTACATATTGGAATTTGGACCCATCACCCAGGCATACATGAAAGCAGAAGGTCCATCGAATTTTCTTTGTTGGAGAGTAGTGGTAAAAAAGCTGGTAGGAGCTTCGTTCTTGGTGATTACATCGATGCCGATATCTTTCCAGTTGGAGGAAATAACTGCTTGAACCTGCTCACGGGCCTTGTTGCCGGCAGTTGTCATGAAGGTGATTTGAAGTGGTTTGCCATCTTTTTCGCGAATATTATTCTTGGGATTGAGCGTCCAACCAGCTTCATCGAGAAGAGTTTTGGCTTTATCGGGACTAAACTCATAGATAGTAACGGTGCTATCGTCAAACGCTGGATGTTTGGGGGGAAGCCAGGCATGAGCAACAGGCTGTTCGCCTTTAAAGAAGCTCTGAGAAATGGCTTCACGATCCATAGCATGAAGAAGGGCGCGACGAACACGAACATCTGACAAGGTTGGATTATCGATATTCAAATCAATATGCTCCCAGGTGAGAGAAGGAGTGAAAATGGGTAGTTGGTTTACATCTTTGCGACCAATCAGTTGCTGAGCCTGGTCGAAGGTTAAACCAGTGAGAGTCATATCAACGTTGCCAGCCATGGCAGTGGCAAGAAGAGTATCGGTGTTTTCGATGGTACGGAAGGTAACTGTGTCAAGAAGAGGACGACCAAAGATCCAGTGATCGTTGGCTTCAAGAATAATGGTTTGACCCTGTTCCCATTTTTGGACGCGATAGGGCCCAGCATGGAGAGGTTGGGTGTTGTACAATTCATCAGTGGAACAATCAGTGATAAATTTTTCGTCAGCAAGGCACTTTTCAGATTTGAAACCATCTGGTTTTTCTTCGGAAGGAGGAGCATAATAGCTTGGATCGTTAATATCAAAGGGGTCGAGATGATATGCAAATTTGTCTTCGAAATATTTTCTTGGCATGGGTGATGCACCATATGCAAATAGATAAGGTTTGTTCCAATAAACTTTCAGAGTATGTTCATCTATGGCTTCCATTTTGTCAATCCAAAAATCCACTTCTGAATGTATGGTAGGGAATGAAGGATGGTTGTAGAGATAATGGGAAAAAACAAAGTCTTCAGCAAGGATATCTGATCCATCAGCCCATTTTAATCCATTTCGGATCTCGAAGGTGACTTCCATGCCTTTGAATTCGCCTTTTTCGTCTTTCTTGATCACCCAAAGACCATTTTCCTGGGTGGGAATACGCTTCATCATAATAGGGAAAATTGCCCACTGAGAATCATATCCACCAGATGAACCTTCATAAAGTAAGCCTGTTATTTGGCTCATAGCACTCATGGTATCCAGGCCGGAAAATAGGGTTTTAGGCTCCTGGGCCTGACCAATGATGATTGATCCACCGCGTTTGGGAGGATACATAAGCATGTAGGCAGAATGCGCAGCTTCTGCTGCGGTCATAGAAGCTTCAGGCATAACATAACGAAAATCATCTTTGATGCCGGCAGTGATTTTCCAGCGAAAGTTCATGAGCTGGAAGTCGGGAAGATAGCAAGTTGTCATGGCTCCTGCAGCGTTTTCTGGCACTTCAAAATAGCCATCCTGAGCAGGAATAAGGGGTTCGGTGAAAGTTTTGGCTTTTTCGATGGCAGCTTCACCAGAAGCGTTGACAAGATATATAGCAGCATCAGAACGAAGGAGTGGAGCATCGGGATTGAAGGTTTCGGTCTTTTCAATTATTCCGTTGACGGCTGCGGTGATGATAGCATCATGATGGGGATGATCGTTGGGCACATCGGAGAACTTGTGACCTTTTTTTACCAGATCAAGCAATTTTGCAGTAACTACCCATTCAATGAATTCACCACGGGTAATCTCTCTGGAAGCTTCAAGCAGATCGGATTCCTGAAGCACTTTAAGAGACAATAGGTTGTACATGTACTCTTCTGTCCATTTGTAAAATTCCGGACGTTGATTTTCAGCAAGCTTGGACCAATCAAAATCGATCACTTTGCCATAGTCGGGAATTTGATTGGGAGCCAAGACATCGACAGTGCCTTTGGTCGATTTGGGACCACAGCCTGCCAACAATGAAAGAGACAGTGACATCACCAAAAATGATGCCAATAAAAATCTAATACTTTTCATTCACAGCCTCCTGCGATATATTTATTGATCCATAAAACATAAATC
Organism: Caldisericia bacterium; assembly: GCA_035363255.1. Taxonomy (GTDB): domain Bacteria; phylum Caldisericota; class Caldisericia; order UBA6126; family UBA6126; genus T3SED10-260. The sequence goes on along the minus strand of DAOSES010000012.1, from coordinate 15,519 downwards.
CAGTTCATTAACAAAGATTATAGTCAATTCGCACAAAAACTAAAATCCAAATAATCCTAAAATTTTTATTTCTCGTTCCAATTCTATTTGGTAAGCTTGAAAAACTTTTTCTTCAATGTAGTTGATCAATTCCAATACTTCCCGAGCTTTTGCTTTACCCTGGTGGACAATAAAGTTGGCATGAAGCTCTGAAATTCTTGCTCTGCCTTTTCTGAATCCTTTCAAACCAAGATCTTCGATGAGTTTTCCCGCAGAGCACCCTGGGGGATTTTTCCAGATACAGCCTGCATTGGGATATCTCAAAGGTTGAGTGAGTTTTCTTTTTGTCAGTTTTTCACGGATAATTTTGATTTCTTCATCCACATTTCCAGGATTTATGGTCAATTTTGCTTGCAAGATAACATATCGATCACTTTTTTTGAAAATACTATCACGATAAGCAAAGTTGAGATCAGCAGGAAAAAGGATGCAATTTTGTCTTTCAACGCAATCATAAAGCCATACTGATTGCACAATATCTCCAATCGCTTTGCCACCTGTGCCTGCATTCATAGCAATTGCTCCGCCAATGGTGCCAGGAATACCACTCAAAAAACTAAGTCCTATCAGTTGGTTTTTTAAGGCATCCGCTATCAAGCGGGTACATTTTGCTCCTGCTTCCACCAAGACCTGCTCCTCTTCAAAAGAGATATTGTCTAATGGAGAAGCAAGTTTAAGCACTATCCCTCGCAAGCCTTCATCAGAGATGAGTAAATTGCTTCCCATGCCTATCACATGCAGGGGTATGCTTTTACAATTAGCAAACTCAACAATTTCCTGTATTTCATCGAGGGAAGAGGGCATGATAAAGATATCCGCCGGACCTCCTAATCTGAAGGTGGTGTGATTAGACAGGGGCTCCTGGTATCTCAAAATTCCTTTAACTATTTTTTCAAGCTCAGGAATAGGTTTTAAGATCATCGGACAAAAGATCTCCTACTTTCCATACATCTCCTGGTCCCAGGGTAATTGCCAGACTATCCTTATCTAACTCACTCTGTAAAATAGAAACTGCATCAGAGTGATTTTCTGCAAGATGAATCGAACCCTTGAATCCTAAACCCATGATCTGTTTTGCCAGATTATCCGCATTTACTCCCTCCAGGGGCACTTCACCCGCAGCATAAACGGGCAATAGGATAATATCTGAAGAACACTGGCTCAAGACCCTGGCGTATTCCTGGTATAAGTTTTTCAAACGAGTATAGCGGTGGGCTTGCACAACACTTATTATTTTCTTGGTGGGGAAATAATTTCTGACTGCTTTCAATGCCCATTCAATAACATCAGGACTATCTCCCTCGTCATCAAGCAGTAAAAATTGCTTATAATTTACTTTAACTTCCATTCTCCTATCCATCACTGGAAGGCACGAAAACAAATCCACATCTGGAAGCTTGTTGGAATGAAAGTAAATCAAAGCATAAGCCATGAGCGCATCCAGTGCATTTTGCCAACCAGGCATGGGTATACAGGCTTGTATCTTTTTTCCCTCTGGGCTGGTGAGTTCAAAACGGGTAATAAACGACTTTCCTGTCCATTCGGTTTGAATTTGACTCAAGCTAAAATCACATTCCTGCTTGAATCCGCAAGTGATTACGGTGGCTCGACAAGACTGCTTTTGTATCGTAGAAGCTAAGAGCTCATCATCCCCGTTGAGGACAATGCAACCCTTTGGAGGAACTTGCATAGACAACCTGGCAAAGGCATCAGCCAGTTTTTGCATGGAATGATCATATTCTTGAAGGTGATCTCTACCCACATTGCATATAAGCAGGTTTTCGGGACACAAATCAAGAAACTTGCTTTTACTTTCATCGCATTCAAGCACCATCCAGGGAGAATTAGCACAACGTGCAGGGGGATAAGAAAGGAGGTCGGCTCCAATGAGCCAGTCAGGTTCCATGCCTGAACGATGCATCATAGATGAAACAAAGGTGGTGGTAGTGCTTTTTCCATAGCTACCCGTAATACCCACCAGCCTCTTTTTGTTAAGTATCAAATGAATAGCTTCCATGCGCTCCAACAAGGGCACATGGTTTTGCCTTGCTTTTGTCAATTCAGGATGCTCCTGGGGAATAGCAGAAGAATAGATAAGAAGATCAGTTTGGCACAAAAAAATTGGATCAGGTGGAACCTGAACTTTGACACCCCTGGCTTCGAGTAATGCACGCATTCGAAAATTCTGAGCATCCGAACCAGACACTATCCATCCAAGATCGTTCAGATACCAGGCAAGGGCAGTCATTCCAACTCCCCCAATCCCTACCAAATGAACAGCTTTTCCGTTTGCTTCCAGTAAATTCATGCGATGGTTTCCGCTTTTTTTGCCAATCGAATCAAAACTCCAGCTTCAGCTAAATAGACTACCAGCGCAGTTCCACCGATGCTTATGAAAGGAAGAGGAATACCCGTAGGAGGTAAAAAACCGATTGTGACGGCAATATGCATCATGGCTTGTAAAAAAATATGAAAACCAATCATGGAAGCAAGAAGAGATGAAAAACCCTCCTTGAGCTTCAATGCCACTTGTATAGCCCAGAAAAAAAGTAAAAAATAAAGGAACAAAACAAAAATCCCAACCAGCAAACCAAATTCTTCACAAATGATTGAATAAACAAAATCAGTTTGGGCTTCCGGGAGGGAGTAGAATTTTTGACTGCTTCTCATAAAACCCTTGCCAAACCAGGAGCCCCTTGCTATCGCAATGAAGGATTGCAGAACTTGATATCCACTATTGCTTGGGTCCTGAAAGACGTTTTGAAAACTAAAAATTCGATTCATCAAACGTTCGGATCGAGTTAATACCAAAAACCCAATACCCGTGATGGGACCAGCAGTTAGAAAGAAATACTTCAGGGGGGTGGCTCCCACCATCATGGTTGCCACACCAAGGAGCAAAACAATGATAGCAGTGCTGAAATTGGGCTCAACTATGATTAGAAAAACTGGAATAATAACAAAAATCAAACTTTTCACAAACTCATTAAAGTTCATTCTTCCTTTGAGTTTGCTCATCCAAGCAGACAACATCAGTATGATGGCAAACTTAACCAATTCGGAAGGTTGGAAGGAAAAAAAACCCAGATTAAGCCATCTTCTTGCTACTTCCCCGGATTCGTTCAGAATGCGTGTGGAATAAAAGGGAGGCACCAAGACTAAAACAAGTAATCCGCAGGATATAACATAAAAAGGAAGCGCGATCGATTTCCAAAACTTAACAGGCAATCTGCAGATGACGGATATAGCAACAAAACCACTTAAAGCAAAAATAGTCTGTTTCAATAAATCTCGGTAGGGGGAAACATTTGAAGAAGTAAAAAAATAGGTATAGGTAGTTGAAAAGCTCATCAATAGACCAAAAAGGGTAAGAACCAGTACTAGCCAGTAGATTTTTTCGTGCAGGCTAAGGTACTTTTTTTTTAGCATATATCGTTGGTTTTGAAGGCATTTGTTAATAATTGTTTGAAAATAAAACCTCGATGCTCGAAGTCTTTAAACTCATCAAAACTGGCGCAAGCAGGGGACAAGAGCACCAAATCACCAGCCTTACTTCGGACTATAGCTTCAAAAACTGCGCTTTTAAACGAGGGGGTTAATTTGTATTTTTTGTAGCTGATTGCGTCAAAAGCATGCTTGATTTTCTTTTGCGTTTTTCCAGTAATGATGACCATCTTTATCCTGGGATGAAGCGAGATTCTTTCAACCAATTCAGCAAAATCATTCCCCTTGTCAGAGCCCCCAAGGATAAGAATGGTGGGCTGTTCCAGGCATTCCAAAGCCACCATAGTGGTTTGAGGTTTGGTGGACTTTGAATCGTTGATGAAGGAGATTTCTCGATATACCCCTACCCATTCAAAACGATGTTCCAAACCTTTGAAGCGAGAAAGTGCATATTGAGCTTTTTCGATAGAAAAATGCTCCTTAAGATACAAATAGGAAGCAGCCAGGGATGCAATAGCATTGGCTCGGTTGTGCAAGCCCAAAAGACGATAATGTTGAAGGGAGACTCGAAGAGTAGGCAGATGGTCGATTTGCATAACGACTTCCCCCTTGTCATAGAAGAAGCCTTTTTCCAAAGTTTGCTTGTTGGAAAAATAAGTCACTTGGGATGGAAGCTGGTCTAGTTGCGCCAAAGCGGATGAGTCCAAATTCAACAAAGCGAAATCTTCAGATTGTTGATTTTCAAAGATTCTGCACTTGGCAAGAAAGTATTCTTTGAGGCTGGGGTATCGATCTAGATGATCGTCATTAAAATTGAGGAAAACTGCTATCTCGGGTCGGAATTTATAAATCGTTTCGAGCTGAAAAGAACTGACTTCCACCACCAGATTCAATTTTTTCCCTGGATTGTCGAGTACGATACGAGAGATAGGAACCCCTATGTTGCCACAGACAAACACATTGGGTAAATGCTGTGATAAAATAGCTCCAATAAGCTCCACTGTAGTGCTTTTTCCGGAGGTTCCAGTAACTGCAAGGAAACGGGCATCACTAAATTGGTAGGCTAATTCAATTTCACCAATGATTCGAATGCCGTTATCCTGGGCTTCTCGAAGGATGGGAAGGGCAGGATTGACCCCTGGGGATATCACTATTAAATCAGCTTCTTCGATGCATTTTCGGGAATGAAAACCCAATTCAAAACCAACGCCATGTTCTTCCATCCAGATGATGGATTCTGATTCTATTTCGGCATCCCGTTCGGTAGCATAAACATTGGCTCCCAACTTAAGGAGCAATTCAATGGCAGCTATACCGCTCTTTTTTATACCAAATACAGTCACGTTCTTGTTGCTTACTTGAAGGCGATTGGCATGCATCAAACAAAAACCTCCCCAGTTAAAATATTTTTACTGCAACAAACCATGCAAACATAGTCATTATAATCTGTATCACCCAAAAACGCACCACGATCAATGTTTCAGAAAAACCAAGAAGCTCGAAATGATGATGGATAGGGGCCATTCTGAATATTCGTTTTCCTTCGCCTGTTTTCTTTCGGGAATACTTAAAATAACTCACTTGTATGATCACTGATACGGCTTCCAAGACGAAAAGAGCACCTAAAATTAAAAGAATCCACTCGGTATGGGTAATAACAGCTATTGCCGCAATGGCTCCTCCTATTGCAAATGAACCTATATTTCCCATGAAGATTTTTGCAGGATGAGCGTTGAAAAAAAGGAAACCAAGCAGACAGCCTATCCATATCAATGCAAAAGTGGAAAGCCAGGGAATAGAAAAAAACTGAGCATAAAAAAAATAAAAAACAAACACTGGGATAGCCAAACCACTCAAGAGACCATCAAGCCCATCACTCAGATTGACAGAATTACTAACTGCAAGAATGACAAAAAGCTTGAAAATTCCTATAAACAAGAGAGCTAAAGATATATTTGCATCTTTTAACACAAAATAGACCAGGGGCAAAGCAAAACAAAATTGAAGAATAAGGTCTTCACGAGCTTTTAGCCCATAGGCGGACTTTCGAATGGTCTTTCGGTAGTCATCCATAAAACCTATAAATGCAAATGCCAGGGACAGGTATATCAAAAAAAGGCTCTGCAATGAAAAGTTTTGAGTGTAAAGACAATGGACCAGCGACATAAACAACATGACAAGAACAAAAAACAAGCCCCCCATGGTGGGAGTACCGGCTTTTTCCTGATGAGTTTTGGGGCCTTCCTCTCTGACCATTTCACCAATTTGCTTTTTTCGCATCCATCGAATAAAAGAAGGCATTCCCAGCAAAGTGAGTAAAAAAGCAATGAGAGCTATCATGAATATGTTTTCTCCATTTCATCCACAAGATAATGCAAGCCCACCCCATTAGAAGCTTTGACAAAGATGACCGTATCCCTGGAGCAGAGAGGATGAAGCAGTTTTAGCGCAGAAATCCAATCAGGAGCACAAAAAAACTTGTCCACCTTCGAAGCACAAGACTCTTTCACGATTTTTCCATACTCTCCCACATAAATGATAGCTTCTATTTGTTGAGGAAAATCTGCAAGATATGATCCCAGGTCTTTGTGGAGCTTTTCTGCATCGGCTCCTAATTCCAACATATCCCCCAACACCAATATTTTACGTGAAAAAGGAATATTCAACAATGCACCCATAGCGGCTTGCATAGAATATGGATTTGCATTATACGCTTCATCGAGCAGGGTGATGCCCTGTTGGAGTTGCAAACATCGTCCTCTTCCCTTGCCTGGGACAAAATTGGCTAATCCCTCTTGTATGGCTGATAACGGCACAGCTTCATGAAGAGCTATAGCAATAGCAGGTAGAGCATCCATAAGGAAATGTCTAGCCCAAACATGCATTTTAAAACTAGCTATTGTTTTTTTGGATACACTCACCTCAAACTCGATGCCATCAGGTAAAAACAGCAAGCGATTAATACTTACTTCATTGGAGGGGGAAAACCCAAAACTCTTCATCTGCAAGGCAAGCAAAGAAGCTTCATTGTACCAGCATTGGTCACCATTCATCCAGGTAAAACCTTCTTTTTTAACCTTTTGAGCAATTTTGATCTTTTCCTGGAAGACTCCAGCTTCATTTTTTAAGAACTCAAGATGAGAAGGGCCAATGCCAGTAATCACTGCCTGATCCAGGGATAAAAAACTCAATGTTTCGCTTATTTCCCCAGGATAGGAAGCGCTAAGTTCTGTAACAAAATAACGTGTATTGGCAGGCATTCGCCCAATACTCAGGGGGACCCCAAGGGGGGTGTTATAATTCTTGATAGTGCCTGCGCAGGGAAAAGTGGTTTGAAAGACCTTTTGCATGATTTCCCGGCTAGTGGTTTTTCCTGCGGAACCAGTAATTCCAATGAGTCTTGGTTTCACTTCATTCAGCACTTTTGAAGAAAAAAGTTTCAGTGCTTCCACACTCGAGTCCACATGAATCTGAAAAACTCCTGCTTGTTGGATGGGATAGATTTTTTCAGTTACGATCCCTCTGGCACCGCGTTTGATGGCATCGGGAATATAGTCATGTCCATCGACATGTTCTCCCTTGATACAAACAAAGATACCTCCAGCCTCCATTTCTCTGGAGTCTACAAAAAAATGGGTATGAAAAGGAAGAATATCCTCTTCTTCAAAACTGGATAAGACCCTCATGCCTCCGAGCCAATCACTCAGGGTTTGAATCAAGATCTTCATTGTTTCAGCCCCCTATGTTTTAAAAGTGCTTTCATTTCTTCCACATCATCGAAAACTTCGCTTCGACCTCGAATCAAAAACTCCCGTTGATTACCTCTTCCAAGAATGAGAAGTAAATCCCCAGACCTGGCTTCATCCAGAGCTTTTTCCATTGCTTCTTTTCGTGAAAGCACTATCCGAACCTTTTGCCTTATTTCGCTTGTCATTCCTGATAGAAATTCATTGAAATTATTCCAGATATCTTCGTCTTCCGGATCGTCAAGGGTAAGTATCAGCTGATCAAACAACTCCCCAAGCATCTTTGCAAGGATGACTCTTTCGGCGTAATCCCCTCCACCTACATTGCCAAACACTCCAATACGACGAACATAACGCTTGTTTTTTATTAATGAGCTTAAAGCCTGGATAGCTATGGGAGTATTAGCTTTGTCGATCACCACAGTAAAGGGGGCTTCTTTCAATAAAAGATCCCAACGACCTGGAATAGCTTTGATCTTTTCCATAGCATTAAGAAGCTCCTGCGGATCATACTTCATTCCGAGTCCAAGAGCAAAAACAGCCGCAAGATTCCAGGCATGAAATGCGCCTTGAAGTGAGCTAAACATACGATAGGTAGTATCATGGTAGTGCATGGAAAAACTAATACCATCAAGAGATTCCGCCAAATCACTTATTCTGAGATGAGCAGTATCTGAAAAACCATACAAGATGGTCTTTTGCTTTGGATTTATAAATAGATCCAGGTGTTTTTCATCTGCGTTGAGAATAGCCAGGCCATCTTGTTTGAGCATAGCAAACAAACTGCTTTTTGCCTTGACATAATCCATCCACCCACCATGAAAACCGATATGATGATTAAAAGCAAGATTACTTAATATTGCAGCATCAAACTGCATACCATGTAGTCTCTTTTCGCTGAGTCCGAATGAGCTTGCTTCCATGCTGACTGCCTTGCAATCTTCAGCAAAAAAGTCTTGAAACAAGGTATGAAGCGCTTTGGGTTCCGGGGTAGTCACAGGACCCTTTATAGTTATATCTAAACGTTGATTTCCAAGGTAATAGCCTGCTGTTCCGATCAAGGCGCTCTTGATGCCAAGATTCATTAAGGTTTGGTGAAGTATATAGGCGATAGTGGTTTTTCCTGTAGTGCCCGTTACTGCAAAGAGCTGGAGTTTTTTCCATACTTCATGGGTCCAGCGCTGACACAACAAGCTATATGCTTCTTTGGCAGAATCAACCTGGAGATAGCTTAGACCCCCAGGCACCTTGTCTGGATCTTCCACCACAAAGGCAATGGCACCTTTTGCATGAGCCTGAGAGATATAGCGATGACCATCCGTTTTGTTTCCTTTGATACAAACAAAGACAAAGCCATTTGAAACCTCTCTTGAATCACATGTAATACCACAAGCTTCCTCTTCAGGATCAAAATGAGACCGTGTGGGAAAATCCCTAAAGAGTAATGCGAGTTTCATTGCATGAGAAGCATATGCGACTGCATCCACTGTACAATTTCTTTAAATATGGGAGCAGCAACGGTGGATCCATAGGCATCATAGCTGGGATGTGGCTCATCTATGGTGACCAATATGACATATTGAGGATCTTCAACAGGGAAAAACCCAACAAAGGAAGTGATTACCTTGTCGTCTGCGTATTGCCCGTTAACCACCTTTTTGGCAGTCCCAGTCTTGCCACCAATACTAATCCCGGGTATATTGGCTTGTTGAGTGCCTCTGGGGTCTTGCACCGAATTCTTCAAAGCTACTTTAACTTCTCTGGAGGTTTGTGCAGAAATTACCTTTCGGATGACTTTGGGCTCAAAAACCTCTACTGCATTGCCCATCGGATCTCTGAGCTCTTTGACTATCTGAGGCTTCATCATGATCCCATCATTGGCAATTGTGGCATAGCTCGTGATCATTTGCAGGGGGGTTGCTGATATTCCCTGCCCAAAGGAAAAAGTAGCCACTGTGGTCTCGTACCAATCTTTCGGCTGAGGAATAATGCCTTTTTCCTGGCCATAAATTTCAACAGGCAAAGCATTTCCAAAATTAAAACGTTTGGCATAATGGTACATTTGATCGCGTAATTTCATGCCAATGCCCACAAAAGAGACATTGCATGAGTTTCGAATGATATCCGCAAGATTCTGCTCTCCATGGGCAATCATACATTCCACTGTTTTGTCAGCCACCCTAACACTTCCACTGCATTTGTGAAGGGTCATGGGAGTGATAACTCCTCGTTCCAAGGCGGCAGAGGCTATAATAGGCTTGAAAATGGACCCTGGCTCATAGTTGAGGGATACCGCTTTGTTAAGATACTTGGGATCATCAATAAACTTCTGCCCTTGATTCAAATCAAAGGAGGGTTTGTTTGCCATCGCAAGGATTTCGCCCGTACGGGGATTCATCACAATCGCCACTCCACCATTGGCATCCCATTTATAAATATGCTTGTCCAGAATACCTTCAATCAGATTTTGCAAGGAATAATCGAGGGTGGTCACCACTGTGCTTCCTGCAATGGGCTTTTGGATGATATCTGAAGAACGCGGCACTCGGTCGTCTTTGAAAATTTCATATACTACTTTTTTTCCTGGAATGCCATTTAATGTGTTTTGATAGGCAAACTCCAAGCCACTTAAACCGAGATTGTCGGTACCTACAAAGCCAATCACACTTGCCGCAGAATGAATTTTGGGATACTCTCTGCGCTGATCGTCTTCAAAGCCAAAATCCTGCTGGTAGGGTTTGCGTATTTTAAGTATGTCCTGCATTTGCGCGGTGCTCAATTTACGCTTGATATAGGTAAACAACATTTCCTGTTTTTTCCCGCTTTTAAGCTGTTCCACAATGGTTTTTTCGGGCACTCCAACGATGGAAGAAACCTGAGCGGCAAACATTTCAGGATCTTTTAAAGCCTGGGGATTGGCGTAAAGGGAATAAGCATCCACCGATTCAGCAAGAATGATTCCGTTTCGGTCAAGGATTTGCCCACGTTTGGCAAGAATAGTTTTGACGGTTTCAGGGTCTTTGCTTTGTACATATTGTTTGACATTCGGACTGAAGAGAGAAAGTTTGAGCAAACCCCAGGATAAAAACAGGACAAAAAAAAGAGAGAAAAGAGAAAGAAACAAAAGCCTTATTTTCACTATTCGGCAAAAAGAAATACCTTTCTTTTTTTTCATGGATTCCACCTATATTTTTCTTCTTCCGTGGCAGGACGAAATTTCAACGATTCATCAGCAAGAATCCTCTTTCTGAGTTCGTCCAGATTATATTCCCGGCTGTGTTGAACCTTGAGATTAGCCAATTGATTTTCAAGATTTATGATGTTTTCCTGAGTTTCTCTGTATTGATCAACTCGCATAAGATATCGTAAATCAGCCAGAGCGAATAAAAAAAGCAGTAAAATCATGAAAAGAATTTTTTTAAGGATTTCTGATCTCATGCTCGGATTAGTACTCTCAATTTAGCGCTTCTAACGGATGCGTTGCTTCGCAATTCCTCTTCGTCAGGCAAAATGGGCTTTTTGTCTCTCAGGGAGAAGTATGGGCTTGCCTTGGAAAAGTTTTTCAACAAACGATCTTCCATGGAGTGATAGGTGATGACAGCCAAAAGACCTTGGGGAAGAAGCCAGGAATGAACTTGAGCAAGAAAGTTTTCTAAATGATATAATTCAGCATTTACATATATTCTGAGCGCTTGAAACGATTTGGTGGCAGGATGAGATCCTTGCCTCCAACCTTTAGCACTCGCAATGATTTGAGCTAAATCACTGCAGGTAGTGATCGCCTTAATTTTTCGTTTTTCTACAATTCTTTTGGCTATTTGCTTCGACATCCTTTCTTCACCAAACGTATATAGTATATCTGATATTTCATTTTCCTGAAAATGGTTGACCACATCAAGCGCTGAAACAGGACTATCCTGAGCATTAAAACGCATATCCAAAGGAGAGTCTGACATAAAACTAAAGCCTCGATCGAGAGTTTTGAGGTGATACATGGATAAACCCAAGTCCAATAAAATACAATGCACGCCCTGGACTTTGAGAGCTTCCAGAGCAGATCCCAGCATCGTGTAGGGGTGATTAAAAAAACGAATCACTGAACTATTGGCAAGACGTTGTTTTGCTTTTTCCAGAATCTCAGCGTCTCGGTCCAGAGCAATATACAACCCCGATTCACCGAGACAAGGAGCAATAATTGCTGCATGCCCCCCCTCGCCACAAGTGCCATCCACTATCCGTTGCCCTGGAGATATTTGTAAATGACAAAGAATGGTCTTCTCAAAAGCTGGTACATGATAGATTTGAAGGTTTTGCATCTGATGAGCGAAGAAAATTTTGAGCAAGGAATAAGCCGGGTTCTGTGCTCGGATCAAAAAACTTCGATCCAAGTGACAATCATTTATCTAAGCGATCACCCGAAAACTTTGCGAGCAGCATACAAACGTTTTCCATCGATCTTGCTCCAGGTGGGGTTTTCCAGACCAACCAGTCGCCTGGCGGTCGGTGAGCTCTTACCTCGCCATTTCACCCTTACCGACAACGTCGGCGGTATATTTTCTGTTGCACTTTCCTTAAGGTCACCCTCACTGGCTACTAACCAGCACCCTGCTCTGCGGAGCCCGGACTTTCCTCAAAATCAAAAGATTCTGCGATTGTCCTCCTTACTCAAAATTTTCTTACAAGCATACCAGTATATACTTTTTTTAGTCTCTGTTAAATCGAACTGAAGCTTTTTGCGCTCGAGCATCCCAATTTACCTCACAACCAATTGTTTCTGCGATAAATCGTAAGGGCACCATTACCCTTCCTGGAGGCTTCCATTGGGGTGCTATTGCCTTGTTGGTGGAATCAACTTTGATCTCTTTTCCATTAACATAAGCCACAGGGGAATTGATAGTCATGGATATTATCTTAGTCTGAATAAAAATCACCAGTTGTTGCTGGGTGGAGTTCCATTCAAAAAAGCCCCCGAAAGGCTCCACAACATATCGGATAGGTAAAAACGTACGTTTTTGGAAAAGGTAGGGAGCAACATCCATTTCAAAGCTTTGTTGATTAATAACCATATCTCGTGATCCCATGGTATAGGTCAAATCTATCTGGCGAGGAGGAAAGGCAAGAGCAATTTTAGCATAATTCTGCATGGCATTGCTCAAATCGGGAATGCTTTGATAATCGATGGATGGTTTTTTTGAATAAATTCTAAAAGCAAGGTGTATGTTCTGCATTCGATCCATCTTAACTTCGCTCAATGGCACCCTTAACTCATAATAGCGATGAGCTTTGCTTTCATTTGGGCTGGGACCAAAACTTGCCAAAGCGCTCCCCGATGAGAAATACACAGGTGAATATACATCTTTTTTTATCAGATATCGATAAACCAAGCGACTGGAAAGATTGCACATCGAATAAACTCTATCCACATTGTTGGTAAGTTTTCCATTGCCATCCCAATCAAAAAACAATTCAAAATAATCATCACACATGGGCTTTTTCATGATTTGGTCTTCAAAGGTATCCCCAACCACATCTACCAGAATATAGAGATAGTGATAATTGTTTTTTATCATCACTTTGCCATGGGGGAAGTCGATACTTAGAGCGTCTTTCCAATACCTTGCATCGCATTTACCCTCAATGGCAGGACATAGATAGGCATAGGAAGAAGTATGACTTTGGGCAAGTACAGCTGAGGAAAAAAGACACCCTATGGTAAAAAGTAATGTTGACACCCTGAGTAGCTTTTTACACATTTAACCCTCCCTTTTTCGGGGAGCCAAATCTCGGACCCTACTTTTCTTGCTTAGTTTAAGTGGAATAGAGTTGGGGAGAATACTTCGCTTTGATCGATAGAGCAAAAAAATCGTATAGATCCTTTAAGATCCCTGCTCCCATTATCAGTTCTTTTGTCTGCACCATGGTAGGCAACAACTTTCATGCGTTCTCCTGGAAAAATATTAAACTTCATTATATCAGATCTGGAGCATGGAAACAAGGGGGGAGGGAGGATCTAACTCAGAAGGGTATAATATAAAATTCGATCGATCCTCAAGAAATTTCCTGTAAGCTTACACCCCATTGTGAATCAGGGTAAGATACAAAATATATCTCATAGGATGAATTCAAGTTTCCTTTGATAAAGAAACCCCCTTTTTCATTTTCAATTTGCTTCTTTGTAAATGCTTTATAGTCTTCTGAAATCCAGTAGTGAGAATTATTTCCATTTATAGTAAACAGGGATCCTGAGCGAATATCGTTAGCATCAAAAAGAACAATACGATGATGGATTGAATCATAAATCAAAGATAGCCCTCCCATGCAATTCTCTACTCCCTCGGGCAGGCTAATGGAATGTTCAATTTGAAGACTGGTGCTCTTTTCATCATACCTTAAAACATCTATCTTTGAGCCAAAATCCAAAACGGCAATTCTGTTTTTATCAACATCAAAATCAACGATATCCTTGATATTCGAGGAATAACTACCAAGGATAGGCTGCCAAGCCTTCTTCTGGAGTTGATATAAATAAAAATTCGGTTCACCTTCAGAGCAAAACAGTAGTCCATCGTGGAATAGTCTCATTTTATAGGGCTTAAAGGCATCAATCTCCACTTCATTACCCATAAAATTATAGTCATGAAGCCATTGAACTCGATATTCGTAATTAAATTCATCAAGGGCTTTTTTGCTCTGTGGTTTATCTTTTTGTTCAAGTTTCTCGCAAAGTAGGTATAGATCTTTTTCGTGAGCTACATAAGAGCTATAATTGGTATGTTTTTCGGGATAGTTGATATATACAAAACCCCTGGGCTTGTTGGATTTGATTTCTTTACCGTTCAAGCTAAACACATCATAATGAACCAAAAGTTTCTCTCGAGTAATAAAATACAGTTCATTATTGGAAATAAAGGCTGAATCAACTGGTTTTCCAATATTACCATAACGAGACATTTGAATGTTTTCTAGTATATCTGAATTCTGCCTGGTTTTTTGACTGCTATGTTCATACAACAAAAAAAAGAGTAAAAAAAGAATAAACGTACTGTAGATTAAAATTCTTAAATAACATAAGAGACTACCTTTTTTCATTTCTAATAACCTTCTTCCGTGCACTTCGAATCCAATGCAGAGAATACATCTTGCACTACACTAGCATATTCTTTTCCTTTGCCACGAAGAAATCGAGCTCCAGAAGAAACACTGTACCAAAAGCAAGTATAGTCATTAATCCAATCAGGTTCTAAACAATGTGGTTTATTCTGAATGAAATTGTCAATTTGTTTTTTACAGCTAGATATTTTATCACATGTTTTTTTGTTAATAGTTATGTTCTTCCCCTTAATTTGGCACTCCATGAATTTGTTGTAAACTTCTTCACAACTATCCCAAGGAGAAATATTGCAATCATCTCCCATCATCCCCGTAGTCCTTGTTTAAATCGGGATGAGCCACATCTATTTCTACTCCACTGACATTGCCTCCAATGTACAATTTTACTGTACCCTAATCTAACTTTCTAATCTTATATGCCAAAACTATCCTCAATCATCTACTTTTAAACATCTATGACAATTTACATTTTTTAGGGAGTTTTATGTTTTGCTCTTTCAATTTCATTTTCCACTAGCTCTAACTTTTTTTTAAGTACTTCTTCTTGGTTACTGAATTCCTTAATATGTTGCTTTAATTCAGCCTCTACCTTATACTTTCGTTGAATTTGTGTTACTTTGAGATGAATGTTTGATAAGAAGAATAAAGCTACTAAGCAAGATAAAAATAAACAAGTCGAAAAGATAAGTATTAAGTTCAATTTTATTTGACTATTACCACTCATACAATCCCCCTTCATGCAACGCAATTCATTTTAAATCAACAATGTATTAACCTGTTTATCAAAGATACAAAATGCAATCCAGACTATTATCAATTAACCAATATGCTGCGAGACTTGCAAAATGATTATATGCTTGTGCTTTTTGAATGGCTTCTAAAGCTAAGAGAAGAAATCTCATAGCTTCATTACGATCATATACAGCTAATTCATGAGATCTTTCTAAATATTCATCGCTTTTTTGCTCCCATTCCTTAGCTGTTTTTTCCCACAGATGAAAGCAGCAACTAATAAACTTGCAATTATATTCTGTTGCTTCATAGTCTTTTAAATTTCCGTTAGAATCAAGCAGATTTACACAACTTGCAATTGAACATTCTACAGTACTATAAGATCTCATCCCCTTATCCCCGCAGTCCTTGCCAAAACGACTGACATGAGTAAGGTCAGTTACCATAC
>DAOSES010000011.1:0-80849 GCA_035363255.1 Caldisericia bacterium | reverse complement strand
TTTTTAAAGGAAGAAATGAATTAGTTTCGTCCAGATTTTAGATGAGCCAATTCGTAGTATTGCAAGAAAAGCGGTATTCGTTACAATTCATACCATATGAATTACTTTTTTAATGATAAACAACTAGCTTTAATTGAATTGACGAGAAGATTTGCAAATGAACGTATTAAGCCCATCCGTGCAAAGCTAGACGAAGAAAACTGCTTTCCATTCGATCTTATTTCTGAAATGGGACGTATGGACTTCTTCAGAATTTTTATCCCCGAAGCATATGGAGGCTTTGGTTGGGGAGTTTTGGAGCTTAGTCTGGTCATGGAAGAAATCTCACGAGTCTGTGGCGGTGTTGGCACTTCCTTTGCTGTCAATGCGCTGGGTGCGATTCCTATCGTGCAATGGGGCAACGAAGAACAAAAAAGAAAATATCTGCCCGATGTAGCCAGCGGAAAAAAGCTTTGTGCTTTTGGTCTCACCGAAGCAGAAGCTGGCTCGGATGCGGGTAATGTGCAATCCCGAGCTATACTCCAGGGAGATCATTACCTTCTGAATGGCACCAAAATATTCATCACCAATGCTGAAGTTGCTGATATCTATGTCGTTATCGCAAGTGTTGACCCCCGCAAAGGTATCAGGGGTTTAACCGCATTTATACTCGAAAAAGGTATGCCTGGTTTCCGCTTTGGAAAAAAGGAAGACAAGATGGGTATTCGCGCTTCCCATACTGCGGAGCTTATCTTCGAAGATGTCAGAGTGCCCAAAGAAAACCTTCTTGGCGGAGTTGGCAGAGGTTTTTTTGTGGCCATGAAAAACTTTGATCACTCTCGCCCCGGAGTGGGCGCTCAAGCGCTTGGAATAGCTCAGGGAGCCCTGGATGAAGCCCTTCAATATGCCAAACAACGCATCCAATTTGGAGAGCCTATCAGCTCCCAACAAGGCATCAAATTTATGCTGGCAGATATGGCCACTCAGATTGAAGCTGCCCGATCCCTGATATATGCCACTGCCAGAACCATTGACGCTGGAGAGCATAAATGCTCCAAGGAATCCGCCATGTCTAAATATTATGCATCTGATGTAGCCATGAAAGTGACTTGTGATGCCATTCAAATTATGGGTGGCTACGGATACATGAAAGATTATCCTGTTGAAAAAATGATGCGTGATGCAAAAATCACACAGATATATGAAGGCACCAACCAAATACAACGACTGGTGGTGGCTCAGGAGCTTATAAAGCAATTAGCTTGAGGAGGAGATATGGCTAAAGTAGTAATCAATGAAAAACGATGCAAGGGATGTGGTCTTTGTATCAGTGTCTGCCCCGTAAAGATCATTTTTCTTAAGAAAGAACTGAATGCCAATGGCTATCACCCCATCACCATCGAAGAAATGGAAAAATGCACTGCCTGCACCTCATGTGCCCTAATTTGCCCTGACAGTGTTATCGAAATCTGGAGATAAACAAAGGAATTCCAATGAATGAAGAGAGAAAGTTCAAAGTTCTAATTGTAGACGACGAAGATGATATCATTGGACTTTTAACGCTTCATTTAAAAATGAAACGATATGATGTGCTTGCAGCAACTGATGGAGTCAAAGGGCTGGACGTTGCCAACAAGGAACGCCCTGATATCATTCTACTCGACGTTATGATGCCAGGTATTGATGGTTTTGAAGTATGTAAACGTCTCAAAGAAAAGCCAGCAACTGCTGATATTCCTATCATTTTTCTGACTGCTCGCAATCAGACTGACGATCGAGTCAAAGGCTTGATGTCTGGAGCTGACGACTATATGGTTAAACCTTTTGATTTTGATGAGTTGGAGCTCCGCATCCGAAGAAGCTTAAAAAATGCCAATCCCAATCGCTCAGAGGCTGATATTGAAATCGTTGATCCAAACATTGCCAGAGAGAAGCTTGTACATTGGTTTAACCAAGGGACATCCTTTGATCTTTTCAGCATTGAATTGATGTATGACTCCCAAAAAGTTATACCATCCGAAGTTCTAAAAGACTTTAGCCTTTCCTTGATGCTTACGGTTCGAGAAAAAAAACCCTCCTCCCACCTGATATGTAAAATTACACCCAGCCAGTTGCTACTCTTTGTCAGCACTCATGATCTTGAGTCTTTTGCCAAGCTCCTCATAGATAACTTTAAGAAGAATTCCCTCCAAACCGCTCATCTGAAAATCAAAATTCGCCCAGGCATCCAAAAAAGCTTCCGTTCATCCGACGAGTTGTTTGACAAACTTCTTTCCGGGTGATAGCATCAACTTTTTTTAAGCTTTGACTCTTCACACCTCATCCTACCTTCTGCTTTTTCTTTCCCTCTTATGTTTTGCACTTTCTTTTCTAGTCCGAAGACAAGCCCTTGCGAAAACTAAAACACAGAGACTGAAGTGTTTCAAAGAGCTCTTTCAATGGCTGAGCAAGGAAGAGCTGGATCAATCTCCTGCCTGCACAACAAACGCAATAGATCTACTTGAATTTTATAAGTTCTGTCTTAGACAAAAAAATAAAGCTTCGCCAAGTCCTATACTGGTATCGCGTTGGGAAAACTTATCTCAAGAACACAAGTATATGGCAAAATTATCTGATTTTTTCCATCATGCTGGAGCAAAAACTCAACATGATATTCTTCTATCCTTTAAGTATTTTCCTCTTTGGAAGTTTCAAGCTTTCTGTCTGGCTTGGATACTTAGAGAAAAAAAAACTTCACTTCTTCCCATAGTGCTAGAAATTTGGGCTTCGCACCCTTTTCATGCTCCCTGGTGTTTTACCTGGCTTACACTTGCTTTTAGTGAGAATTGGGATAAAACTCTTATCTCTCAGACCATACATCCTTCCTTAAGACAGCATCAGGATGCTATGTGGGATTTTTCAGAGGCTTTTTCTTCAACCAATGTTAAATTACAAGAAATTCATCAAGCTTTTATGACAAAGCTTATGCATCATGATCCCATTTTTCAAGATCTTGCAATATATGGTTTAGGTTTTTTCAAGTGTACATCAGCCCTTAATGCCTTGGTTGAAAAACTTCACAGCACAGACAAGCTCAGACTTGGCCTTTTGCTTCGGTCTATCGCAAAACTCCAAAGTTCAGAAAGTTTAAAGCTGGTGTATGATTGGGCAAAAACAATTAATTATCCTGATTGGGACTTGATGGAAGAGCTTGTAGCTTTTTATTCGAGCTTCCAAGCTGAAGGCAGGCAGTGGATCGATCAACTTAAAACTATGGATCACTACCTTTGGAACCATTTTTTTAAAAACTCATCCACCGCAGTATGAAAATTTTTTTAGCTTCTGCTTCCCCACGAAGAAAAGAGCTTTTATCCCAGCTCATACCAAACTTTGAAGTAATCAGTTGTGACGTGGAAGAACTTCATGATGCGGATATTTCCACGGAACTATTAGTAGAAAAAAATGCCTTGCGAAAAGTCATGTGCGCTTTTAATCAGTTGAGATTGGATCAATTGCTGATCATTTCGGCTGATACTGTGATTAAAACTTCTGATGGAGTTCTCCTTGGCAAACCAAAAGACTACCAGGAGGCAATAAGTTTTTTGCAAATGTTAAGCGGGAAATCTCATTTTGTGTGTAGTGGGGTTGGTATCCTTTTGCAAAGACACACGCAGCGGTTTTTAGAGCTCTTTTCTGAAACCAGCAAACTTGTGTTTAATTCTTTATCAAAATCTCAGATAGAGAGCTATGTCACCACCTTCAAGCCCTTGGACAAAGCTGGAGCTTATGGTATTCAAGAGCTTCCTCAAGGCTTTCTGAAGAGTCTTGAGGGTTCAATGAATAATGTCATTGGTCTTCCCACCGAAAAGCTTCGAGTTGTTTTATCACCCTATCTTAGCTATATCAGAGAATAAGTTTATAAAAACTTAACAAAAATCATATTCACATCCGCTGGCTCATGTTAAAATTCACTACATGAAAAAACAAATCTTATTGGTAGAGGACCGACCCGATATTGCTGAGTTGATAGCCTTTCACCTTGCAAAAGAAGGCTATGAGATAGTTCAAGCTTATGATGGAGAAGAAGCATTAAAAAAACTCTCCGAGAATAAGCTTGATTTGATCGTTCTTGATTTGATGTTGCCCAAAATAGGTGGAATTGAGATTTTAAAAAAAATAAAACAAGACTCTACATTGAAGAAAATTCCAGTTATTATTGAATCAGCAAGAGGAGACGATGCTGATATCATCATGGGTCTTGAATTGGGTGCAGAAGATTATGTGACAAAACCTTTCAGTCCAAGAGTTTTGTTGGCTCGTGTGAGAAAAATCTTTCAGCGAAGTGAAGAGCCTGATCAAAACAGTTTTTGTTTCAATTCCCCGCTATTGTACTTAAATTCAGCAAGACGAGAAGTGAAAGTCGAGGGTAGTGATATTGAACTCACCGCCATTGAATTTGACCTTTTAATGCACTTGCTTATGAATGAAGGCAAGGTTATGTCGCGAGAAAAAATCCTGCAAACAGTTTGGATGGATGAAGTCCTGGTGATAGATCGAGTCGTGGATGTGCATATCAATTCCCTTCGAAAGAAGCTTGCCAATGCTTCATCCATGATTGAAACTGTCCGTGGAATTGGCTATAAATTTCGTTTAAGAGATTAGACCCTTGAAAAAACGTTTTTTTTTCTTTTCTATTTCAGCAAGCATATCCAGTTTGATCCTACTGCTTTTTATCCTAAACCCCATATGGCATAACTTCAGCTGGTGGCAGATCACTCTTTACTATCTTTTACCTGTAGTTTTGGTTTCTATCCTTTTGCATGTGATTTTTCTTTTTTACTTCTGGGACCCTTATGAACGCTCTCTTTACAAGCAACTCAAAATCGATCAGGATTCCTTTCATATGGACATGATTCACAATATCGAACATGCATGGAAAAACATCAGCGAGCAAAAGCACCTGATTGAACACGAAAAAAACAAATTACAACACATCATCAACTATATGAGTGAAGGGGTCTTGATTTGCAATCAGGAAGGAAAAATAATCCAGTGCAATCCTGCGATGGAAGCTCTACTCAATTTCCCTCCTTTAGTTATTGGCAAGCATTATTGGGAAGTAATTATCCATCCCGAACTTTGCTCAAAAATAAAATCCTCTCTGGAAACTCAGGATCCAAACCATGGAGAAGTGGTCTTTATGTCTCCTGCAGAAAAAAATGTAAGATTTGAGTTGATAGCACTTCACATTCAAAACGATCCACAACTTCTTATCAAACTAAGCGATTGGACCCAGATACGCAAACTCGAAAGAATCAGAGCTGACTTTGTGGCAAATGTTTCTCATGAATTACGTAGTCCATTGACAGCGATACTGGGCTTTGTTGAAACATTACACGAAGAGAAAACCCTGAGTCCTGAGAAAAGAGAAAAATTCTTGTCCATCATTCATCAGAATGTCCTAAGACTATCAGATATCGTGAATGACCTTCTGGTGCTCTCACGAGTTGAATCGGGTGAACAAGCCGATTACACAAAATTCAACCCTGGCGACCTGATGAGTGAAGTTATCGATCTTTACCGTCAGAAAATTCAAGAAAAAGATCACAGTATCCATGTCAAACTTCAGGATTCATCGAGAGAAATACTCGCAGACCGCTACCATCTCCGTCAAATTTTTATCAACCTACTTGATAATGCCATAAAATATACCCAAGATCACGGAGTCATCATATTGACTCAACGCTTTGAAGATTCCTGCTACATAGTTAACGTTGAAGACAGCGGTCTTGGTATTCCATACAACGATCAAAGCAGAATTTTTGAACGATTTTACAGAGTGGATAAGTCTCGTACAGGAGAAACCTCTGGTACTGGCTTGGGATTATCGATTGTGAAAAACATTGTCGAATCCCATCATGGTTCAATCTCGGTTAAAAGTGAGTTAGGTAAAGGATCTTGCTTTACTGTGGTTTTACCTATCGAAAACGAGATAGCTTAACCACAGCTTAATATTTTCTTAACCATTTCTTAACAATGAAAATTGAATGCTTTTGTAAGCTTATAGTGAAAGAATTAAAAAATGGAGGAAAATGAATGAAAAAAAGTATTTCAGCAGTTGTGGCAACAGCCCTGGTTTTGCTTCTTGGTATGTCAGCCTGCTCAAAACCCAACACTGCGCAAAATGCAGTAGAAAACAAACCCGCGGAAGTTAAAGAATTAAGCGGCGCAGGCGCAACCTTTCCCGCCCCTTTGTATCAAAAGTATTTTGATGTTTACAATCAAGAAAAAGGTGTTCAAGTAAACTATCAGGGAATTGGTTCAGGCGGAGGAATCAAAAACCTTATTGAAAAAACAGTTGACTTTGGTGCAACCGATGCTCCTATGTCTTTGGAAGAAATAGAAAAAGCCGGATCCAACGTATTACATATCCCAGCCTGCCTTGGAGCTGTAGTTTTGAGCTACAATCTCCCTGGAAACCCCAAGCTGAACTTTGATGCTGAAACTATAGCTGGTATATACCTGGGCAACATCCGTCGCTGGAATGATCCTGCTTTGCTTGCTTTAAATCCTGGTGCAAATCTTCCTGATCAAGAGATATTAACAGTATTTCGTTCTGATGGTTCTGGTACTACCTACACCTTTACCGACTACCTCAACAAAGCCAGCAAGCTATGGGCAGAACGCATGGGTGTTGGTAAAAGCCTCGATTGGCCAGTGGGTATTGGCTCCAAAGGTAATGATGGAGTAGCAGGATCCATAAAAACAACACCCAACTCCATCGGTTATGTTGAAATGATCTATGCCTACCAAAACAATCTCCCCTATGCCAAGATCAAGAATAAAAGTGGAAACTTAATAGAACCCTCTCTTGAAGCCGTTTCTCTTGCTGCTGACATCGATCTTCCTGATGATTTGATAGTTTCTATCACCGATACTGATGCCCCCCAGGGCTACCCTATCGCTACCTTTAGCTGGCTAATAGCTTATCGTGAACAAAATGATGGCATTCGTACTCTTGCCCAGGCTCAAAGCACTGCCAATATGCTTTGGTGGGTAATTACCGAGGGTCAACAATACAACGAAACTCTGCAGTACGGAAAACTCTCCTCAGCTGTGGTGGAGAAAGCAAAAGCACTCGTCAAGTCGATGTCTTTTGATGATAAAAAGCTAATTAAATAATTATCCGGTGCAATGTCTCATACCCCCAGGTTTTCTCAAGATACTGGTTTTCCGAAAGGAAAACCAGTATCTTGAGCACTTTAAGGGTCAGGAGGTAACAGTTTGCAAAAAAAAATCAGTATAGACAAGGTGTATCTCAATACCCTTTATTTTTTTGGCCTACTTATCATTGCCTTAACTCTATTTATATTTTATGAACTGATCACTTCGTCCAGCTTGTCTATCAAAACCTTTTCCTGGTCTTTCCTTTACAAAAATCAATGGAATCCGATAAAAGACTTATATAGCGCATTGCCCTTTATTATTGGTACCCTCAGCACCTCTTTGCTGGCTGTTTTAATATCCTCTTTTCTTTCCATAGGTTCCGCTCTATTTCTCTCCGAGTACATAAAAGGGGAATTAGCTTCCTTTTTAGCTTCCATGATTGATGTTCTGGCAGCTATTCCCTCGGTGGTGTATGGCTTATGGGGTCTCTTTGTTTTGGTGCCTGTAGTTCGCAACATCCAAGGCTTTTTGTTTACCCATCTGAGTTTTATACCGATATTCAATTCCAAGCCGTATGGTTTTGGCATTATGAGTGCCATGCTCATCCTTGCTATCATGATTCTTCCTTATGCTATTTCCATGATCCGATCCGTCCTGGAAATGGTTCCTAATGATTTGAAAGAGGCTGCATATGCGCTTGGGGCGAGTAAATGGGAAGTAATGCGCAGTGTAGTTTTACCTTATGTGCGTAGTGGAATTTTTGCGGGTATTGGCTTATCCCTGGGTAGAGCTCTGGGAGAAACCATGGCTGTAACCATGGTTATTGGAAATCGTAACGATATCCCTCGAACTCTATTTGATCCAGCCAACACTCTCGCCAGCGTTATTGCAAATGAGTTCAACGAAGCATCAAGCAGTCTTCAACTTTCATCGTTAGTTTATCTTGCGTTAATTCTCTTTATCATAACTTTTTGCGTAAATGTCATTATGCGTATGATCCTAAAACGGTATTCCATCAATAAGGGCAGGTAAAAGGATGAAAAAACTACAAAACAACTTCATGACCTTTATGCTGACTCTTTCCTTTGTTATATGCCTGATTCCATTGCTTTTGATCATCGCTTATCTATTGAAGAGTGGATTCTCAAGCATCAACCTGGCATTTTTTATCAATAATCCCAAACCTTTTGGAGAAGAAGGAGGAGGAATGCTGAATGCCATTACTGGAACCCTCATGACAGTAGGTCTGGCAAGTGCTATTGGCATTCCCTTTGGATTGTTTTCAGGAATATTCCTGGTTGAGTATCGAGATCACCGCTTGGCAGGACTTATCCGTTTGTTAACGGAAGTACTTCAAGGTCTTCCCTCCATCGTAGTAGGAATTGTAGCTTATGCTGCTATAGTGCTCAAAACTGGCCACTATTCAGCATATGCAGGGGGTTTGGCTTTGGCAATCATGATGTTTCCCATCGTAACTCGATCTACTGAAGAGGTGTTGCTTCTGGTGCCACCTACCTTAAAAGAAGCAGCTTTAGCTTTAGGAGCCCCACGATGGCGTACCACCTTCAGCATTTTACTTCGTACAGCACTGGGAGGAATAGTGGGAGGGATATTATCTTCTATGGCAAGAGTTGCAGGGGAGACCGCTCCTTTGCTTTTTACTGCCTTTGGAAATCGTTTCTTTTCAGTTAACTTTATGAAACCAGTATCAACCATGACTCTGCAAATTTACGATTATGCTCGTACTCCCTATGAATCCCTTCACCAGCAAGCATGGGCAGCCGCTATTGTATTGGTCTTTTTTGTGTTTGCAAACAGTTTGCTTGCAAAATATCTCGCAAAAAGACTATCAGGAAGGAGATAATATGAGTGCACAAGAAATCATGATACGAGCAGAAAACTTTTCTGCATGGTACGATACATTTCAAGTTCTTAAAAACATTAATCTTCAAGCACCAAAAAACTCTGTAACCGCAGTAATAGGGCCGTCGGGTTGCGGTAAAACTACCTTTGTCAGATGCATTAACCGACTCCATGAACTTACACCAAAAACAAGCACCAAGGGTGATTTATTCATGCAAGCTGAAAACATATATGCGATGGAAGCGATGACCCTTAGAAAACAAATAGGGATGGTATTTCAACGACCCAATCCTTTTCCGACTATGACCATAGCGGGAAATGTCCTGGCAGGATACACTCTCAATGGTATTCGCCTTAAAAAAACGCAATCGAGAGAGATCGTTGAAGAAGCCCTTAGAAAAGCAGCCTTATGGGATGAAGTTAAAGATAAATTGAATCAAGCAGGAACCCAGCTTTCAGGGGGACAACAACAACGTTTATGTATTGCCAGAGCTTTGGCCACCAAACCCAAAGTAATTCTATTTGATGAACCCTGCTCTGCGCTTGATCCTGTAGCAACTGGAAAAATCGAAGATTTGATTCGTGAATTGAAAAATTTTTACACAATCATCATCGTTACACACAATATGCAACAAGCCGCACGGGTCTCGCAATATACGGCTTTCTTTATGATGGGCGAACTCATTGAATATGATAAAACTGAAAAAATATTCACTACCCCTGGAAAAAAATTAACCGAAGAATATATCACGGGAAGGTTTGGTTAAGTTATGACACAAAAAACAGAACATATCGATCATAAAATAAAAAATCTGGAAGAACTCATTATCCGTATGGCAGGGCTGGCAGAACAAGCTGTTCAACAAAGTATATCAGCTCTGATGAACAACGATAAAGAGCTTGCTCAACAAGTAATGCAAAAGGATCAAAGCATCAATGAAATGGAACTTGAAATCGAAAATCTGGGAGTCACATTCATCGCCCTATATCAACCCGAAGCAATAGATCTGCGCACTGTAATCAGCATTTTACGCATGGTTAACGACATTGAACGCATCGGAGATCTGGCGGTCAACATAGCTCGTGCCTCCCTGGAGCTGGATTGTAAAGAAGATTTTTCTGTTCTTATGGATCTTCCCTATCTGAGTCATATGGTTTTGGGCATGTATCATGACTCCCTTAAAGCCTTCACCCAGCAAGATTTGACTCTAGCAAGCCAAACCATTAAAAAAGATCAGGAAGTAAATGCTTTGTGCAGGCAGATTTTTAGAGAAATGTTGGTACAAACCATGCAGAATCCACACAAAACAAGTTCATATGTGCAATACCTTCTTGTCAGTCGTCATTTGGAACGCATTGGGGATCACTGTAAAAATATTGCAGAAGTCAGTTTTTTTCTTTGTGAGGGACGCAACATCAAACATCAATCCCGGGATGTTTTGGCTTAACTCGGATATCGTATTAGCCTGGTCTTGATTCACTGCGATGTTTTATTTAAAATGTGCTCATGATAAAAAGATTGCATTTTTTCTGTTTGTTGCTTGTTTTAAGTATTTTTTTAGGAGCATGTAAGTCGGGGCCAGTCTTGGAAGCTTATCTGGTGGATAGCTTTCACCAAAAACCTTTAAGCAATTTCAAAGTGATAGTTGATGAGCAGGAATATACAAGCGATCATCAGGGCTCATTTGTAACACCAAGCTTATCCAAAGATTCAGTTAAAATTGTGGTTCCAGCTCAGGATAGATATGAAGAGTTTTCTGATCAGTTAGTTCTATACCAACGTAGAAATGTTCGAAAATTTTTGATTGATGCCCGACACCCCTTAAATCTACCCCACGAATTATCCGCAGAACCCTATTCCTATCGGGTCCAAATCCATTCAGGCAAGCAAGGTCCCCAAGATAGAGTTTTGATCACACTGAATGCCATTCCAAGCGAACAGTCATATGAGTTTTCCGGAAGCTATACAGATGAAGCAGGTCAGAAACAAAACATCCACATGATTCAAATAGGCTTTAATTTTTGGTTTATGGATGAATGGAACAACTGGCAATTTACCAGCACCCCTCCACAGAGTGTTCCTCTTTGGGGTATGATTATAGATCCTTTTATTCAAGCAATGCATCAATTCTACCAGGATAGAGATTACGATTATGAAGTAATAGCTGACAGCACTTTCATCAAGCAAGAAGAATTAGCAGAGATCCAGGTAAAAGCCCCAAAAAACAAGGAACTATTTGAAGATATGAAGCTTTATATGATAAAAAGTGGCCCTAATCAAGGAAACATACGTAAAGCCACCGTCAAACTTAAAGATCATCCTTGGCTGGGCACTCTCGTTCAACTTGAATTTGAAACACTCAAGCAAGCCCTGCTTATTGCCCCCCCTGAAATAACTCGCTAATATTTAGTTTTATTGACTGATCACAATTTTTTGGTCTTTGGCATACCATTGGATCTGGGCTCCAAATGCCTCCGAGATAAAACGAAGAGGAACAAAGGTGCGGTCTTTTCGAATGACAGGTCGCGCATCCATCTTGTATTGAGAGCCATCTATCAAGGCAAGATCTGAGTTGATGGTAAGTACAATCAGCTTTTTATTCCAGCTAATGGCGATTTCTCGTTTTGAAGCATTCCACTTGACTTCAGCTCCAAATATTTCTGCTATGGCTCGAATGGGCACCATGCTCCGATTGCTTGCTGGATCAATGAAGGGAGCTTCTTCGATAAGAGCGGCATCGATGCCGAGATGCTCCATAATTCTGCTACCAATTCGAAGCACTATGACTTTTTTTTGTTTCTCGGTGCTGAGATTGGATATACTTGCATGAATCCCCAGCTGAGTATCGAGTTGAAAATACTGAGAGCTGCTTGTGATGACACGATAGGTATGATCTTGTGTGTTCACGCTAAAACAAAGTACCTGACTTTGAATTGTTTTTAACAAATCTTTGCTTTCTTGAAGTTTGCCTTGAAATGAAAAAACAAGCACTTTGCCAGACTTATCCAAGACATGAAGACGTTTTTCTTCGTCCACATCGATATCTAAAGCCATCTGCAATGGAATAGATCTATTCGCCTGGATGGTGAGTAGTAACTTGCCCTGGATATCCATTCGCAGAATTTTGTTGGATACTTGGTCGAGTACCCAAAGATGGTTGTCTTGATCGAGGATGATTTGATTTGCTTGTCTAAAGCGTGATCCTCCTTGAATTTCGCGCACAAGTGCACCTGTCTCGGTAAAAATAGCCACTACATTTTTTTTGGTATCAGCAATAGCAATATAGCGAACTTTATGCCTGGATATACTTACTGCTCCAGGGTTTTTTACAGAGGGAAAGTTGAGAAGCTGTTTGCCAGATCGATCATCCAGGGTGAGAGCAATCCCATTTTGAGAATCAGCAAGCAAGATATAGCCACCGCAAGGACAAGAGGACACATAATCCACGCTTTTAATTTTTTCAGGAAGGCTTATTTTGTTGATGATCTGACCATAAGGACTTAAAACAAGCAATTTATTGGCATCGATACCCGAGACAAAGGCAAAACCATCTTCGTTGGTGCTAATACGAGCATCGGGTTTTGATAAGACTTTATGCGAGGAAAAAGCAAGTAGCAAAAAAAAGAGCAAGAGCAAGCTTTGGATCTTGTGGTGCATTTATTTAAACCTGAAAGATTGGATCATATCATCGAACAAAAAGGTGTAGGCAAGATAGCTATTTTCGGGAACCTCAGCCGTAATAACCACCCCAAGATTGTCCTGGATAAGATATGTTAGAAAGACCATGAGATTAACTTCTTCGTTTTGAGCCAGACTGACCCTGGTTTTGATGATTCGTTGAAGAGCAGGCACTCCATTAATGTTAAGTTCTTTTTCAGATATTGCTACGAAACCTGGGAGAGAAGTGATTTGGTTTTGTGATTCCACAGTTTCTTTGAAGAGCTTAAGGGAGAGATCGAGCTCTGGATTGAAATCCAACTTCATGTTGACGACATAGTTTTCTTCGATGGGACCATTGAGTGAATAGTGATAATCTGCTCGAACAGCTTTCCATGAGTTAGGGTGTTGTATTGAGAAATAAGGAGTATGGAGGATTCGTTGCCCTTTGGGTAAACGACTGCACGAGTACATACTGAGCAACAAAACAGTTAGAAATAAAAGGATGGCTAAGGTCTTGGAAGAGTTAATTAAATTACTTGTTTGATTTCGCGACATATTTCCTCCAGAGATTGGGATTGAATACGTGTGTTATTCAGGGTGGACATAAAATTAGTATCACCTGTCCACCTTGGAACAATGTGCATATGCAAATGATCTTCCACCCCTGCACCAGCACTTTTGCCAATATTCATGCCCAGATTGAAGCCATGGGGCTGAAAAGCCTTGATGAGCCAGGAAATGGCAGTATCAGTGAGACTCAGCCACTCCTCAAGAGCATCTTTTTGCAAATCGGAAATCTTTTGGATATGGCAATAGGGCACTACCATCAGATGGCCAGTGGTATAGGGATATTTGTTGAGCACAACGAAATGGTATAAGCCTTGGTGGAGTATCAGCTTGTGGTCAGAGCTATCAGTATCTTGCATGGCACAAAAAACACAAGCATTATTTTTCAAAGATCTAATATATGTTTTCCTCCAAGGTGCCCATAGTATATGCATATTTTATTTCCTGATAATCTATTATAATAGATGCAGTGTGAATATGAAATTGTAAGTGTTAAATAAATAAAGGAGGGTTATTAACATGACCCAAAAAAAGAAAACGAATATAAGTGGTTTGATCTCATCGCTCCTGTTTGTATTGATGGCTTTGATATCCATTTCAGCTCTGGCATGTAGCTCAAGCAAGCCTTCAAACGAGCAAAGCAAACCCAGCGAAATAACCCAAATGACAACAGAAAACATCAACAGTGCATCCAACTTAAACACTGAAACGGTACAGAAGTCCAAACCTGCAGGCCTGATCCCGGAAGAATACCGCAAAACAGCCCCTATGTTTGAACTTCCCTACGTGGTTGGAGACACCTTCTCCCTGTCCGATTTCAAAGGCAAACTTGTCTTGCTTGATTTTACAGCCACCTGGTGCCACTGGTGCGACAAACAAGCCCCTCAAGTTGAAGCAGTCTATAAAAAGTACAAAGACAAAGGTTTAGAAGTTGTTGCCGTCGATTGCCGTGAAAGCAGAGAAACTGTTTTAGCAAAATACCCCAAAGGCAACAAAGCCTACCCCATTATTCTTGATGAACAGGGAGCTGTTTTTTCAATGTATAGTCCTGTATTCAATATGACTGGTTATCCCACCTACATTCTTTTAGACAAAGAGGGCAAAGCAGCCTACATCCAAAGTGGATTCAACGAAAATTTTGAAACTATCGTCTCCGATCTGGTCAGCTACCTTCTAACCAACTAAGAGGTCAACCCATAAAGGAGATCAAAACTGATGAATTGGGAAAACCTTACCGATAGCGCACAAAGAGCTGTAATGTATGCGCAAGAAGAAGCTCAACGTCTGGGTAACGACTTTATCGGAACCGAGCACATTCTCCTTGGTCTTTTAAAAGAAGGTCAGGGTGTGGCATCCAAAACACTACATCTCCTTGGAGTCAATATCCCCTACCTCCAGCAACAAGTTGAAAAAATGGCTGGTGACAATCGCTCATCCCGTTACTACAACCCGCTTCCTTCTGAATACACCCTAACCCCAAGAGCCAAAAGAGTCTTGGAGTATGCCTCGCGTGAAGCTTCCAATCTTATGCATACCTACATTGGCACTGAGCACATTCTTATCGGTTTGCTCATGGAACCCGAAGGAATAGCAGCCAAAGTCCTTGATGAAGTACAATTGGATATCGTTAAGGTCAAAGAAGTTATTCTCCAATTTTTAAGTAAAGCAGAAAACTCCGAAGCCTACAAACGTAAAAATAAAGATAGCAATCAAACCCCTCCCAATCTCAATAAATCCAAAACACCCAATCTTGATTTATACAGCAAAGATTTAACCTTGCTGGGCAAGCAAAACAAACTCGATCCCGTGATTGGACGCGAAAAGGAAATCAACCGGCTCATCCAAATTTTGCTTCGTCGTAGTAAAAACAATCCTGTACTGATTGGTGACCCAGGTGTTGGAAAAACGGTAATAGCAGAGGGTTTGGCTTATCGCATATCACAAGACATAGTTCCCGAACAACTTAAAAACAAACGAGTGGTGGCGCTCGAACTCGCCAATCTCATAGCAGGCACCAAATATCGAGGTGAGTTTGAAGATCGAATGAAAAAGGTTATGGAAGACATCAAGCGTTTTTCTAATGAAATCATTCTATTTATCGACGAGCTTCATACCGTTGTGGGAGCTGGAGCTGCTGAAGGCTCAATTGACGCATCCAATATTCTTAAACCCGCTTTGGCAAGAGGAGAGCTTCATTGTATTGGCGCTACCACTGTCGATGAATTTCGAAAATACATCGAAAAGGATCCTGCACTCGAAAGAAGATTTCAATCCATCTTTATCCATGAACCCAGCATTGAAGAAACCATTCAAATCCTGGAAGGCTTAAAAGATACTTACGAAAATCACCATCATGTAAAAATAACTTCCGAAGCAATTGTTGCTGCATCAGAGCTTTCAGCAAAATATATTACCCAGCGCTTTCTACCTGATAAAGCTATTGACCTGATTGACGAAGCCTGTTCTCATGTCAGACTTTTACATTCCAAGCTTCCTCCAGCTATTGTTGATATGGAGCAAAAAGCCCGTTCCCTTGAAGAACAAAAAGAAAGTGCCATCAGAGAGCAGGATTTTGAAGGTGCCGCCCATTTACGCGACCAAGAAAGAACTCTTCGAACAGAAATTCAGGAAGAAACTTGTTTATGGCAGAAAAATCTGAATGAGGAAATCTTTTCAGTCAACGAGGACGACATCGCTTCAGTGGTTTCTCAATGGACGGGTATTCCCACTGGAAGATTAATGCAGGAAGAAAAAGACAAACTACTCCACATGGAAAAAGCCCTACAAGAGCATATTGTAGGTCAGGATCACGCAATTTCTGTACTTTCACATGCTATTCGTCGTGCAAAAACAGGCATCAAAGACTCCCGCAAACCCCTCGGATCGTTTATGTTTCTTGGACCCACCGGGGTAGGCAAAACTGAATTAGCTGTTGTGCTTGCAGAGTACCTATTTGGAAGGCGAGAATCCTTGATCCGTTTTGATATGAGCGAATACATGGAAAAGTTTTCAGTTTCCCGTTTGATCGGAGCTCCCCCAGGCTATGTAGGCTACGAAGAAGGCGGTCAACTCACTGAAGCAGTTCGACGTCAACCATTTTCCGTAATATTGTTCGACGAGATCGAAAAAGCTCATCCCGATACCTACAATATTTTGCTCCAAATTCTTGATGGCGGAAGGTTGACCGACTCACAAGGACGAGTGGTCGATTTTTCCAATGCTATCATCATCATGACTTCCAACGTCTATGGCAACTGGGAAAAACAAACCGTATCAGGTTTTCAGCAAAGCAAAGCTCAGTCTGTTCAAGGCGATCTGGTCCAAAGGGATCAACTTCTTAATGATCTGAAAAAAACCTTTCGTCCAGAGTTTTTGAATCGTTTGGACGAACTGATCGTATTCAACTTTTTAAGCGAGGAAAACATCATTCAGATTGTGGATTTGTTGATCGACAAACTCCATCAGGATATCAAAAACCGGGAAATCCTATTTCAGTTTTCAGACTCTGCCAAAAAACAACTCGCCTTGGAGGGCTATCAACGGAAGTTTGGTGCTCGTCCCCTTTGGCGTACGATACAACGTCGGATTGCAGATCCAGTATCCGAAGCTCTTCTACGGGATGAATTCACTGACAAAGACACCATCTTGGTTGATTTTCTTGATGGAAACTTCCAATTTCAATTAAAACATAAAGAAGTCAACTATTCTTGCAAATGAGACCAGCACTTTCCCAGGGGATAAAGGTCTTCATCTCCTAAAACGAGCGGAAATGATCCAGTTCCTCTTCAGACAGACCAAAATAGTGTCCAATTTCGTGGTATAGGACTTCCGCGATTACTCGATTGAGCGGAATTTGCCTCATTTCTGAAATATGGTAGATGTTGTGTTTATACAAGGAAATTTTATCAGGAAGAATAAAGGTATAGTGCGGACCTTTATATGGCTGAGGAACTCCGTGATATAAACCAAGTAGAAATGAGTTCATCTCTGGGGGTTGATGATCTTCAATCACAATACTCACATTATGTAATTGTTGTTGAAAATTATCTGGTAGCAAGGTTAATGCCTCCAGTACTCCTTTTTCAAACACCTCGTCATAAGATTGATCAAAACTGATTTGAGCATCTGTTTTATTGTTCAAAAATTTTTAACACTCCTTTCATTAGCTCATCTTTAACAGCAGGAAGAATGATATTTTCAAGACCAAAGGGGAAAACTGCGCAGGTATGAGACTTATCGCGATATACCAGAGAATTTACTTTGTTGCTGTTGATATAGTGAAACAGGGCTTGCGCGGAATCAGATTGCAGTTCAAAAGCTGGAAATCGAGGCAGACCCTCGTTGTAAGCAACATAAATATCTAATTGAATGTTTGAAAACCAGGGATTAGCTGAGGAGTAAATAGTTCTCTCTCGGGTATTGCTGGTGCTGATTGTTGCTCCAGCATAATCTTGCAGAAAGGGTTTGTCTCTCAGGATTTGCATCGCTCCATTTCCAAAGAAGACGATAGAACCATGCTGATCAAGATATTGACCAAGACTATCAAAGATTTTTTCATCTCCCATAGCCCAGGGGTTGTAACCAGAGATATAGATGATCAATTCGTAAGGAATCAGCTCAATATAGGAAGGGAAGCCTTCAGTCAATACGTTTCGAAGCTCAAAAAAGATTTTCCTGTTTTGAAGTTGCTTGGTGTATTCTTCTTGAATCTTGTTGTTGTCTCTAAAGTAAACTCCCAATTTGCTATCATCAATGATTAGTATCTTTTTTAGATTTTCTTTAACTTCTTCTTCAAACACCAAATCGGTATCTTTTACCATAAAATTGGTTTGAATTGGAATCATATTTTTTGCAGTTACATAAAGCTGGTATTGACCAGGAGGAAGTTTTAGAGTTAAGGCTTTTTGGAGGGGTATAGTCTCAGAAAACAATAGTTTGGATTTATAACGCACTTGATATAGTGCTTCTTGTTCCATAGCTCCTTTAAATATGAAATTGATGGTATGTTTTATTGCTGGTTCAGGAATTATTTTCATATAGTAGAACTGATAGTTGGAAAAATCTATCATCATGCGCTGAGATTTGATTCCAAAACCCTCGAGGTGAAAAGTATAGTTTTTTGGTTTTAGATTGTTGAGCCTGATTTTCCCATCAATTATCTCAATTTCTTTGCTTTTGTTTTCTTCGTCAGTGATGGTGAAATAATAAGAGGAATCGTCAGGTAAATCTGCATGGAATGAAGATGAATTCTGCATCCATGAAAGTAGATTTTGGAGAAGCATCGTACGATCATTTGAAGAGCCAATTCCTTCCAAGCCAAAACTAAGCAAGACTGCTTTGGAAAAACCATCAGCTCTTCGCATTCCAGCATATCTTCTTCCGCTAGTTTCGGCAAACTTCAAGAAAGGTTCAACAAAGTCATTGTCACCCAGGGTGGATATGATATCGCAGGTTTCTTGGTTGTTAGCTCCTAAATCTCCAGACAAAGAAAACTTCAGTGAAGCGGTATCGGGAAGATCCTCAACCCCCTTTACTGAAGGAAAAACAAGAAATTCACGAGTACTCACTTTAAATAAAGTAGATAGAAAAGTTTGACGCTGAAAACCTTCCAGTGACAAGAGCATTCTACCAGAAAATATGATGCGTCCCCCCTGATCAAGATATTTTTTAAATATCTCCTGCTCAGTCAAACTTAAGCCACCACTTTCACAATAGTAATAAATCATGGGATAAGCCTGGATATCATCAAAAGTAAAGCTTTCCATCTCAGCATTAATATATGCAGTGTTGATGTGTAGTTTGTCAAAGCTTTCAAACAAATATCGTTTGGGTATTCTGGGAGGATTAACGGAGGTGAGGTAGTTTGAAAAGCCTTCTATTAACAGGAGATCGGCTTTTTTTAAGCGAATATTCAAATACCCCGAACCAGCTCCAGGAAGGATAGTCTGCTCTACATATCCCGGACTACGTATTGTCACTACTTCATAAGCATTGGTCCAAAGCTGAAAGCGACCCTCTTGATCAGTTTTCCATTCTTGATTTCCACTTTTTAATACCGAGGGTAAAGCTTGAGCAGAATCGTTTTTTACAACTCCCTGAAACAGAAATACTTCGGATTGAGGCAGGATAAAATCTACCTGCTTTTCAGAACTCTGCAAGTCAATATTCATCGATCGTATCAGTTGATTGCGAAAGTAAATATCAAATGTATAAGCTCCTTCGAGTAAAAAGCTTGAGTATTCTCCCTGAGGATTGATATATAGAGGCAAATTAGTGCTTCGGTTGATGATGTTGCAGTGCTGAAAATCACCCATGACTTTTCCATGGAGTAACGAACTGCTTTCCATCAGATGATAGCTCTGAAGAAGATTGATGGCTCCATGCCCAAAGCGACTATCAGGTCCTTTTACGCCCTGATCGTCTGAGCCTAAGATTAAAAAATGCCAGATATCCAAAGCATTGGCACTTGGGAAAGCTTGCATCAACAAAGCTGCTGCACCAGCCACATGAGGGCTTGCCATAGAGGTCCCGCTCATTGAAGCATAGCGATTTCCTGGAACCGTGGAATATATGTCCACCCCAGGAGCTGAGACTTCAGGTTTTACAAACATCTTCTTGTTTAACAACTCGTCTTCCCATATCAAACCTTCCGAACCACAAGAAAACCAAGCGGGTTTTTTTTGCATATCAAAAGCACCGACACTAAACACATTGGGAGTACTTCCAGGGCTTCCACAAATCCCGTCACCATCGTTTCCAATGGCTGCCACGGGAAAGATATTGTTTGCTAAAAGTTGTTTGAAGATTCCCGACCAAATTTTAATGTAACCTGGAATACCTAGTGACAAATTAACAATCTGAGGTTGATCATTTGTTGCAGGATTCCCATCGGGATCAAGCGACCACTCCAAACCCGCCATGATTTGAGACAAAGTACCGGAACCACGAGGAATTACTATACCAGCTCCCAACAAGGCTTCCGGAGCCATACCAATCGCTTGGTCCGAGCTTGCTCCAGCAGCAATTCCTGCAACGTGCGTACCATGATTGTCCGAATCAGTAGCATTTTTGGGATCGTCACGGTAGATTCCACCATACTGCGAAAACTCCGCAAAATTAACGACTCGGTCTTTAAAAGCTTCGTGACTGGCATCTATTCCAGTATCCAGAACAAAGATCTTAACTCCCTTACCCTTGATTCCCTTTTCCCACAGTTGAGGCGCTCCTGTGAGTTCAAGATTCCAATTTTGCTTGCTCAAGGGGGGCTGATAAGATAAATCCCTGATAGGATAGGATTTTACCTGAATATCATCAATAATTTGAGCTTGATTAAAATGTCGGAATATGAGTTCCTGGATTTCTGAACTCATTGGGAGAGCCATTGAGTTTAAGCGATCAAACATTTGTATTTGAACCTGGTCTATGGAAGTTTCATAGATCTTTTCCACCATAGCTCTGAAATGCTGAGTTTGTGCTTGGTTTTGAAAAAATATTATCTTTCTGTCAGCATTGCTTGGAGCTTTGGGGAAAGCTATGGTAAGAGCAATATTGTGGGGAAGAATTAAACAAAAGACACAAAGTAAAATCAATACTGTTTTAGTTTTCATGATACTTCCTTACTCGAGTCCGGAAATGTTTCCTTCCAGATCGATAAAAAATTTGCTGGAATTGGGCTTCATGGGAAGTCCGGGCATAGTCATCATGTTGCCGGCTATTGGCACAATATAGCCTGCTCCAGCAGAGAGCCTTATCTCGTCAATATGGATGTCATAAGGTTTTTTACGATTAATAATCTTTGGATCATCAGAAAATGAGTATTGTGTTTTGGCCATGCAGACTGGAAGACGAGAAAAACCAAAAGATTCTATTCTTTCCAAATCCTTGAGTGCTTTCTTTGAAAACTCCACTTCTCTTGCGCGATATATCTTTTTCGCTATTGTTTTGATTTTCTCTTGAGGGTTGAGCTTCAAAGGATACAAATAGTGGAATTTTTGCTCAGTTTGCCCCTGAGTGTTGATGATTTCTTCAGCAATATCAAGGCAACCCTTTCCACCTTTAGTATATGGCTCTGTGAGAAAGCACTTACATTTTAATTTTTGTTCTATCCATGATAGCGTATGGCTTATTTCTTTGTCAGTGTCTGAAGGAAAACGGTTTAATCCTACTATCACTGGGAGATGAAATAGTTGTAGATTTTCGATATGAGTTTTAAGATTGTCTGTTCCCAGTTTGATAGCTTCAATGTTTTCGGCTTTTAACTGGGATATACTAACTCCCCCATAATACTTCAATGCTTGGATGCTTGCCATAATCACGACCAGTGATGGTTCAAAGCCACCTTCTCTGCATACGATGTCAAAAAACTTTTCTGCTCCAAGGTCGGCTCCAAAACCTGCTTCAGTAACTACGATATCAGCGAGACCAAGGCAAGCCTGGATGGAAATAATACTTGAAGTCCCTGTGGCAATATTGCCAAACGGACCCGAATGAATGATGGCTGGGTTATGTTCTAATGTTTGCACCAAATTTGGTTTGATGGCATCTTTCAGCAATACTGCCATGGCTTCATGAGCATCGAAGGTACTGGCAAACAAGGGTTGATTGTCAAAAGTATAGCCCACCAGAATCCTGCCCAAACGTTCTTTCAAGTCCTTGATATCGCGCGACATAGTGAGAATAGCCATAAGCTCTGAAGCTGCTGTAATTACAAAGCCATCCATACGAGGAAAACCATTTTTAAAACCCATTGAGCTCATGATTTCGCGAAGACTTCTATCATCAAGGTCAATGGTTCGTTTAAATTTTATGTCTCGATAATCTAAATTCAAGCTATTTCCGTAATATACATGATTATCCACTACAGAAAGCAAGAAATTATTGGCATAGCTTACTGCGTGAAAATCACCTGTAAAATGAAGGTTGATATCTTCGATAGGAGCCACCTGAGCATAACCACCTCCTGCTGCTCCTCCTTTCATGCCCAGAGTGGGTCCAAGAGAAGGCTCTCTTAGGGCAGCTATTGCTTTTTTTCCTAATTGGTTGAGAGCATCAACTATACCAATTAAATTGGTTGTTTTGCCTACTCCTGCGGGATTTGGAGATATGGCAGTGACTAGAACCAGCTTAGAATCTGGTTTTTTACGAAGATGCTTGAGCTTGGAATAAGCAATTTTACATTTATAATTTCCGTAAAGCTCTATATCTTGTTTGCCAAGATTAAGCTTGGATGCAATCTCTTCTATAGCAAGCAATGGAGTTTCTTTTTGGATCTCTATGTCGCTCTTCATATTTCATCAAGGTTTCCGGAATAAACTATTCTGGTACCTTTGCGACCAAGAATAGCTTCATGAATGTTTTCAGGGGAGGTGATGATGGAAGTTTTTTTGCACGATTCTGTAAATTGAAGCGCAGCTTTGATCTTAGGCTCCATACTTCCTTTGCCAAAAAAGCCCTGAGAGAGGTAAGATCTCATTTCTTCAGTGCTTACTGTCTCAAGTGCTTCTTGATTGTTTTGGTTGAAATTGATATAGGCATAATCTACAGCCGTAGAAATAATAAACAAATCTGCTTCAAGCTCTTTGGCCAGGAGAGATGAAGCAAGATCTTTGTCAATCACTGCTTCCACTCCCTTGATCTTTCCATTTTCTGAAACGACTGGGATACCTCCACCGCCAACAGTAATCACAAGGGTATGTTGTTTAAGCATATTTAAAACGATGTCTTTTTCGACAATCTGCTTGGGTATGGGAGAAGCCACAACTCGTCGATATCCACGGCCAGAATCTTCCATATAGCTCCACCCCAAAGTTCTTGCATGCTCTTCAATTTGTTCTTTGTTGAAAAAGGATCCTATCGGTTTGCTTGGATGAGAAAAAGCTGGATCATTTTTGTCCACAATCGTTTGGGTAACAAGCGTAGCTACAGATCGATGAATGCCTCGTTCAATAAAGTGATTGTAGATGGCATTCTGCATTTGAAAACCAATCGCCCCCTGAGTACTTGCCACACAATAATCCAGGGGAAACAGAGGAATCTCATGTTCTGCCAACTCTGACATACGTAAAAGATAGCCCACTTGCGGTCCATTTCCATGACTTACCACCAATTCATGACCATCCTGAGCAATTTCAGCAATGATTTTGCTGGTTTCCATCACCTGCTCCATTTGATCTTGAGCAGATATATGTGATGAGTCCTTAATGAGTGAGTTGCCTCCAATTGCAATTACTATTTTCATTTTTCCTCCAAAATAATAGCCTGCGGTTCAACAGAACTAAGTATAGTATAACGCATCAGCGAAAAAGGATTTTCGCCAACTTTCACCGATGATCGGTAACGATTGTTTGAGGTAAGAGCCACATGAAATCCTGCCTTCGAGAGAATTCTGCGAGCCGTGCTGTTGTGAACACCAAAGGGGTATGCAAAACTTCTTACTTCCTTTTGGATATACTTTTCTATCTCAGCTTTTGAACGAGAAAAGTCATCCAACAAACGTAGCTGATATTGTTCGTCAGATTCATCTCTACTTTGATGAATGGGAAAATAAACGCTTTGTGTTTCAGGAAGCCAATACTGATGATGCAAGGCATACGAATGAGAGCCGATAGAAAAGTATCCTGAATCGGCCAATTCTTTAAGCTCGGTCCAGCTCACAAAACCATCTTTACCAATAAAACTGTTGCTTATATACAGACTTGCCTGAGCTTGATACTTTTTCAAGATGGGCAAGGCATAATCCAGGACCCCTCTGCATCCATCATCAAAACTGATAAATACACTTTTTTCAGGTAAGGACAATTCCGAGTTGAGATATTGTTCGATCTGTGAGGAAGACACAAAGTAGTAGGAGTGATCTACCAAATACCTGATATGCTTTTCAAAAAGCTCTGGCGTAACACTCATGGGGCTATCATTGTATGCAATATCATGGTACAAAATGCTGTGGATTTTTGTGGCGGGTTTGGAAATATGAAACATCAAAGCAAGGCTCAGAGTTCCGATAGTGCCATCAAGTCCCTCCCCTTGAAAGATAAGTTGGTTGCTTCCTGGTTCTAATGGCAAATTGCCCTCATACAACCAGTGTGATTTGTAATGTTGCATTGGAATTGTTTTGTTGTTGAGATGTATGCTTAGTTTACGCAGAAAAACATCTGAATTTATTTGGAGGGTAGTTTTACTTTGGTCAGACAAGAGGTATTCCTTTGGATTTGTTTGATCTTGAAAGCTTAAGATGGGGGGGGTTTGTGGAGTTGAAGCAAGTAGGCATCTGATAGTTCGTAGTAGGAGTTCATGTCCAGCGCAAGGCGTAATTGGTAGCTTTGATCAGGTAATAAAATTTTGTCCAGCATAAACTCTTCCTCTGAGCTATGCAAAGTATATTTTTTTATTAATGAATGCTTTTCGTTTTCCAATAGAATGATGAGCTTCCGTTTTTCCTTTCTTAGGGATGCCTGGACATTGATCTGCAAAGCTTCTTTCATTTCTTGAACGGTACAAGTAGGTTGGAACAAACTTTCTGTGCTGGGTTGAGCCTTAAGAGGAGAAAAAAATTGAAAAAGGATCGCTAGTATCATTAGTGCAGAGAAGAGGCTAAATACTCTTGTTTTACTCATGCTTCTGGTTTCCAATACTTGATGCTGATCTCCATGGTTTGAGCATCCCAGTTGACTTGAGCATTCAGGTTTTCAGCAACAAATCGTAAGGGAACCAAAGTTCGATCTCGAACAATGGTGGGGGCAACATCCAGTTTAACTTTTTTTTGATTTACCATGGCATAAGTTTCATTGATAAAAAGATCGATGGTGATTTGATCGAGGTAATAAGTCACTTTTTTAACTTTCTTACTTTTCGGGTCAAATTCCAATTGAATCTCCGCATGAAGTTCGTTTGCAAGTAAGCGAATGGGCAACATGGTTCTATTATTGATCATCAAAGCTTCAATATCGCTATTTTTTTGGTATTGATTGACTCGATAAATCAGACTTCCTATAGTGAGGATGATGGTGGTGCCTGACCACAACTCCAAAGAGCTTTGGCTAATGTTGCCTGCAGGGTCGGTAGCACTGATACGAAGAGTATTTGGGCCAATCTCACTAAAAAAATGTTGGTAACTAAAACTTCCATTTTCTTCGATATTTACAATGTTGCCATCAATGATAAGGGTAGACAGGCTTTCAGTCCTACCTTTGATCCAAACGGAAGAAAAAAGGATTGTTTCATTTGGAGAGGGTGAAATAATCTCAAGCAATGGGGGGTGAGTGTCCAGGGTAATGGAATATTGCTTTTCGGTAGAGTTGCCTGCCTCATCATATGCTGTAATCAAAAAATCGTTATTTCCTTCTGTGAGTAAATAGTCGAGTTCGAAGGAGCCATCATCATGAATAGTTGCTGGAGTCATGTTGATCATCAAGGGGGCGTCAATGATACTGCTTGGAGTATCATGAAGTTGAAGTTGAGAGGGGATCATCTTTCCTTTAAAAGTGTAATCAGCCTGGTTGCTAAGACTATATATGGTGTTGGGCTGGTCGATGATAAAAGAAGGCGATACAGTGTCCACCTTAAAAAGAACACTATTGGGGGTTTCCTTGCCATAAGCGTTTTCAGAGTAGTAGTTAAGTTGGATGATATAAAAACCTGGATCAAGGAAAAAAGCCTCAGAATAGGTTTGAGCAAATTCACTCTGCTTTTCCCACCAGAAAAAGGTCGTACAGTTTTCTTGAGAAACGCTGAAACTAAGTTGGGGAGGTTCAATATACCATGATTTCAAACCCTGACGTCCCTTTAAAATATGCAATTTGGTTTCTGGTAAAGCTGGGGGCAAAAAAACACCCTCCGACTTAACTAGATCTGGCTCTGAGGTGCTTGATATGAAAAACACCACCCATTGCTTATCTTGTTGTGGGTTTCGAAACTTTAACTCCCTGGACAAAAAAAGAGTGTGAATGGATTCTGCTTCAAGTTCTTTTAGTATGGGTATGCGTAATTGTCTTTTTTCTGGATTATAGGTGGCTGAAAGCTCCATACCATCAAAATGGACTCTTAGGGTGTTATCCTTTAATAGATTCTCCACCTGAGCACCTTCAGGAAATAAGACCATGATTTCGTGCCTGGGTAAAAGTCTTCCTTTTGATCCCAGTTGAAAAGTCATGTTGATCTCGGTAAGTGCAGATGCATTGGGAGGATTGAGTTCGATACTTTTCCAGTTTAAATTAATCTGTCGAATTTGAACTGGAGAAGTATTTCTTAAGGCTTTACTGCCAAAACACCGAAATGCTATTCTGATTTCTTGTGGATCCACAGGATTTATTAGTCCTGCTTCTATTAAAAAACTTACTTGAATAAGCCCCCCGGGGGATAAGATCTGACTGGGTTGAATCCAGAGCCTGGCTTCTTCAAACCAAACCCGAGAGCAGACTTGATCATTGATGCTGATATGCTTGGCTTCGATCTCTTCAGGCATTATAACTTCGTTGGGAAACAAGATCTCCAGTGATTTATCCGGAGATAGTTCTTCGTAAGGTTCTAATAAAAACTTAATATGATATGCTGCGTTTTTACCTATGATATCTGGCTCAACTGACAAGGAAGGCTCACTACTTTCGATGAGATAGGGATCAGAGCTTACCCACTCGAGATCTTCTGAAGTGACCACCTGGAGAGAGAATGCACCTGCTTTTTCAGGATTAATCAGACCGAGTTCTTTTGAGATAAGAACACTCACCTGAGCTTCATCTTCTACCTGTACCGGACTTATAAAAGTAAGCATTGTTTCATGCATCATCAGTCGTATCGAAACAGGGTATCCGTTGACCAGAATACGATTTGGGTTGATATCCTCTGCATTGAGAGAAAAGCGAGTCTGAGGAGGAAACAATATTCTGATTCGGCTTTGATTCATAGTCAAAGCTCCCCCACGACCAACGTTAAACTGAATCAGATATTCAGCTTTAGCGTCAGACTTGGAAGGCGTCACCGTAACTTTTGGTTTACCCTCGGGATCCCCGATGCGACTTTGTACAATTTCGTAAGCTTCAGATTTGACGGGGGTATTTTCTCGGGTAGTGGAAATCGAAAGTTGGTACCAGCCGGGATTGTCTGGATTGACGATACCCACCCGATCAGTAACTGAAATTTTAATAGTTTCATATCCTTCAATGTTTGGATCTAAGCCAAGATGAACATTAAAACGAATCGAGTTTTCAACATAATCAATTTCGGGAAGACCCTGACATGAAGAGCATGGTGAAGTGCCTATGTAGATGGATTCTATAATCCGCTTAAGCTCTTCCCTTCGTCGTTCTGGGTTTTGAGATAATTCTGGGAGTTTGGTGCCCTGGGGAAATCTAATCTTTATCCAATCGTGAACTTCCAGGGCTTTGTCAAGTTTCAGGTAAAGAGTATAGGATGCTCGGGTAGAAACCCGTCTTGGTTTAACTTCTACTCGAAAATCATGAATAGCTTTCACGAAAGCAGGCTTAAAGCCTTGAGGTGTAGCAAAAGCAATCAATAAAAGTACAAACAAAAAAATCCTTGGCTTAATCATAGAATAATTATATCTTAGTAAGGAGTAAAGAACAAAAAAACCTTAGTATGAAACAGTTTTTTGATGAAGATGGATATGGTAAATCATTCCTGCTGCTGCGATGTTTGCAATTTGTGCAGTACCCCCATAACTGATAAAAGGCAGGGGAAGACCTGTTACTGGCATCAGTCCAAGATTCATGCTGATGTTTACTACCAATTGAACAAACCAATAGGATACTATTCCAAGAATAATCAGTTTAGCAAAATCTTCACTTGCCTTGAATAGCACCGAAAAACAAGAAATAAAAAACAGTGAAAACAGGAGTAATAAGGTCGCGCTCCCTAAAAAACCCCACTCCTCAGCTATCACTGCAAAAATAAAATCAGAATACTGAGTATTGGGCAAAAAACCCATTTTCGATTGTGTACCCAGCAAAAAACCTTTACCTCTCAGTCCTCCTGACCCCACAGCAATTAGTGCTTGATTGATGCTCCATCCTTCACCCATTGGATCGCCAGTAGGATTTAGAAAAGCCAGTAAGCGATTTAGCTGATATTCGTGCAGGAAAAACCTTTTCAAAGGAAAAGCTGATAAAAAGCCAAGAATAAGAGTTAGGCTCATGTAAGGTAGGCCCAGACAAGAAAAAAAACTCATCAAAAGCAAAATAAATACTAATACAGCAGCGGTTCCCATATCAGGTTGTAGAAGGATAAGTACCACAGGAATGGCGGTTGCAAGGGAAGAAAGGAGATATTTCTGAAATTTAGTCCATTGTTTTTGAGAAAAAATCCATGCCAAAACGAGAATCAAAGTGATTTTCATAAACTCAGAAGGCTGAAAAGTAATTCCCCCGAGATCAATCCAACGTGCAGGTTTTTCAATGATATGAAGCCATTGGAGCATGTTGAGTAAAAACAGAAGCAGTAAATTGAGTAGATATAACAGAGGGGTAAGATCTTTGATAAAATGTTTCGGTAGAGTAGAAATAACGACAAATAACACCATCCCACCTATAAAAAAAATACTGTGTTTGAGCATGAAATTTTCCATGTTGAGTGAATAGCTTGCGCTATAGATAGCGAAAAAACCTGTAGCTACAAGTAAAAACATACTAAACAGGAAGAAGAAATTGGGGTACTTAAGGAAGCGCTTCATCTGAAATATCTATGCTTCCGTTTCGAAGCAATTTTGCGCTGTTTGAATTGAGTTGTACCACTGTTGAA
Source organism: Caldisericia bacterium (assembly GCA_035363255.1). Taxonomy (GTDB): domain Bacteria; phylum Caldisericota; class Caldisericia; order UBA6126; family UBA6126; genus T3SED10-260. Next base: position 51,886 of record DAOSES010000011.1, on the reverse strand, counting down.
GGAGCACCTATCAAGCTTCCCCCATCGATAATGCAGGCTATCTGTTGTTTTTTACTTTTTTGGTTAAAGGTTTGTTCAATACTTAAGGCGTTTGTCAGGGGTTGTTCATCGCTAATATTGGCACTGGTGCTTGCAATTGGAAAGGGTAAAAATGCTAACAAATCCAAAAGAAGAACTTGGTTCGGGATCCTGATACCAATGGTCTCGCATGATGCTCTGGAATAAAAAATTGAAACTCCAGGTTTTGCCTCAAATATAACGCTCAAAGGACCAGGCCAATACTTTTTGAGTATAGGGGTATCAGCTAAATTTGCGTCGGCGATATAAGTACGAACCTTGTCCAGAGTATCAAGCATTAGAATAAATGCTTTATTCTGGTTCCGTTTTTTGATTTCATAAAGCTTATTGACTGCTTTAGAAGATTTGGCATTGACTCCCAGACCATAAACGGTATCGGTGGGAAAGGCAATGATTTGATCATCTTCAAGTAGCATCTGTATGAACTTTTTTTCGAAAACACTGAGCAAAGTTTTGTGTTGAGCTGATAAAATCATATTTTTATAAGCGAAAAAGGAAGCATTCTTTTTTCACTTTTAGTGATTAGACGCTTAATATTGCTTCGATGCTGGTAAACACCAAGCAAAGCCATAAATAACAAAGCTAAAAACTCTATCGGATGGTATGGAAACCAGGGAGAGAATGCCATAATTAGTGGGGCAAAAATAAGAGCTAGGATCGATGCCAGAGAGACATAGGCAAAAAGAAAAAGCATCAACAACCAAAAAACAAGACAAGAAACTCCGAGTAGGGGATGATAAGCCATCAATAAACCTGCAGTAGTGGAAATACCTTTTCCTCCTTTAAATTTCAGAAAAGGAGAAAAATTATGCCCCAGAATAGCTGCAATACTCATCCACAAAAGCCATGCTCTGTTAAGTTCTGGAAAAAAAAGAGAAGCAAGCAGAAAAGGAAGATAACCTTTAATAAAATCCAAGAGAAAAGACAGAAAACCCCATTTTACTCCCAAAACACGAGTTACATTGGTGGCTCCAATGTTTCCACTCCCGCTTTGACGAATATCTTTTTTGCTTACTATACGGGAAATGAGGTAGCCAAAAGGTATGGATCCAAAGAAAAAAACTCCCAAAACGAATAGAATTTTGATAATCACTGCAGATATCCTCCCATGACTCTTGGAAAACCCGCTAAGTCATTTTTACATATAAGCTCAACATATCCTGCTTTTTGCAGAGATGCAAATATGGGCTCCACCTGTTCTTTTCCATCGATTTCGAACAAAAGTAAACCCTTGCTTTTAAGCCACATAGTACCGTCATGGATGATACGAAGGATGATATCCAGACCATCCTTTCCTCCGTCAAGCGCAATAATGGGCTCAGACCTTACCTCTGGAGAAAGTTGGGCTATACGATGACTTGGAATATAGGGTGGGTTGGAAACAATCACATCGTAGAGTTTGTGCTCAGGGAGGGCAGAATAGAGATCTCCTTGATAAAGGTTCACCTTTGTTTGAGCTCGGAGAGCTTCAAGATTTGTTTGGGCTGATTTCAACGCTGAGAAAGAAGTTTCAACCGCATCCATGGACAAAGATGGTAAGGCAGAAACAAGGCTAAGAGCGATTACGCCCGATCCTGTGCATAAATCGAGACCTATCAGGTCTCGAGATGATAATGTTTGAAGAAATCTTAGGCACTCTTCTACCAGGATTTCTGTTTCAGGGCGTGGAATAAAAGTCCCTGGTAATACTGTGAACTGCTGTCTGTAAAAAAAACGTTCCTGAGTGATATAGCTAAGCGGTTCATGGCTCATTCGACGTTGTATCCAGGAATGAAAATTGCTGTATTCCTTGTCGCTAAGCAATCTCTTGGCTTGGGTAAATAGGTCGATACGATTTAACTTTAAAATACTTTGCAACAGAAGGTCAGCTTCAAAGCCTGGAATTCCTGCAGAAAAAAACTGCATTCTTCCTTGATACAGAGCCTCTTCTATGCTTGTGGTCATAAGCCAAATTGCTCTCGCCGATTTTGGTCATAATGTTTTCTAAGCTCCAGCACAAACTCATCCAGCTTTCCACACATAATTTCTTGCAAGTTGTAGAGGGTCAGACCAATACGATGATCTGTCACTCGATTTTGGGGATAATTGTAGGTGCGTATCTTTTCACTGCGATCTCCCCATCCTACCTGGGTTTTCCTGGTTTGAGCCTCTTCCTGTTCTTTTTTTTGTTTTTGAATATCAAAAAGACGTGATCTGAGAATGGTCATGGCTCTTTCACGATTTTGCCCTTGTGAACGCTCATCCTGGCAAGCTACAGCAACACCTGAGGGTATATGAGTGATACGCACAGCGGTTTCATTTTTTTGAACATTTTGCCCTCCATGACCTGAGGCGCAAAAAGTATCAATTTTCAAGTCCTCCTGGCGAATTTCAAAATCTTTTTCTTCCATTTCAGGCAATACAGCAACCGTGGAAGTCGAAGTATGGATTCTTCCACTGGATTCAGTGTCGGGAACTCGTTGAACTCGATGTACCCCGCTCTCAAACATAAGATGGTAATATACATGTTTTCCCTTGATAGCTACTATGATTTCTTTGAAACCCCCCAAACCTGTGGGATGAGAACTTAGAAGTTCGGTTTTCCACCCTTTACTATCGGCGAAACTCATATACATCTTAAACAAATCAGCACAAAACAGAGCGGCTTCGTCTCCACCAGCAGCTCCACGAATTTCAAGAATGACATCACGATCTTCGCTTGGGTCTTTGGGCAAGAGACTTAAGTGTATTTTTTCTTCCAGTTCTATTTTTTGTTCTTTGAGTTGTTCGATTTCGCTTAAGATCTCCTCTGAAGAATCCTGCTCATTACTTGTTCTGGATTCATCAAGAAAATGTTCGAAGGTAGAAATATCCTCAAGCAAAGCTTGGTATTGTCGGTAAAGATCGGAAAAATCCTTTAACTCTGCTTCTTCTTTGCTGAGTCTTATTAGCAAGTCCTGATTGCTTAAAACTTCTTCAGAAGAAAGCTTGCTAACAATCTCGTCATATCGTATTTTTAACTGTTCAAGTTTGTCTATTGCATTCATAAAAATATCGAGTCTCAGGAATTTTTGGTGGTATCTACTGCAATACTCTCAAGAAACTTTTCATTAGAAGGAGTCTCACTTGCCCATTTTATTAAGCGCTCCAAAGCTTCCGAGGGATCGAGATTGGATATAAAGCGACGTAAAATCCAAATCTTTTTGAGTTCGTCGGAGCTATACAAAAGCTCTTCTCTCCGAGTCCCTGAGCGTTTTATTTCGAGTGCAGGATACAAGCGTTTTTCTGCAAGTTTTCTATCTAATACCAGCTCCATATTTCCAGTACCTTTAAATTCTTCATAGATGATTTCATCCATTTTTGAGCCAGTTTCAACCAGCGCTGTCGCAATAATGGTCAAACTTCCACCTTCATCGATGTTTCGAGCTGCTCCGAGAACTTTTTTAGGTCCATGAATAGCTGCAGTGTCAAGACCACCAGTTAGTGTTCTGCCTGAAGGGGTTACACAGAGGTTGTAAGCGCGTGTGAGGCGAGTAATGCCATCCAGGAGAATCACCACGTCATGTTTTTGTTCTACTAATCTTTTTGCTCTTTCAACTGCAAGCTCAACTACTCGAATGTGCTTTTCTGGAAGCTGATCGAAGGTGGAAGAAATAACGGTTGCTTTGACTGAACGTTGTATATCGGTTACTTCCTCAGGACGCTCATCAACAAGCAGTATCATGAGATAAACTTCGGGGTGATTCACTGAAATGCTTTGAGCAATTCTTTTGATAATGGTGGTTTTTCCTGCTTTTGGAGGAGAAACAATTAAGCCTCGCTGCCCTTTTCCTAAAGGGGACACTAGATCAATAAGGCGAATCGTCAAATTGCTGACTTCTTTTGATTCCAACTTGAATCTTTCTAGGGGGAAAATGGGCACCAGGTCTTCAAATCTTGGTCGACTTCTAACCTCTTCATGAGGAAGTCCGTTGATTGTATCAAGTTTTACGAGGGCGGCATACTTTTCGTTTTCTTTCTCGGGTAGTTTGATTTCACCAGATATCTCGTCGCCTTCACGCATGCCAAACTTTTTTATCTGGGAAGGAGCTACGTAGATATCTGTTGAAGCTGGAAGGTATTTGTTCGATCTTAAAAATCCATATCCATCGGGGTGAATATCCAAAACTCCCTTTCCAATTTCAATCTTAGGTTCAGGTATTTCTTCTGGAACTTCTTCCAATAGTGTTTCAAGGTTTTCTTCCTGAGTAGAAGAGTTTTCCAACTTGCTTTCGTCTTCTTCTGGAGCTTTGTCTTTTTCAGGGATACTCTTTTTTCTTCCTCTGGTCTTGGTTTTGGTTTCTGGTTTTTCTTTTTCTTCTTTTTTAGCAGAGGGAGTGTCTTCGCTTTCAGCTTCAAGTAAGGCTAAAGTGTCAGCATGCATGCTTTTACTTTTGGCTTTTGCTTTTTTTGAGGACTCTGTGCTATTGGCTTTTTTAGTATCGACTGGTTTTTTCCCTTTTCCTGTAAGCTCAAGTATTAGATCGATAAGTTCATCCTTATTAAATCGTGTATACCTTTTCACTTTAAGCTCTCGGGCTATCTCATAAAGCTCTCTTGCTTTCAAACTTAACAATTCTTCCATAGAAAAACGATCACTGATTGCCAAGCGGGGACCTCCTTGAATTAAAAAAAACTACGCTTGTTGGTTTAATACCTTGTTGCACAATTCGTCAGCTTTAGAGTTTTGGGAGCGAGGTATATGTTGAAATTGGATGGGGAAAAGCCCAGGTATCAGGCTTTGTGCTTGATGATAGAGTATTTTAAGTTGCTGACTTTTTACCTGATACGCTTTGTTGAGCTGTTTCACGACGAGTTCACTATCGGAAAACACCACTATGTCATACGCTTTCATCTCCGTCAAAGTTTCTAATGCTCTGATAATACCCATATATTCAGCTTGATTGTTTGTTCCGATTCCAAGGAATTCTGCTCTTTCCATTAAGATGCTCTTGTCCTGATATATCACAAACGCACAACTGGAAGGACCTGGATTTCCTCGAGAAGCACCATCGGTATAAACATTGTACATAACTAAGATTTAAAATACAAAATTCGACTACAATTTTCACAGTAATATAGTTCGGTATGATTTTTTTTGCCAGCTTCAACTAAACGTTTGGAGACTTGAAATTTGCAGATACTGCAACAATCTTCATCTACTGCAGCAACTGCTTTATTTTGTAGTAATAATGCTTTTTTGAAGGCTTGCAGATAATGCTCGGGGAGTTGTTTTTCAATGGTTTCTTTTGCGATTTGAAGGCTTTGGATCTGGCTTTGGGTTTCATTAGAAAACTCTTGCACTACTTTTTTTTGTTCTTCGTACTCGTTTTTAATTTCCTGGAATTCCTGCTCTTTTTGTAATCTAAGCTTATTTGCTTTTTCGGTGGAATCCATCAAACTCAGGGCTTTTTCTTCGGTAGCTTCAATTTTACGGTTTATTTCGAGGATCTTGTTTTCCAAATCTTTAAGGAGTTTGGGGTTTGAATTTTGAGGGGAATACAAATTGGCTTCATACTTCTTTTTATCTGTTTCGAGGGTAGAGAGCTGCATATTGATGTCTTCAAGGGCTATTTTTTGTTTTTGAAAGTTGTTTTTGATAAGCGCAAAATCACTTTCAGCTTTTGCCATTTTTTTTTCAGTTTCTTCTAAATTGCGAGCCAGCTGTTTGAGTCGGGTTTTACATTCGATTTCTTGATCAAGCACTTCTTGCAACTCAAACAACAAAGCTACAGTAATTTCTTGCATTTACGCTCCCTGGAAGTGGGCCCTGAAGGACTTGAACCTCCGACCCGCTGGTTATGAGCCAGCTGCTCTAACCAACTGAGCTAAGGGCCCCCATTTACCTACTTGTTGTTTCCAATGATCAAACTATGTATCATCGTCGAATAAAATTTATCCCTTTTTTTTGTTTTGTCAAATACAAGTATGCTGGCTGATGTAATGTTTCCGAATATGTTCAAAAAAAATTGACAGCCAAAAGAAAAATGATAATGTTAAAAAAGTCTTACTTTTCAATTTTGGAAAGGAGTTTGTGAAAAAAAAAATGTTTTTAAGTAAATGGAAAACGGGGTTTCTCGTTTTAGTCTCACTCTTGTTTGTGGCTTTTTCAAGTACTATGGTTTTTGCAGCAGATGCTCCTCCTGCAGTCGATGTCACCAAAATCTGGATCTCAATTGCTATTCTTGCTCTCGCTGCCATCCTGTTCCTCACTGAAGCGATTCCCTTGGCAATGACTTCGCTTATGGTTCCTGTTCTTTTGGTACTTTTCAATGTCATCCCCTTCAAATCAGCTTTTGCAGGCTTTTCAGATCAATGGGTTCTGCTCTTTCTGATGATGTTTATTGTTGGCGAATCCTTATTTAGGGTTGGAGTTGCTGGAAAAATCGGCAAAGGCATTGTATCTTTAGCCAAAAATAACGAAACAATGTTAATTGTTTATGTCATGATTGCCGGAGGCATCATGTCAGCCTTCCTCAACAACACTGGCACCGCTGCTTGCCTTCTTCCCATCATGCTGGCTATTGGCAAATCAAGCAACATTTCTCCACGAAAGCTTTTGCTTCCCATGGCTTTCGGAGTTTCTCTCGGGGGTATGCTTACTCTTATCGGAACGCCTCCCAATGGGATAATTCAATCTGTTTACGAAAAAGCCACTGGCAATGTCTTTGGCTTTTTTGATTATGCCAAACCAAGTCTTATCATCTTTGTCCTGGGCATTATCTTCATGGCCACGATTGGTCGGAAGATCCTGGATGGCATATCCAAACGTCCTGTTAGCGGTAAGTATGCCACCCCTTCCGTAGAAAATGCAAATATCACTTATCGCTACAACAAAGCCTGGATAGCCATTCTGGTCTTTGCTCTCATTATTTTCTTTATGTTTATGGATCCTTTGTGGGTCAACATCTTTAAAGGCAACCCAGACGTAGGAACCTTCTTTAAAGGAATCCCTCTTGTCGTTTATGCTATCCTTGGTGTTATTGCTATTGTGTCCACTGGAGCTCTCAAGACCAATGAAGCTTTCAAAGCCGTAGATTGGACCACTATCTTTTTGTTTGCCGGCATGCTGTCTCTCAGCAAAGCTCTCGAAGAAACAGGTGCCGCCACCTATATTGGCAACAGTATCGTCAGTATGACCAACCACATTCCTTTAAGTCCTGCTTTAGCAGCTCTGATTGGAATAGTAGTAGTATCGGTGGTCTTAACCAATTTTATGTCCAACACTGCCACTGCTGCCTTATTGGCACCTATAGCAATAGCCATCGCTGCTAATCTTGGCATAAATCCCGCTCCACTTCTCATGGGTGTGGGATTGGGTGCATCAGCTTGCTTCCTGACTCCTGTTGCCACTCCTCCCAATACCCTGGTGGTTGGTCCTGGAGACTATACCTTTATTGACTATATCAAAGTCGGTTGGATCCTTCAGCTCATTACTGTTGTCACGCTTATCATTCTCATTCCCATTTTCTTTAAGTTCTAAGCGGAGGATTTTTGTTTAAGATTTTATCCAGAGATGTTGCTTCCTTAGCCAGGACAGCATCTCTGGAAACTTCTCACGGTACTATTCAAACTCCCGTCTTTATGCCCGTCGGGACTGCAGCAACAGTAAAAGCGGTCCCTGTAGATTATCTATTACAAATAAAGACTGAAATCATACTTTCCAACACCTATCATCTCTACCTTCAGCCTGGCACAGAGGTTATCAAGGCAGCAGGGGGTTTGCACTCTTTCATGAATTGGCAGCGCCCCATCCTCACCGATAGTGGAGGGTTTCAAGCCTTTTCCTTGTCCAGAATCAAAAAGATTCAAGAGCATGGCATTGAATTTCAATCATTCAAAGACGGATCCAAGCATTTTTTTTCTCCTCAGAAAGTAATTGAAATTCAGGAAATCTTAGGTTCTGACATCATGATGCCTTTAGATATTTGCACTCCTTATGGCACCACAGGCAAAGAACTGCAGGATTACACCCAGAAAACTATCCGATGGGCGAAGCTATCCAAGGAACACAAAAACCCATCCTCTCCACAACTTCTTTTTGGTATTGTTCAAGGGGGGAATGACCCAAAGCTCAGACTGGAATGCCTCAAAGCGCTTCAAGATATTCAGTTTCCTGGATATTCTATTGGATCATTAAGCGTTGGAGAACCTGATGAAACCTACTATATGATACTGGAAGCCATAACCCGATATATGACAGATGCCCCAGTCTATGTCATGGGAGTTGGGGATCCAGAAAAGATAGTTCGCTCCATAGCCCTGGGGGTGGATATGTTTGACTGTGTACTGCCTACTCGAATTGCAAGAAATCGATCTCTTTTCACCAATCAAGGCAGAATTACTCTGAGCAATGCTCGATTCGAGAAAGATTTTTCCCCTATTGATGCTGAGTGCACCTGCCCTACGTGTCAACACTACACCCGAGCCTACCTCAGACATCTTTACAAATCTGGCGAAATGCTGGCATCTATCCTGGGCTCCATCCATAACTTGCATTTTCTTATACATCTGGTAGAAAGAGCCAGGAAAGCAATTGAGGAAAATCGATATACTGCTTTTGCTGAAAGTTTTTTAAAAGAATATTGCCAGGGGGCTTCCAATGTTGACTCTTGAAGAGCTTAAAAAAGACAATGAAATACAAGTTTTAATACAACAAGCAGACCAATATCTGGAAAACCTTGGATATACCAATCATGGCTTAAACCACATCGAAACAGTTTCTTTACGCTGTCGCATGATAGGTGAGAAACTTATGTTTAGCCCTGAAGACATCGAGATTGTAAGTATCGCAGGATACCTACATGATATAGGGAATATTTCAGGAAGAAAGCTTCATTCGATCGCTGGATCAATCATGGCTTTTCAGCTTTTGAGGGAAAAGTACATGCCTATGGAAGCTGTATGCAAAATTGTAACAGCTATAGCCAATCATGATGAATATGCTGGAGCAGTGACCGATGTATATTCTGCTGTTTTAGTTATCGCTGACAAATCAGATGTAAGACAATCCAGAGTCAGAAGCAAAAATGAAAATGAGTTCGATATTCACGACCGTGTGAATTTTGCTGTCAGACACTCTGAAGTGATGGTGATTCAAGCCACCAAAGAAATTTGGCTAAACTTAAGCATTGATTCCCAAATTTCCAATGTGATGGATTATTTTGAGATATTCCTCAAAAGAATGCTAATGTGCAAAGAAGCCAGTAAAAAGCTGGGACATGTCTTTCACTTAAAAATTAACGATAGCATTTTATACTAACAAAGGGGAATGCAATGAAGCAAAACACTGCCTTTATTTTTCCTGGACAAGGTTCACAGTATGAAGGAATGGCAAAGCTGTTTATCGACGATGAAACTGCAAAGCCTTTTTTTAAAGCTTTTTCAACTCTCCTGAAGTATAGTTTTGTAGATTTAAGCAGTGACAAGCTATCTTCCACCCAAGTCACACAGCCTGCATTATACACCATGAGTTGCATACATTTTACACATCTAAAAAATAAGGATTACACCCCACAATTTGTTGCTGGTCATAGTCTTGGGGAATACTCAGCCCTTTATGCTGCGGGGGTATTTTCTTTCGAACAAGGCCTCGAGCTTGTAGCTTACAGGGGAATGCTCATGCACGAAGCATCGTTAAACAATGCTGGCACTATGGCAGCCATCATTGGTCTTAGTCACGACAAAATCAGTTTGTTGTGCGAACAAGCCCAGGATTTCGGTGTGGTAGAAGCAGTAAACATAAACTCAGACAAACAGATAGTCATTTCAGGAAATCATCAGGCAGTTGAAGTAGTTTGCCAAAAAGCCAAAGAAATGGGGGCAAAAAGGGCTATTCTATTGCCTGTTTCAGCTCCATTTCATTCTTCGCTTATGCTTCAGATTCGGGAAAAATTTCAAGAAAAAATAGAAAGTATTCCATTTAAAAAAGCAGAGTTAATGGTGGTTCAAAACGTAGATGCCTGTGTTCATCAAGACCCTCACCAAATCAAACAAAACTTGATATCCCAGCTCTATAGCCCTGTTCCATGGGTTTCATGCATGCAAGAATTAAAAAACAGGGGAGCACAACACTTCATCGAATGCGGACCTGGAAAAGTGCTCAGTTCGCTGGCTCGAAGCATGTCTTATTCGGTTCAAGCCTCAGAAGACTTGCTCAATATGCAATAAAACCCCAACTGATTCTAACTAACTGCGAAAAGAATAAGTTGATTAGCAGTAAAGAATCTAACACTCGGAATCTAAGCATATCGATGTTTTGTCCAAACATAGGCCATTGAAAAAGTAATATCAAAGCTAAAAAGGCAATTTTGTAACTATTTTCTTTGAAGTGATAGAAGTAAAACCAGGGTTTTAGTCTGTTTTTTGTCTTGTTCGAAATTATCTTCCATTCATCATCAAAGCAAGAGCTATCCTGTTTGTTCCTGACTACATTCATGTCTGCTCCTTGACTCTTTTTTTTGCTCGATGCAATTTACTTTTTATTGTTCCCCCAGGTAGTTTTGTCATTTCAGAGATTTCGTCAATCGAAAAGCCCTCCTCATAATGCAAGATAATCAAGGACCTATCTTCTGCACTGAGGGGGCTCAAAAAATCATCTTCATACCTAAAAGGGGAAGAAAAAATCTCCTCCTTAAAACTCATCATGCGTGGTTTTCTCCATAGATCCACTGCCCAATGATAAGCTACACGATATAAGAAGGGCCCTGCTTCGTTCCATCTTATGTTTTTGCTAAACAAAGCCTTTTTAAAAACCTCCTGCACTCCATCTTGAGCATCTTCTGGGCTTATCCCTATTTTTCGCAAATAAGCATAGATTTTTCCCCCAAACTCCTCAAAAGCTTCCTCAGGGGTCATAAATCCGAGGTGATGTTGATGTTGCCCAAGTTGACAAGTCCAGTGATTTTTACTGTGCCCTGAGTTCCGTCACCATTGCTGATATTCAGATTGCCAAGACGGGATTCAAGCCCCTTAGCATCGATGTGGTAGCCTTTGGGGAGGTAAATGTTCACGTTTCCAGCATTTGCCTTGATATAAAGCTCTTCCACCCCCTGGTGAAAATCAAGCGTAATGTTGCCCATATTTGCTTCAAAAGAAGAACGTACCACCTTCTTGTAAAAGCTTAATTGAATATCTCCCAAATTGGATTTGGTTTTAATGCTCTGAATCAGGTTGTTGAATGCTCCCTTGAGGTTTCCGAGTTTGGAATCCAGGTCTAACTCTGTGACTTTGTTGTTGATCAAAAGTTGTCCATCAGAATCCCTGGAACTCAAGTGGAAAGTTTGTCGGCCCTTTTCTTCAATTAGCTCGTTGTCGCTAATACTCAGAGCTGAATCGATATCATCGGTTTTTATGGTAAAATTGCCACGATTAAAAGTTAAATCAAGTTTTTGTTCATCCACTTTTCCAAATTGGTTTTTTTGTTGTTTCGTGCTGGAAAGAGGTGAATTGAGAAGAGAAGAAGTGTTTGCATTGCGATAATCCTGAGTTGGAAATGAAATTCGGCTCACAGCAATAAAAGCCAAGACAGCCACAAGAATTACAAGAATGTGTTTCCATGGAGCCTGAAAGACCAAGCGCACTCCATAGAGGATTAACAAAATTGCAATCAGAATTTCATATCGAAAGCTTTTCAGCCAAGCAATCCATGGGATATAAAAAGCAAATCCAAAGTGTTGAAGAATCCACAAAGCGCCTCCAAGAATTAATAAAACTCCAAATAGGATTTCATCGGGAGCATCTTTATCGAATAACGCTACAGCACTTTTTAAAACTAAAAGCAAAATCCAGACTAAAAAAATCCATTGAACTATGGAAATTTGCATAAACATGGTTATTTCCTTCCCTTAAAAAGAATCAGCAATCCTGTCAACATTAACAAAGTAGCTCCTATGAGATGCTTGTCAATACTAAACAAATGATAAGGTAGGAATTGCTTTATCAGGATTGCAAGGCCTATAAAAATAATAATTGCTCCAATAAACTCTTGTGTTTTCCCTTTTCCAGGCTTTACATCAGACTCTTCGAAATCGTAGGACTTAAGGTCATCAGCTTGATAAGTTTTGGCTGGTAGCAGAATCCACGCTAAAATGTAAACTACCAATAACTCCCCAAGCAAACCAAAAATCAAAGCCACCACAATAAAGAGGATTCTGAGCAGACTTGGATCCATTTGGAAGTAACTTGCAATCCCTCCAATCACCCCACCAAGCCAGCTATTGTTTTTGTTTCGGTACAAAGTTTTCATGGCAAAACCTCTGGTTCGGAAGGAACAATAATCCAAGCCAAAAGATATACCAGCACCAGGGCACCGCTCGAAAAGATAGTGAGTAGAGCATAAGCCAGACGAACAATGTTGGGATCTATGTCCCAAACCATGTAGTCCACAAATCCAGCAATCACTCCACCTACAAAACGGTTCTTTGTGCTTCTATAAAATTTTTTCATATCACACCTCCTAACCAATATTACGTTTCATAGTCCTGACTGGTTGCATGCTCCATCGTAATTGAAACTCTGTTGTCTGTGTATTCGATAGTCAACATATCTCCATCGTTGACTTCATGCTGAAGAATCCTTAATGCCAATTCATCAATGATTTCTTTTTGAATAAGACGTTTCAAAGGTCTTGCACCAAAGATAGGATCATAAGCCTCTTGAGCCAAATATTGTTTTAAAGAAGAAGCAAAGGTCACTTGTATGTTTTTTTCTTCCAATCTGGAGCTAACTTTTTGTAGCTGAACTTCGACAATAGCTTCCATATCTTTTTTTGAAAGACGATTGAACAAGACAATTTCATCGAGTCGATTGAGAAACTCTGGTTTGAAGTATTGTTTCAACATTTCTTTAAGTTCCTTTTTGCTGGCTTCATTAAGATCTTGTTCTTGTGAAAGCAAAGAGCTACCAATATTCGACGTCATGATGATCACAGCATTGCTAAAATCCACCGTCTTCCCTTGTCCATCGGTCAAACGACCATCATCCAAAACCTGCAATAATAAGTTAAACACTTCGGAATGGGCTTTTTCAATTTCATCCAGCAAAATCACAGAATAAGGCTTTCTTCTGACTTTTTCAGTTAGCTGTCCGCCTTCTTCATAGCCCACATAGCCTGGGGGGGCACCTATCAAACGTGCAACTGAATGCTTTTCCATATACTCGCTCATATCAATTCGAATCATAGCTTTCTCATCATCAAAAAGAAATTCTGACAATGCTTTGCATAATTCAGTCTTGCCCACACCTGTAGGTCCAAGAAACAAGAATGAACCGATAGGTCGATGGGGATCAGACAAGCCAGAACGTGATCTTCGAATAGCATTCGCAACGGAATCAATGGCTTCATTTTGCGCAATAACTCGTTCATGTAAACGTTTTTCCATCTGGATAAGCTTTTCTGTTTCACTTTCTTTAAGTCTTGATACTGGAATATGAGTCCAACGAGAAACAATAGAAGCTATATCATTTTCATCAACTTCTTCCTTAAGCAAGCGCTCTTCAGGAGGAATCAAAGCAATGGCTGTATTAAGTTCTTCCAGTTTTTTTTGAAGTTGAATACGTTTTCCATATCGCAATTCAGCAGCCCTATCCCAATCTCCTTTAAGCTCTGCTTGTTGCTCTTCATTTTTGCTGTGATCGATTTCTTCTTTGGTTTGCCTGAGTTCATTGATTAGATTTTTTTCTTTTTCCCACTTTTCGCGCAAGACCTGGTTTTTTTCTTTCCATTCATTGATCTCTTTGTCGAGTTTTTCTTTCCGGTCCCGACTTCCAGCATCATTATCTTTTTTCATGGCTTGGCGTTGAATTTCAAGATATCGAATTTGACGCTCAATAGCATCTAATTCGCTTGGAAGACTATCGATCTCCATTCTGAGCCTTGAGCTTGCTTCATCCAACAAGTCAATTGCCTTGTCTGGTAAGTGCCGATCTGTGATATACCTATTTGAAAGCACTGCTGCAGCTATCAAAGCGGTATCCCTGATCTTTACTCCATGATGAACTTCATATCTACTTTTTAAGCCTCGAAGAATAGCAATGGTATCTTCTTCGCTGGGAGCCTCGACAAAAACAGGCTGAAAACGTCTTTCCAGTGCAGGATCTTTTTCTATTCTTTTTCTGTATTCCTCCACAGTTGTTGCACCAATCACCCTTAACTCACCTCTGGCTAAAGCAGGTTTAAGCATATTTGAAGCATCCATAGCTCCTTCAGAGGCTCCAGCTCCAACCAGGGTATGGATCTCATCTATAAAAAGTATGATCTGACCTTCAGAATGGATGACTTCTTTGAGCACAGCTTTGAGTCTTTCTTCAAACTCGCCTCGATACTTCGCTCCAGCAATCAAAGATCCCAAATCAAGTGCCATAATGCGTTTATTTTTAAGGGTTTCCGGTACATCTCCATTTGCAATTCGTTGAGCAAGACCTTCGGCAATAGCTGTTTTGCCTACACCAGCCTCGCCTATCAGGACAGGATTGTTTTTGGTTTTTCGAGAAATCACCTGCATCACTCTTCGGATTTCTTCATCTCTGCCAATGACTGGATCCAACTTACCTTGCTTTGCAAGTAGGATAAGATCTTGTCCATACTTTTCAAGCGCTTGATACTTTTCTTCTGCATGAGGATCAGAAACAGAATGACTTCCCCGAATCACTTTCAACGCATTGAGAAAGGTATTTTTCGTGAGTTGATGACTTTGAAACAGAGAGAACAAGGAGCTTCTTTCTGATTCAAGCATCGCCAAAAGAACATGTTCCGAAGAAACATATTCATCTTTCATTTGCTCAGCCTGAAGAAAAGAGGCCTCAAGTATTTTGAGTAGCAAAGGATCAAGCTGACGATGAACCGCACCTGATGTGCGAGGTTTTTTTTGGATGAGTTGTAAAACTTCATCCTTCAGTTGATGAGGATTTAAGCCAATTTTAGAGAAAATCATCGGCACAACCCCCTCTTTTTGTTGTAAAAAAGCTAAAAACAAATGTTCTGCTTCAATTGAGGGATTTCCCCATTCCAAAGCTATTTTTTGGGCTTCATTCAAAGCTTCTTGAACTTTTATGGTTAAACGATCAAAATTTAGAGACATCGGGCATAACTCCTTTCATAATAATCCAATGGAATTATGCCCAAAATATCATGAGAATCAGCTATTTTTTTTGAAGCTTTCCCAATCTTTGCTAAATGTCTCTATACCTTTTTCAGTTAAGGGATGATGGAACATTTTTTTCAGTATTTGAAAGGGTATGGTAGCGATATGAGCACCAAGCAATGCAGTATCCACTACATGCAGGGGATGACGAATGCTGGCAGAAATAACTTCGGCTTCTTCATCGTAATTTGAAAGATAATTCATAACCTGATCGATCAGCACCATGCCGTTTTCTCCAATATCATCCAAACGTCCCACAAAAGGTGATATGTATCTTGCGCCTGCTTTAACAGCTAAAATAGCTTGATTGAGAGAAAAAATCAAGGTGCAATTACAAGGGATCTTTTCTTTTTTCAATTGATGAATAGCCTTAAGGCCTTCCTCGCACATAGGAACTTTGATCACGATGTATTTGGGATCCCAGGCATAATATTGTCTGGCTTCTTCGATCATTTCTTCAGCTTTGAAACCATTCACTTCCACACTTACAGGACCTTTAACTAATGAACAAATAGCTTGAATCATTTCTTTTAGATCTTTTCCAGCTTCTTTTTTTAAGAGACTGGGATTGGTAGTGATACCATCGATGATCCCCCAAGCTACTGCTTGTTTTATCTCTTCGAAGTTGGCTGTATCAAGAAATATTTTCATCATCATCCTCCTTGTAATGAAAAACTAACAAATTCCCTTTCATGATTTTTATACTCACTTCGTTGGCTATACAGACGTTGCTTAATCCCCGACTCGAACCTGGCTTGAGGATATCGTGTATGAGCGGATACTTCAAACCTGAAGTGGAAATCACTTCTATATTTTCTTCAAAGGGAATCAATGAAACAAGTCTTCCGGGAAGTGAAGATAGAGTCAAGGTATTTTTTGAATTTATTAAATATATATCAAGTGTTTGGGAATGAAAACACAGCTTATCCAAGTCTGGAAGGTATGCTTTGACTAAAGCAAGATTTATGAGCATGTGGTCCAAACGACCTCCCAGCATGCCGTAGAAAGAAACTTGACTGAAGTGGTGGTGGCTTTCAAGGTATTGAAGGGCTAGCTCAAAATCAGAATAATCTTTTTCAGTGGGATATTGAAAGATCTTGACTTCTTTTCTTTCCAATGCTGTTATCTCATCTGGGCTTGCTGAGTCCATGTCACCAAACCAAAGATCAGGCAACTTGCCCACCCGTCGAAGAAGTTTTATGCCTCCATCCAATGCTATTAGAAGGCCTTGAGTGTTTTCAAACTCCCGATGTAGATAGGTGTCCGAATCCGTACAAAGGGGTCCTACGATAGTCAGCATGCTGTGTAATCATGAAATTTCTGGATATAGGCCTGCTTATCAGCTTGTTTGATTAGATCGCTTCCGATCACAATCAGATCAGTTTGTTGGGCTTGCAATTTCTTGGCTATAGCAAGATTGATCCCCCCATCGACTTCAAGCAAGAAGGTGCAATCCATTTTTTGTTTCCATGATAAGAGAGTTTGAATGCGTTTGTAGGTGTTTTCGTTGAAAACCTGCCCCCCATAGCCAGGGGGAACACTCATTAATAATAGTAACTCACAGCACTTTAGATAAGGCAGGATGCAGGATAAATCGGTGTCTGGATTGATGGCTAAACCTGGACTTACTCCATGTGAGTGGCATTCTTCAAACAACTCACTCAGAAGACTACTATGTTCTTCAACATGAAAAGTCATCCACCGAGCATTTAGTTTAAAAAAGGAGGGCAAAAGAGCTTTTAATGCTTTTTTGCTTACCATGAAATGAACATCGAGTGGAAGTCCTTCTGATATACTTTTTATGCTGTTGCATGTTTCGTAGTTGAAAGCAAGATTTGGAACAAAATTTGCATCCATAATATCCAGATGTATAAAATCGATGCCTTGATGAATGAGATCTTTAAGGTCTGAGGCTAAATCAAGTGGAGGGATGGATAGAAGAGAAGCTCCAAGGCTATGGCTTTTCATTGACAACCAGGTTGACTATGGTGCCTGTTTCAGCGGGAGAAAAGGGTATAGGTTCTTGGATATACACTGAACCTCTGGGATGAAAGGGATTTTCTACAAACAAAACTGTTCCCAAAATGTATCCACGTTCCAGAATCGCATATTTGACTTCCTCAAAATGCTGATCAGTCCAATCGGGCATCAAGGGAATTTCTGGTAGAGACAGAGTCAGGTGAATACCTGACCCTGTCTCGAGGATTTCATTTTCCTGGGGTTTTTGTTGAGTAATGGTTCCAGGTGGTTTGTCTGAAGCAATTTCAGTGATACTTTCGATGCGCAAAGCAAGTTTTTCTATCAGAGCATGGGCTTCCCCAAACTTCATTCCTACCAAATTGGGTAACTTTATACTTGATTTTCCCTGACTGAGCTCGAGTTTTACGGTACGACCTTTTTTTACTCGGGTAAAGGGATAGGGAATTTGAGATACCACAAAGTCTTCTGGGACAGAAGCATAAAAACCTCCGATTTGAATCTCAAGCTTAAGTGAGAGTTGATCAAGGTCTTTCTGAGCTTCTGCAATAGGTTTTCCTCTAAGATCCGGCACGATGATCAAATCTTTATTGTTGTTTGAGCAATGAACATTGCTAAGAGAGAGCAGAACAATTGCAAGAATTGATAGGTATCGACGCAGGATATTAGGTCTCATTATTACCAGTTTTTCCTTTTACAATCAGCTAAGATGGAAAGCACCGTATTGATGTCTTCGGGGGTATGCTCTGCAGAAATCTGGAAACGAATCTCTTCATCTCCCTTGGGAACGACAGGATAGCTAAGCCCGGTAGCGAGTACGCCATTTTCTTTAAGAAATTTTACGGTTTCTACTGTCTTTTTGCTGTCTCTGATCATTAAAGGAACCACAGGATGCTCCCCAGGAAGGGTTTCAAAACCATTATCAATAAGACCTTGCTTGAATTGATGAGTCAATGTTCTGAGACGATGCAAAATTTCTTTGCCTTCAGGAGTGTCAACTAACTCTACTGCTTTTTTAGCTGAAGCTGCTTCACCAGGGGAAATGGGATTCGAATAAATGTAGGTGGGAGCTTTCTGGTGTAAATAATCTACGATACTCTTGTCGGTAACAAGATATCCACCATTTGTTCCGAATGCTTTGCCAAGAGTTCCGATTAAAACATCTACTCCTTTGGCATTGGTATATTCGATAGTGCCTCGTCCGGTTTGACCAAAGGATCCCACTCCGTGAGAGTCATCTACTATTAAAAGCACACCTTCCTCATAATGAGCATCAAATTCATGAACTATATCAGAGATAACATCAAGGGGAGCATGATCACCACGCATGGAAAAGATTCCATCAGTGATAACCAAAACTCGTTTTGCAGTGCCTTTTTTTTCTTCGAGTTGATTGCGAAGGGAATCCAGATTTAGATGAGGATAGATGAGCTTTTCCTTGGGTCGAGACATACGGATAGCATTGATAATACAATTGTGATTGAGTTCATCGCTGATAACAATCGTTTCAGGGGTGATGAGTGAAGTTAAAGAGCCCAGGGTGGCCATATAAGCAGCACTAAATAGCATAGCTGCCTCTTTGCTATGAAAACGAGCCAGTGTTTGTTCAAGCTCAATATGGGTGGCATAAGTACCGCTAATGAAACGTACGGCACCAGGACCCGCACCAAAGATTTCTGATTTTTCTTCGGCAGCATCGCGCAAATCTTTTCTAAATGAAAGACCCAGGTAGGAATTGGAGTTCATTCGGATGAATTCTTTTCCTGCAAAACCCTTGATTAGAAACCTGGGACCTTTGTTTCCTGATGCAGGAAGTACTTTTTCGACGATCATTTCGTCGCCCTTGGCAGTATTGTTGCTGCGCATGGCTTCGATTTCACTGTTAAGAACTTTGTTGATTTTTGTTAATGGCATTCTTTCTCCTCTGTCCTTTTAATTATTTTTTAAGAATTACTTTTAAATTTTCAAGCATATCGTGAGTCATGGCGTCTAAATCAAAATCGTGCTTCCAGCCCCATTCAGCTCTGGCAGCAGAATCGTCAATGCTGTTGGGCCAGGAATCTGCTATTCCCTGACGAACTGGGTCGATATCATAATGCATAGTAAATTCGGGCATGACTTTTTGTATGGATTTTGCAATTTGAGCTGGGGTGAAGGCCATGGCAGAGACATTGAAGGCATTGCGATGTATGAGTTTGTCGGGATTAGCTTCCATTAGGTCGATGGTGGCTTTGATTGCATCGGGCATATACATCATGTCAATAGAAGTGTTTTCGCCAAGATAACAGGTATAGCTCCCTTTTAAAATAGCGTCAAAGTATATGGCTACTGCGTAATCTGTGGTGCCCCCACCTGGCTCAGTTTTGTAGGAGATGAGACCAGGATAGCGCAAACCCCGCACATCCACTTGGTACTTTTTGAAATAGTAGTCACAGAGTAGTTCGCCAGATACTTTGGTTACACCATACATCGAAGTCGGGCGAAGGATAGTATCCTGAGGAGTGTTGTCTTGAGGAGAGGTAGGACCAAAAACAGCGATCGAGCTTGGATTAAAAACGGCGCAATGGTATTTTCTGGCAGCTTCTAATACGTTGATGAGACCATTCATGTTAACTTCCCAGGCAAACATGGGTTGTTTCTCAGCGTTTGCTGAGAGAAGTGATGCCATATGCACTATCGTATCAATATGGTGTTTTTCGATGAGCTTATCAATTTCACCCACTTTGGTTGCATCCAGCTGTTCGTATATGCCTCTGGATCCATCCATAATTTCAGGTTTTTTGTGGTGATAGCAGCTAATAACGCTTTCTGTTCCAAGCTTTTTAACTAAAGCTTCAGACAAATCAGTCCCAATTTGACCAAGAGCTCCCGTGATGAGAACTTTTTTCATGCAATCCTCCTATACACAAATTGATGATAGTTTAGCATAAATATAAAAGCAAAAAAATCGCTAAATTGAAATTACCTTTGGACCAAGAAAATTAGGGACTTATATATTCGTAGAAAAAACCGTCCTCTGGAAAAACAAGCTCCTGTTGAAGTCGGTTTTCACTAAAAAAACGGAGAAGCTTGCCAGTGCGTTGTACATAACCAAGAACACTACTATTCATAATGGCTGAAAATTGAGCTATGGGCAAGGCACTACCTTCCCTTATATCTTTAGAAGCAGAGGACAAAACGATATTGCCTGGCTTCCACAAAACCAACATAATTTGGTCATATTGGCTTATTCTGAGATCTTTTGTAGAAAACTCCTTAAGCTCAATGCCAAGCTCAGTTTTGATACCCTGGGGATGATTTTGTTTAAATAAATAGTCATAAAAAGAGCGCAAAATAGATCTGTGAAGGGTAAAAGGAAGAAATCCGAGCATTTCACTCTGCATGATGCCAATTTCTCTGTTGCTTCCAATACGATAGAGATCAGAGGCAGTTTTTTGGTAATATATTCCAGACTCCGCATAAAAGGACTCATAGGCTGTTTCTAAAACAGCTTCACTTGGTGACTGAGTTGGAATGCTACACTTCATTAAGCCGTGACTTGATCCATAATCTTTCTGTTTGTTGAAAGAGAAAAAAAACTTCGCCTGCTCGTGACTCAATTCATGAGCCACTGCTTCGAGAATAATAGAGGACTCTATGGGCTCAATCGGAACTGACTTCAGAAGTTGTGGGGGGTTTTTAGAATTAAAAAAAGACACCCTGAGATCTTTGCCTTGTTGATGTTGCTCCAGAACACAATAATAAGATAGGTCAGAAGTATCAGCAACTTTGATGGGAACAAATAAATCGGACAAAGGAAGACTGATGATCTGGAAAAGTGGATTCTGTTTGATTATTCTGAAACTTCCTCGGGGATTGGAGGGAGACAGGAATACTCGACGTGTTCCATTCCAAAAGACTTTCACTGGTCCTCCCTGAATTTCACAGATCGGAACATCGTCGCGGAACCAGACAGCTGAAGCTGGATCCCAGACGCATAAGTGTAGTTGAACAAAAGACTGATCACTCTCCGAAGTTCGCATTTCAATGAGAGGAACAGTCTGGTTTGGTATGGAGAGTTTCATGTTGTTATGCTTCTGAAATACTGTATTTTGAACCACAAGGAATAAGACACTTCCGAGTAGAACTATTAAAACAAGCACAAGAACAAAATACTTGGATTTTATCATTTGTACAAGAACTCAAGTGATTTTGTGATTTGAAAAATATGATCCTTACTTGCTGAAAGAATAAATACTTCATGGAAATCAAAATCAATCCACACTGGAAGTGGGTACAAGGTAATCATACATGCTTTTCCTTTTTCTTCTTCGTTTTGGTCATCGGAGGGAAGGATATAATAAGCTTCACGAGCATTCAAGTAAAACTTTTGTATTTGGGGCTTGCTACCAAAATCATTTACCTGAGATTCTATTTCATTCTTGCATATCTCAAGCAACGAAGAGGAATTAGTATTAACTTTTGCGCTAAGTGAAAAAAAGCCGCTGGCGTTTTCAAAGGAATGAGGTTCTGCTTTTGTTTCATCAATAGGAACAGCCTTCCAAGCCGAAGGATAAGATAGTTTTACTTGATACACCTGGCTGGTAAAACTGCTCAAATCATTGGATGGTTTGAGCAAATGGAGTAAAAACAATACTCCAAGTGAAAGTAAAAATAAAACAATAAGGAGATAAAAAGGTTTTATGCCAAACAATACATGTGCAGAAAATTTATTTACTTTAAACAAAAAAAACACCCTCTTTAAATATTTCTATGTCCTACATAATTATATTCGCTATTTAAATAAAAGCTCTTTTACCCCAATTAGTTTATTTTTCTTTTTTGTTTTGGGTCTTGCAATTATTAATGTTTTTCTTATCATTTTCAGAGTATTATGTGAGGGCCTCTAGCTCAGTTGGTTAGAGCGCATCCCTGATAAGGATGAGGTCCCTGGTTCGAATCCAGGGAGGCCCAGATTCGGGGATGTAGTTCAGCTGGGAGAACGCCTCGCTTGCACCGAGGAGGTCAGCAGTTCGAATCTGCTCATCTCCATTTTTAAAGCTTTAGGGGGATTCATGCGAAAAATATTGTCTGTTTGGCTTTCAGTAGCAATTCTTTTTTCTGTCATTGTTCCATCAGTTTTCGCTCAAGAGACTTCACTTAATCTTCAGATTGTTGAAGGATCTGTATACGAAGAGGGAAATTTCCAATTAGCTGTCTCTGTCGAAAACATTAATAATCTCGTTGGAGCGGGTTTTGATGTAGTCTTCCCTGTCGATTTAATCAAGTATTCCAAAGTAGAGCAGGGTCCCTTCTTATCTTCCGACAAAAATCGTTTGCTCATGACAGCCAACGAACGCGAAGGTAAAGGCATCATACATTTTGGTATCAGCCGCACTGGAGATGTTCAGGGCATCAGTGGTTCCGGCATCATAGCTACTTTTCATTTCAAAGCCCTCAAGCAAGCCAATGAAGCAAAAATTGATCTAAACAATATTATGCTTCTTGATCCCGCAAGCATCGAAATCAAAGCAGAATTTCAAGCTTTAGTTTTTGAAATCAAAGAAAAAGACATTATCCCTCCAGAATTAAACATCGAAAAAGTTGATCCCACCTTCTTCAATACTGCCGTTATCAAAGGTAGCACCGAAATTGGAGCTACCCTCACCATCGATGGAAAAGCCATCGAAGTAGCTGAAGACGGTAGTTTTTCCCACGAAGTCACCCTTAAATCTGGTGAAAACAAATTCAAAGTAATTGCTATCGATCGCGCTGGCAACGAAACATTAATCGAATTTGTAATCATACGAAAAGACCCCGTTGTCATTAAACTAGTCATCGGAAGCAAAAAGGTTTTAGTCAACAACCAAAGCAAAGAAATCGAAGCAGCTCCATTTGTTGACAAGGCATCAGGAAGAACTCTGGTACCTATCCGTATAGTCACCGAATCTATTGGCGCGCAAATTGCATGGGATGCAAGTGATCGACGAGTAACCATCAAGGGCAACGAAGTTACCATCGAACTCTGGATAGACAAACCCATCGCTAATATCAACGGCGTTCCCACACCCATCGACGTTCAAGCTCCTACGCTTTCACCCAAAATCGTAGCAGGTCGTACCGTGTTGCCTCTTCGTTTTGTTGCAGACAATCTGGGTTGTGAAGTAGGATGGGATGGAGCCACTCAAACCATCACTCTTACCTATCCAAAGCTTTCCTAATCAGTAATTCCAAGCGCCTGCTCTTGCAAACACGCAGAGCAGGCGCTTTTTTTATTTCTTTTATGGATGAGGTTTCTTTGTGCAGAAGATAGCAAAAGTTATTGTTGAAGATTTTCCCTTTTTCAAAAATACCTTTTTTTCCTACAGCATACCCCCTTCCATGGATAAAGAATTAACTTTTGGTTCCCTGGTACAAGTTCCTTTTGGTTTATCCAACAGTATGCGCCTGGGAGTCGTAGTGGATCTTTCTACCCACTCCTCTGAGCAAATCAAGGAAATTAGTTCTTTGCTCTCCCAAACTACTCCATTGACTCAGGCTTCATTGTCCTTTCTAATGCTCATTTCAGTCTCCTATTTTTATCCTTTATCGCTTTTGCTTAAAATGGCAGGAATTTTCCCAGCAAAGAAAAATATTCGAGTGCTTTATGAATGGACAGAAGCTTTTTTGAATGAAATTGAAAAAGAAAAAGAATCCAGCATCTTAATAAAATATATCAGCAAACACCCCCAAGGTTTTTTTGAAGATTTATTACAAAAAAAAATGCATTGGAAAAAAAATAACTCACTCCTGAAAAAACTAAATGAAACAAAAAACACTACCAAAAAGTATTTTGTGAATTACCCCAGCTTGAAGCCAAACACGTCTACTCCTTCTTTCAAAGGTGTAAGCTTGCTCAATTTGCTTAATTCCGAACAACGATTTAAATGGTTGGAGTCTGAAATATTAGAACAAAACTTACAAGATGCTTTACTCATTGTGCCCAGCCGACAAAAAGAAATTCAAGCCAAAGCTTTTTTTGAAACCTCGCCATGCAAATCAAGACTTCTCATTAAAGGTAAACATGGCCTTCTCAATCTTGAAAAGAAATATCCCCTTATATTCATCGAAGACTGCCTTCATATGTCCTATTCATGGGATATGCCTTTCAATTATCCTATCGACAAAACTGCTTTCTTCAGATCAAATGAAACAGGAGAAGCAGTGGTTCTGGCTAGCTTTATACCAGGCTTAACTGCTTTTCAACAATTAAAACTCAAACAAATGTTGCACATCAAACAGAAAAGATATAATGCTACTTCCCTGGTTCATCCCAGCTTGTCCATATTGTCCATGAATAAAGAGAATCATGAACATGGATACTCGGTAGTCCCTTTTTCCATACTTCGAAAAATGGAACAATACCTAAACCATGGAAAAAAGGTGTTTCTGCTTCACAATAGAAAGGGATTCTATAATTACCTTTTGTGTAAAAACTGTGGATATGTTGCTAAGTGTCCCAAATGTCAAATCGTTCAATCCATCGCACCTTCCCAGGACCATGCTTATTGCCGCTACTGTCGGCAAAGTTTTCCGATACCTACCAAGTGCCCCGAATGCAAGGAAGTGTCTTTGCGCTTCCAAACCCCAGGGACCCAAAAAATAGAAAGCACTTTATTGTCAAGATTTTATGGAAAACGTATTCTCCGATTGGATAAAGACAACATAGACGAAAAACATATGCTGGAATTAAATACAGGAAACTACGATATTCTCGTTGGAACCATACTCGCACTGGAACACCTGGACTTTAGTCAGATCTCCCTTTGTGTATGGCTGGGTTTGGATAGCATCACCAATTTTCCAAGTTTTTCTTCCGAAGAAAAAGCCCTAAACCTATTATCCAGAATTTATGAAAAGCTGCTTACTGAGAAAGAAGCTAAAGAATTTATCATTCCATCCTATTCCCCGCAATCCCAGTTGCTTCGAGCAGTTAGAAACAAGCAGCTTGCCCGATATTATCAAGAAATGTTGAATACTCGAAAACTTCTTGGATACCCACCATATAAAGACTGGCTTGAGCTTAATCTTATATCCAATGATGAAGCATATCTTGATGATCATATCAAGGTGTTAAGTAAGATGTTGGAAGGAGAAAAAAACCTGAGCATTAAAAGCATAAAAAAAATCCCCACTGGAAAGGCTGGAGGAAAAAAAGCATATTCCTTTTTGATGAGTAGTTCGGAAATTATTGAATCTTCAAGCTTTCTTTGTGGTATTATTGATGAATATAAAAAAAATGAGAAAATATCATTTAAAATAAAGGTATTGGATTAAAAAAAAATGAAAATATATACGTATGGTCATCCTGTATTGCGAAAAAAAGCGAAATCAGTTCAGCATTTTGATGCAGAACTCAAACTCTTGTGCAAAAAAATGATCGATACCATGAGAAACTCTCATCCTCGTGGAGTCGGTCTTGCAGCTCCACAGGTAGGAGTCTCTCTGAGGTTGATAACAGTAGAACAAGAGCCTGGCATCCTACTTTGTCTCGCTAATCCCGAAATCATCAAAACCAAAGGCGAACAAGTTGACAACGAGGGCTGTTTAAGCATTCCAGGAGTATATGCAAACGTAAAAAGGTCAAAGCATATCCTCGTCAGGGCTATAGATCCTCTGAAAAAAATCAGCGTCGAATTTGAAGCTTCCGGCTTTTTTTCTCGCGTGATCCAACACGAAATTGATCACCTGAATGGAGTCTTGTTTACTGATTATTTTGATGATCTTTCTGCACTTGAGCTTGCCGAAGATGTTGCTATCCCTGAAGCACTGATAAGAAGGTATTCAAAATGAAAACAATCTTTTTTGGCTCCAGCACTTTTTCGCTTCCGTTTCTTCAGCAATTGAATCAATTAAGTGAGCTCGTATTGGTAGTTTCCACCGAAGACAAGCCCAAAGACCGAGGTAAAAAAATAGTTTCCAACTATGTAAAAGCCTACGCTTCAGACATGGGCTTGCCAGTGGATGCCCCCTCCAATATCCGAGACAAAGAATGGATCCAGAGGATCAAGGATTTGGAAGTTGATCTTGTTGTTACTGCTTCTTATGGCAAGATCCTACCCCCAGAACTACTTGACCTTCCCAGATTTGGATGCATCAACATTCATCCTTCTCTATTGCCAGAATATCGTGGCGCAGATCCCATTTATTGGCAACTTTTTAAGGGATGTCAAAAAGGGGGGGTAAGTCTTTTTGAGATGTCTCCAAAGCTTGATCAAGGAGAAATCTATCTCAAGGAAGCCTTTGAGATCAACGAGCAAGACAATTATGAAACTCTTGAAAATAAAGCTATAAAAACTGGTTTAGAGCTTCAAAAAAGCTTCCTTCAACTTCTCGAGCAGGGTCAATTACCTCAAAGCTTTCCACAAGCTCCAGGGAATTACTTTTATGCCAGGAAAATTACAGAACACGATGAGAAGATTTGTTGGAACAAAAGCAGAAGAGAAGTTCAAAACCTTATACGTGCATTAAGTCCAAGAATTGGAGCATATACTATTTTTAAAGGCAAACGTATCAAAATACTGGATGCCAAACCCGTCCCTTGCCAGGAAAGACTCAATCCAGGATCCATCCTCATCCAAAACAAAAAAATTCTGGTTCGAACTGCAGATGCTTTTCTAAAAATTGACCAAATAAAACCCGAGGGGAAAAACATCATCACTGCTCAAGACTTCATAAATGGCTATCTCATGAAAGAAGAAAACTACCTATTTACCGATTGAACCCTCTTGCTTTGTTGTCTGAGATAATGGCTTATGGTCTGCATACAGCGCATTTCTGCCAAGTCAGAGCTTTTGTCTATAATCTCTTCGCCAGCACTACGTTTAGCCACGATTCCTGTAATACAGCCTGCTTTTAAACCCAAGACCTGTGCCTGTATCATCAAAGTAGAAGACTCCATTTCATAATTCAATACCCGAAGCTGTTTCAACTCCATCATACTGCCCTGAAAATGGCGCCTTACATAACCGTTAAAAGAATCATATCGCTCTTGTCCAGGATAAAAGGTATCACTGGATGCAGTTATGCCCATATGAACAGCCAAAGCTTCATTTTTAGCTGAATTAAACAAGGCAAGAGAAATCTCTGGATCTGCAACTGCTGGGAATTCAATAGGAGCATAATGCTGTGATGCACCATCCAGACGAACTGAAGCCATACTAACTACCAGATCCCCCAGATTAACATGTTCCTGAATCGAACCAGAAGTACCAAAACGAATAAAGTTGCGAATTCCAAGCATAGCCAATTCTTCCACCAATATTGATGTGGAAGGCCCCCCAATGCCATGGGAAGCAAGAATCAAGGGAAGCTCATGAAAAAAACCACTCCAACAACGAAATTCTCTATCCCAGAAAATTTCTTTCCCCTGACATAGAAAACTTTTTGCCATCTTGTCCAATCTAAAGGGATTTCCTGTGATGATAGCCCACGTACTTCCATTCATATCTGAAGAAGACAACTTTAAATGATTCATTTTAGACTCCTTCGCTATCCATGAGATTTTCAATTACAATTATACTATGAAGATTACAGTTTTCTTGATTTGTGTAGGAAAAATACGTGAATCATATTTAAAAGAGGGAATAGCAGAATACCAAAAAAGACTCAGTCGTTTCTGCCACCTGAGCATTATCGAAACTGAAGAGGAAGTTATTCCCGAAATATGCAAAGAAAAAGATTGCATAAGAATTCTTGATAGAGAAGCTGAAGCCATAAAAAAACGAATACCTTCTCCTTCACTTTTGCTTAGTCTTGATATAGAAGGGAAAAACTTCTCTTCAGAAGAGTGGGCTGATTGGTTGTATCAGTTTTCTGCACATGCTTCAAAACCCCTTGTTTTTCTTATTGGCGGTAGCCTGGGCTTGAGCAAGGAGCTACGAAAAAGTTCAGATTTCCGCATCTCACTTTCATCCATGACTTTCCCACATGGTCTATGCAGGCTTATCTTTCTCGAACAACTCTTTAGAGCTTTTAAATTAATGCATAAAGAAAAGTACCACAAATAATTCCAGTATAAAAACCCTAAGGAAAAAATATAATAAAATAGCACGCTATGAAATGTTGTATGAAAAAGGAAGGTTTGAGATGTGTGGAATCATTGGTATCATAACGAAAGATCATCCTGTCAGTTACGATCTCTATAACGGCTTATTGGACCTGCAACATCGAGGACAGGATACTGCTGGCATGTATACCGAAACCTCTGATAAAGTATTTTTAAAAAAAGGATCTGGTCTGGTTCATGAAATCTTTGCAGAAGATCATCTTCAAGAAATGCAGGGAGAGGTAGGCATAGCCCAGGTTCGATATCCCACTACCATTGGGAAAGTTGATTCTCAGCCTTTTTATTGTGACTATATGGGAATAGCCATGGCCCACAACGGACACATTCTCAACGAAAAGCTCGTAAGAGAAAAATTAGCAGAAAAAAGAGTATTCTGTGATTCTGATTGTGATGCTGAAACCATCTTAAAACTTTTCAGCTACTACTTTAATCAGTTTTCTGGCGATCTAAAGGATCGTTGTTTTAAAAGTATTGAAAAATGCATGAGCATTCTTCTTGGATCATACTCAGTAGTAGCAGTAATACGAAACGAAGGTTTGCTTGTATTCAGAGATCCTCATGCCATCCGACCCTTAGTCTATGGAAAGATGGACCAGGGCTATGCTTTTTCAAGTGAATCCATCGCTATCGAAAGCTTACTCCTCGAACCCGTAGAAAATGTTTTGCCCGGTGAAGCCATTTTTATTGACAAAAATCTTAACATCACTAAAAAACTTATCCAAGCCAAAGAGCGAAGACATTGTATGTTCGAATGGGTGTACTTTTCCAGAGCCACCTCACGTATTGAAAATATCAATGTCAACTTAGTCAGGGGAAATCTGGGCAAAAAACTAGCTGAACTCTATATGGAAAGCCCTGTTTTTGGTAGATTAAATCAAGATGAAAGCAAGATTATTGTTGCTGCAGTACCCGAAACTTCCCGACCCTCTGCAGTAGTATTTTCAAGACGAACTGGGTATGAATACAAAGATGTATTGGAAAAAAACCGTTTCATTGGTCGCATCTTTATCAAGCCATCCGAAAGCAGAAGGCGAAGTGAAGTTGCTTCAAAAATAAAAGCTATACCTGAAGTCATTAAAGACAAAATTGTACTTCTCATTGACGATTCCATCGTTAGAGGAACCACCTCTCGGGGCATTGTCGAGAAAATTCGATCCAAAGGAGCCAAAGAAGTTCATCTTTTCAGCACCTGCCCTCCATTAATCAATCCCTGTCATTATGGAGTGGATTTTCCTACCCGGGAAGAGCTTATAGCTTATGGTCGCTCCATGGATGAAATTGCTCAATATATAGGGGCAAATTCCTTGTTTTATATGACCCCCGAAAAACTTTATGAAGCTATTGGACTGCCTGAAAACTCATTATGCAAGGCATGTATTGACAACCAATATCCTACTCCGCTTTTTCAGGAGTTTGAGCTTTAGGGCGAGACAAAAAGATCAGGCCGGAAAAACTGGAAAATAGCCATGGAAACAAATGAAAGAAAAAGTAAAAGAGCATAACATCCAAATATTGCCCTGCAAAAACAAAATATGCTATGGTTGGAGCAAAACCAAGAAAGGAAAAAAGCAGTACAAGCCAAATTCGTGCTTTGCGGTGATAGAGCAATCTGTTTAGCCAATATGCTCCAAGAGGAAGACCTAAAAGATAGCCAAGGATGTAAGTGATGGTGATGGGATCCAGTTCCATTTTTAATGGGACAGCCATGCTAACTGCCAAACCAAGCAAAGAAAGCGCCATTCCTCCGACAAACCCAGCAAGTAATACGCCTAAAACATAAAGTAACATTTTTCCGTAGGTATTACCAATAAAGCAGCTTTTTTTCATATGCTACACCCCTTCATTTCTTTGCTCATTGATAAATCTTACCACAAAGCTGGAGTATATTCGAATACTTCGTTGAAAGAATTAGGTAACTTACATATAATCTTGAGGGATGAAGTGCAAAAAAATTGTTCTTGGTTCCGATCATGGTGGGTTTGAGCTGAAACAGGAGCTGGCCTGTTTTCTTAAAGAAAACGGGCATCTCATCGTCGATGTGGGAAGCTACTCAACGATGAGCACCGATTATCCTGACATTGCTTTATTGCTATGCTCTCAAATCCTCACAGAGCAAGACTCTATAGGCATTCTTATCTGTGGAAGCGGCATTGGAATGTCGATCAGTGCCAACAAAATCCATGGGATCCGAGCCGCACTCTGTTCTGAGCCCCTTTCCGCACGACTCTCCCGTGAGCACAACAATGCCAACGTTTTATGTTTGGGTGCCAGAATGATAGGTTCTTCCATGGCTAAAGAAATTGTTCATCAATTTCTCGAAGCTGATTTTTCAGGTGATCGACACCTACGACGAATACAAAAAATTACGATGATAGAGGAGAAAAATTATGTTAAATGAACATCTCAAAATGGTAGATCCCGAGATTGCAGAAGCTCTGGAGCACGAATTGGTCAGACAACGCGAGAAACTGGAGCTCATTGCTTCTGAAAATATAGTTTCCCAAGCTGTTCTTGAGGCCCTGGGATCTGTGGGAACCAACAAATATGCCGAAGGCTATCCTGGAAAAAGATATTATGGCGGTTGCGAATATGTGGACGTTTTTGAAACTCTTGCAATAGATCGAGCCAAACAGCTTTTTCAAGCGGAGCATGCAAATGTTCAGCCTCATTCCGGTGCACAAGCCAATACCACCATTTTTTTCAACGTACTCCAACCAGGAGACCTGCTTATGGGTATGAATCTATCCCATGGCGGGCATTTAACTCATGGTCATCCTTTGTCCATTTCGGGCAAATATTACAAAACAGTTCAATACGGTGTTCACCCCGAAACAGAACAAATCGACTACGAAGAATTAGCCAGAATTGCAGAAGAAAGCAAGCCAAAACTCATCATTGCAGGTGCAAGCGCATATCCCCGCACTATTGATTTTGCCAGGTTTGCAACTATTGCCAAATCAGTTGGCGCATACCTAATGACCGATGTAGCTCATATTGCTGGCCTCATTGTCACCGATCTTCATCCCAATCCCTTCCCACACGCCGATTTCGTGACCACCACCACCCACAAAACCTTGAGAGGTCCTCGTGGCGGTCTTGTGCTCTGCAAGGAAGCCTACGCCAAAGACATTGATCGCTCATTGTTCCCTGGTCTTCAGGGAGGTCCTCTTATGCATGTCATTGCCGCAAAAGCTGTGGCTTTCAAAGAAGCTCTTCAGCCTGAATTCAAAATATATCAGAAACAAGTTCTTTCCAATGCAAAAACACTCAGCAAAACCCTTGCAAGCTTTGGTTTGCGCATCGTATCCGGAGGCACCGACAATCATTTGATGCTGGTTGATCTTCGATCCATCAATATGACCGGTAAAGAAGCTGAAATCCTGCTTGATACCGTAGGAATCACCGTCAACAAAAACACCATTCCCTTCGATCCAGCCAAACCCATGGTCACCAGCGGGATTCGAATCGGTACCCCTGCACTTACCTCTCGTGGCATGAAAGAGCTCGAAATGGAAACCATTGCGAGTCTCATTTTCGAAACTCTCAGCAACAAAGACAACGAAGCCACTCTCAATACCATAACTGGCAAAGTTAAAGAACTAACTTCCCGCTTCCCCATTTATGAAGGCTTGCGATACAAGTAAACAAATTTGATGAATGTTTTACATAATTTTTTAATAAAAGGTGGTGCAAGATGGTCGGATTGATTATCCTTGGTCTTATTGTTGTTTTTGGAGGCTTTATCCTCTCCAAATACAATGGATTTATTACCCTACGCAACCGTTACGAAAATGCCTGGGCTCAAATCAATGTTGAGCTTAAACGAAGATATGACTTGATCCCCAACCTGGTCAATGCTGTCAAAGGCTATATGACTCACGAAAAAGAAATTTTCGAAAATGTAGCCAAAGCCAGATCTTCAGCCATGCAATCCAATACTGTTGCTGAACACGCCGAAACTGAGGCCCAACTCACCAAAACACTCAAATCACTCTTTGCTGTAATGGAAAATTACCCGGAACTCAAAGCCAACGAAAACGTAATGAAACTCCAGGAAGAACTTACTTCCACCGAAAATCGTATCTCCTTCTCCCGACAATTTTACAACGATATCGTTATGCGTTTCAACCAGGAAATCCAGCTCTTCCCTGGCAATATCATTGCTGGTTTTTTCAACTTCCGCAAGCAAGACTATTTCCAGGTAAATGAAGCTGAAGTTCAAGAAGCTCCCAAGGTGAATCTTTGATTTATGACGAAATATCCCGCAACAAGCGGGATTCCTTTTTTCTCATTCTCTTTTTCTCCGTCTTTGTGGTTTTAGCTGGCTATTTTATAGGAGAAGCCTGGATGAAGGGCGGAGGACCCCTGGGAATCGCTATCGGCTTTGGAATATCCTTGATCATGAGTCTGGTGAGTTTTTATTCTGGTGATAAGGTCATTCTTGCCTCAGTAGGAGCCCAAAAAGCTTCAAGAGATAGTCATCCTCAATTGATAAATATTGTAGAGGAACTCACCATCGCTTCTGGTCTCCCTTTGCCTGAAATTTATGTAGTGCCCGACGCTTCTCCCAATGCTTTTGCAGCAGGTCGAGACCCCCAGCATTCAATAGTGGCTGTCAATGAGGGCTTGCTTCGAATGCTCAATCGAGAGGAATTGCAGGGAGTTATTGCGCATGAATTATCTCATATCCAAAACCGAGACATCCTATATGCAACTATCGTAGCTGTTCTTCTTGGGATGGTCGTCATTTTATCTACGATCTTCCGTAATTCATGGATGTTTGGAGGATCAAGACGTAGAGATGATCGAGACAGTTCTGGTGGAATGATCATTCTTATCGGTATCCTGTTTGCAATCCTGGCTCCCATAGCTGCCAAACTTATCCAACTCGCCATTTCGAGAAAACGTGAATATCTAGCAGATTCAAGCGCTGCCCTTATGACTCGAAATCCCAGTGGTTTGGCTAGTGCTTTGCAAAAATTATATAACAGCAACATTCCCTCTCAAAGAGTGAATGAAGCCATCGCACCCCTTTACATCGCCCCACTAAAAGGGAAAAATCTTCAAATTCTCTTTTCCACCCACCCCCCCATATCTGATCGCATAAAACGCTTAACTCAAATGGCGTACAAGGTTTAAAGAAAGGAGTTATTTATGCAAGTAAACATCAATAAAGATGTGAATCTACTTGAATTCGGTGAAGACCTGAAGCAAATTGCCGAAACAGATGTAAAAAAGTGCTACCAATGTGGTAAGTGCACTGCTGGTTGCCCTTTAAACTATCTGATGGACATCTCCCCCTCTCAGGTTATTCGCTTCTGCCAGCTTGGCATGAAAGAAAAGGTGCTCAATTCCAGAAGCATTTGGTATTGTATATTTTGTGATACCTGTAGTACACGATGCCCCCAGGGAGTTGACATCAAAGGAGTTATGGATGGCCTCAGACGCATAGCTCGAAGTGAAAAGATCAAGCCCAAAGCAGATGTCAGAGCTCTCGAAAAATCCTTTGCTTCCTCTATATATAGCTTTGGAAGAGTATATGAGCCAGGTGTAGTGGCAGGTTTCAATCTGCTCTCTGGAAAACTCCTTCACGACGTAATTCTGTTTCCTCTCCTTCTTATCAAACGAAAAATCTGCTTGATTCCCCACTTTGTCAGATCCAGCGAGGTTCGCAAAGTCTTCAAACGAGCCAGAAAAAAAGAAAGGAGCATATAAGCTTATGAACTATGCTTATTATCCTGGGTGTTCTCTTGAATCAACCTCTCCTGACTTTCATCTTTCCACCAAAGCACTCATCGAGTTTTTGCAGATGGATATCGAAGAAATCCCCGATTGGACATGCTGTGGAGCCAGTGCTATCCATCCCGACAACAAACTTCTTTCACTTGCGCTTCCTTCCCTGACACTGGATTCAGCCAACAAAATAAAAAAAGACATTATGGTTCAGTGTCCCGCTTGCTATGCTCATCTTCGAGAAGCCCAACATGCTCTCAAGCTTGAAGACGAGATGACTGAAGGAATCCATGAGGTATTAAACAAAAAAGTTGATCCTTCCTTAAATATCAAGCATTTTTCTGAGATACTGGTACACGAATATGGCATGGATAAACTTGAAGAAAAAAGAGTCAAATCGCTTGAAGGACTCAAAGTAGCCAGCTACTATGGTTGTGTAATTGTAAGACCAAAAAAGGTCATGGCTTACGATGACCCTGAAAATCCACAACTCATGGACCAACTCATTACTATGACCGGTGCTACTGCCATCGACTGGCCTTTCAAGACCAAATGCTGTGGTGCTGGTAATTCTATTTCTCGCACCGAAGTCGTTCTCGATTTAACTTACGAAATTTTGAGAATGGCAAAACAAAATGGAGCAGAAGCTATATCTGTGCTTTGCCCTCTTTGCCACATTAATCTCGATCTAAGGCAGAAAGCCATCGAAAAACGATACAAAACCAAATTCAATCTTCCCATATTTTACTACACCCAGCTTTTAGGGCTTTCTTTTGGTCTTGATCCTAAAAAACTAGCTTTAGACCGTCTTTTTGTTTCTCCTTTCCCTTTACTGAGAAACAAAGGGCTTCTTTAATTGAAGGATGAGGTGTAATTCATGGCAAGAATAGGAGTTTTTGTATGTTGGTGCGGTTCCAATATCGCTGAAACTGTTGATGTCGTAAAAGCTTCAGAAACTATAGCCAAAATTCCTGGAGTAGTACTTTCAACAGACTATAAGTATCTATGCTCAGATCCAGGTCAGGATCTGGTCAAACAGGCAATCAAAGATCACAATCTCACTGGAGTGGTGGTAGCTTCGTGTTCTCCTCGAATGCATGAGCCCACTTTCAGAAAAGCTGCTGCTCAAGCAGGTTTGAATCCATATATGCTGGAAATGGCAAATATCCGGGAGCAGTGTTCCTGGGTGCACGACAAGAAAGAAGATGCCACCCAAAAAGCTATTGATTTAATTCGCATGATGGTCGAAAAAGTCAAACGCAACAAACCGCTTCAAAACGTTAAAATACCCGTCACCAAAAAAGCCCTGGTGATTGGAGGTGGAGTTACAGGAATTCAAGCTGCTCTCGATATTGCTTCAGGGGGCATACCTGTCATACTTCTCGAAAGAGAGCCTTCCATAGGTGGTCATATGTCCATGCTGGACGAAACATTCCCCACCCTTGATTGCTCTCAGTGTATTCTAACCCCCAAAATGGTAGAAGTTGCTCAACATCCTCTGATTCAGATCATTACCTATTCTGAGCTTGAAAGCCTGGAAGGTTTTGTGGGCAACTTTAAAGTTAAAATTCGAAAAAAAGCTCGACATGTGGATATTGATGCCTGTACGGGATGCGGTACCTGTTGGCAAAAATGTCCTACCAAGGTCACCTCAGAGTTTGAGCAAGGTCTTGGCAAACGAAAAGCCATTTACATACCTTTCCCTCAAGCTATTCCTAGCCGTCCTGTCATTGACGAAGATCACTGCCTGAAGTTTACTTCCAATCGTTGTGGGATCTGCGAAAAAGTTTGTCCCACCAAAGCTGTTCACTTTGATGATCAGCCTGTGATTATCGAAGAAGAAGTAGGCGCTATTGTAGTTGCCACAGGCTACGACCTGATGAAAACCTCCGATTTCGGAGAATATGGTTATGGGAAATACAAAGACGTCGTCACTTCACTTCAATTTGAACGAATGGTATGCGCTTCCGGACCCACTCTGGGAGATCTACAGCGACCCTCCGATGGGAAAAAACCCAAGACCGTGGTTTTTGTTAAATGCGTGGGATCTCGAGACCCCGAACATCACTACCCCTATTGTTCCAAAATCTGCTGTATGTACACTGCCAAGCAGACCATGCTATTCCGACACAAAGTTCATGATGGAAATGCCTACGTTTTCTATATCGATATCCGCTCCAACGGAAAAAACTACGAGGAATTTGTCCGCAGAGCCAGCGAACATGAAGGTGCACAGTATATTCGTGGTCGTGTTTCCATGGTTTATCAGGATGGCGAAGATCTGGTGGTTGAAGGTGCTGACACCTTAACTAACTCACAAGTCAAAATCAAAGCAGATTTAGTGGTATTGGCCACTGCCATGAAATCCCCTGAAGGAATCAAAGAACTTGCTCAGAAGCTGGGAATTGGTTATGATCAGCATGGCTTCCTCACAGAAGCTCATCCCAAGCTAAAACCCGTGGAATCTTCCACTGCAGGAATATTTCTGGCAGGGTGTGCTCTAAGCCCCAGAGATATCCCGGATTCTGTTTCAGAAGCTAGTGGTGCTGCTGCCAAAGTCATGGGTCTGCTTTCCAAGTCCGAACTCGAAAAAGATGGTGTGGTAGCTACAGTGCGTGAATGTTCCTGTACTGCCTGTCAAAACTGCGTCAAAGTTTGTCCTTTCGGAGCCATCTCGCTTAAAGATATCAAAGACCGTCAGGGCAATCTTATTCGTCAAGTAGCCAACGTCAATCCCGGGCTTTGTACGGGCTGTGGAACATGTACTCCCAGCTGTCCTTCACGAAGCATCGATCTTCAAGGCTTCACCGACGAAGAGTTATATGCAGAAATTAATGCAATGGCATTACTATAAGGAGGAAAAACATGCAGGATAACTGGGAACCAAAAATCATTGCTTTTGTTTGCAACTGGTGCACCTATGCTGGAGCTGATCTTGCTGGAACATCCCGTTTTAAATATGCTCATAACGTAAAAGTAATCAAAACCCCCTGCACAGGTCGTATCGATCCAATGTTTATTGTGCACACTTTCGAAAAAGGAGCGGATGGGGTGATGATTTCAGGCTGTCATCCCAACGATTGCCATTACAACGAAGGTAATTTTAATGCTCGTCGTAAATACATCATGATGAGAGCCTTACTTACTCAACTTGGTGTGGATATGGAACGTATTACCTTTTCATGGTGCTCCGCTTCAGAAGGTATCAAATTTGCATCTCTAGTCAATGAAGTTACTGAAAAGATAAAAAAACTGGGTCCGTATAAAGACTTTACCCAGTTGAACCAGGATGAGAGGTAAGAATATGGAAAACTTACAAAAAAAAGCAAAAGAACTATTAAGCAACAAAGAAGTTGATCTCATCATTGGATATACTTCCATCAGCGAACAGGAAACCAAGCCTGTTTTCATTAAAGAGGCAGACGAAGCATCCAAGTTGGTATTCAATGCCTTTTGTTTTAACAATTTGGCAACATATCTCACTCGAAAAGATGTTAAAGCAGTCAAGAAAATTGGTATCGTAGCCAAAGGTTGCGATATCAGAGCCATTGTCAATCTCATCGTAGAAAATCAAATTCCAAGAGAAAAAGTCTATATTCTTGGTATGAGTTGCCCTGGCGTAAAAGATCCCAAAAATCCCAGCGAAATCAACAGCAAGTGCCGGGTATGCAAAGTCCAGAATCCCCACCTGGCTGATGTGATCATTGGCGAAAAAGTTGCAGAAAGCAACAAAATGGATCAGAAAGTTCATCACTCCGATGTGGAAGAATTCAACAAAAAAACACGAGAGGAAAAGTGGCAATTCTGGACAGAGCAGTTTTCAAAATGTATCCGATGTTATGCCTGCCGACAAGCTTGCCCTATGTGTTATTGCAACCGATGTATCGTTGACCTGAATACTCCCCAGTGGATTGATACTCGCTCAAATCCAAAGGGTGGTTTGGCATGGAATCTTGTACGAGCATATCATTTGTCAGGCAGATGCATTGATTGTGGCGAATGCGAACGAGTTTGTCCAGTCAACATTCCATTGATGCTCTTGAATCGGACTCTTCAAGAAGAAGTTCAGCGATCTTTTGATTTTGAAGCAGGATATGATCTTGAAGCTTCTGCTCCGCTGACTGTTTTTGAAAAAGATGATCAAGAAAATTTCATTCGATAAGGGAGGAAGATAGTGGCTGATTTATTTCTAACTCATGATAAAGCAAAAGAATTGCTCAAGCATATCGCCAGCCAGGGAATTGAAGTTTTTGGTCCTGTCAAAAAGGATGGAAGTCATCTGATTGAAAAAATCAAAGATCAATCAGAAATTGATTTTTCTTATTTTATCACTGCAAACTCCATCAAAGAAGCACTTTTCCCACGTTATGAAAAAATCCTTTCCTACAAAATCTCTCAAGAAGGCATCGAAGTAGAAGATGTTTCCATAGACAAATCCGTCGTAATCTTTGGTGGTCATCCTTGTGATGCTGCCTCTATTCCATTAATGGAAAAGATCTTTGGCTGGGATTATAAAGACAAGTTTTTCCTTGAACGAAGAGAAAAAGCTGTCATCCTTACTTTGGCTTGCGAAGAAGCCGACAAAGACTGTTTCTGCACTAGCCTGGGCTACTCTCCCCGAGGAGAAATTGGGTCGGATATCCTTCTTGAAAGGGTTTCAGATCAAGGGTGGAAACTTAAACTTCTCAGTGAAAAAGGGAAAGAGTTTGCAAAAAAATATGAAACTTACTTTCAAAGTACTTTAGAAGTCGATAAAAAATACCCCAAACTTTCCGACAAAGATATACCAGTACAATTTGATGCAAAAATTGTCAAAAGCTGGATTGATACTCATTTTGAAGACCCTTTATGGGAAAAAATTGCCTCCAATTGCTGGAGTTGTGCTGCATGTACTTATGTCTGCCCCACCTGTCACTGCTTTGATATTACAGATGATGCCACCATGTGGAGCGGAATGCGCACCAAAAACTGGGATGCCTGCACCTTGCCCTATTTTACTCTTCATGCCTCCCAACACAATCCAAGAGAACAGCACTTTCAACGATATCGCCAACGCATCAACCATAAATACAGCATCTACGTCAACCTTTTTAACGCCATATCATGCACTGGCTGTGGAAGATGCAGTCGTGCCTGTGGAGCAAAAGTAAACATTCTTGAAGCGGTCAAAATGATTGCCAGCGCAGCAGGAGGTAAATAAACCATGTCTGACAATGTCTATATGCCCTATTTAATGAAAATAAGTGATATTCGAGACGAAACTCCTGATACCCGTACTTATCGCTTGGAATTTACCCGCCCGGAAGATGCAGAAAAATTTGATTTCAAAGCAGGACAATTTGGCTTGTATTCTGCTTTCGGAGGCGGAGAATCCACCTTCTGTGTTGCTTCTCCCCCCACTCGCAAAGGCTATATTGAGTGCACCTTCCGAGTCATGGGTCGTGTCACCACTCAACTCAGAGACATGAATATCGGAGATATTGTAGGTTTCAGAGGTCCCTATGGCAATTCTTTCCCCATCGAAGAAAAATTTTATGGAAAAAACATCACTTTCATCGCAGGTGGAATAGGACTTGCCCCAGTTCGATGCGTCATATGGAACATTCTGGATCTACGCGATAAGTTTAAGGACGTCAACATTGTTTACGGAGCTCGAACCTTCCAGGATCTGGTGTACAAAGATGAAATCAAAGAGTGGGAAGATCGAAAAGATGTTAACCTTGTCAAAACCCTCGATCCTGGCGGAGACAAAGCTGAATATGGTTGTTCAGGATGGAATGGCAAGATGGGTTTTGTGCCTGCTGTCTTGAAAGAATCAGGCATCAAAGGAGACAATGGAGTGGCCGTGGTATGTGGCCCTCCTATCATGATCAAACTCACTCTCCCAGTCCTAAAAGAACTCGGTTTTGCTGAGGAAAACACCTTCACCACTCTTGAAAATAAAATGAAATGCGGAATTGGTAAATGTGGTCGATGCAATGTAGGCTCCTTTTATGTTTGCAAACATGGACCCGTTCTTTCAGCTGCTGAATTGGCTCAATTACCTGACGAATACTGATACTTGATAAAAGCAGGAAAGGAGTATAATCTCTTTTCCTGCTTTTTTTTATTTTCGCAGACAAGGAGAAGAATCATGAACGAACGCATCATCGAACAAATGCGAAAAATGGAAGATCTTCACGGTTTAATCAAAGTTTACCATAGCAATGATGATGAAAAAATAAGATTATGGACGCTGGAAGCATTGATGAGCATCAATGATCCCGAGGTGTTGAGCACTTTTGCTGAAGCATTGAGTGAAGATGAAGATGAAGAGATACGAAGTTTTGCAGCCCAAGCTTTAGGGTTTTTAAAAAATACTCACGCAGTACCAGTTTTGATGGATGCTCTCAGTTCTGATCCCTCAGGTCAAGTAAGATCAAAAGCTGCCAGCGCATTGGGGCGTTTAAAAAATCCCCGTACACTAAAAGCTTTAATTGCTGCATTAAGCGACGAACATATTGCTGTTCGAAGAAACTCCGCTCAAGCCCTGGGTTTACTTGGAGATCTTCGTGCGGAAAAAAACTTGTTGGAGCTTCTTGGGCGTGAAGAAGAAGATCCGAATGTATATGCTTCTGCTATTAAAGCCTTAGGCAAACTGAAAAGTCAAAATGCTATCCCTGAGCTAAAAAGCTTATTAGTAGAAGATCCCCCCGAGAAGATCATCAAAGCTATAATTGAGGCCTTGGGATGGATAGGCACCCAGGAGTGTCTGACTATTCTGATGGCATTCCAGCAAACTAATGAAAAAGAAAGTATCAAAGCAGAGCTTGACATGATCATTGAAAAACTTGAACGCTTCTTACTTGTTTCAAAACCAGTGGAAGAAGATTTTTCCGCAGTTGCACCCTTAATGAACAGGGAAAAGGTAGATTACAAGAAAATTCTGGACCGACTCAACAAGCTCAACAATGAAAGCTGAAAAAGTAGCAGTATTGATCAGTGGGGGAGTAGATAGTGCAGTAAGTGCCTTTTTGCTGAAACAGAAAGGTTTTGAAGTGCTTGGGGTTTTTATGGAATTGATGCACCTGGATCAACCAGAGCAACTATCCCAGCGACTTCAACAAGCAGAAAAAGTATGCACAAGCTTGAACATTCCCTTTCACCACCTGAGCTTTTCCGCCAGGTTCAAAGAAAAGGTATTCGACCCCTTCATGGAAGCCTATGCCAAAGGCTATACTCCCAATCCCTGCGTGAAATGCAATCAAAGCATAAAGTTTGGAGAAGCTATGGATTATGTCTTGAATTCGCTGGATGTTTCTCGAATGGCTTCAGGACATTATGTAAGATTGATACAGGACGAACGAGGGTATTATCTCAAAAAAGGTCTGGACCCCATCAAAGACCAGTCCTATGTGCTTTATACTCTTAAGCAGACCCAACTTGCAAAGTTGGCATTTCCCTTGGGGGAGTATCACAAAAAAGATATCAAAGCTATTGCACATGAATCCCTTCATGAAGTAAGCTTTTCGGGCGAAAGCGTTGACCTTTGTTTCATTTCCAGGGATTATCATTCATTAATCGAAGACAAAGCAGGGAAGATTGTAAACCAGGAGGGAAAAGTGCTGGGAAGCCATAAAGGAATTCATCGATACACCATAGGGCAAAGGCAGGGTCTTGGAATTGCTGCACCACAACCCTTATATGTTGTTGACATCCGCCCAGAGAGCAACGAAATAGTGGTAGGAGAGAAGGCTGAAACTTTTCGTACGGAAATGTGGGTGGAAGAAGTCCACTCCCTGCTTCCTGGAGAGCTTGATAAAGAAATCAAAGCTAAAGCTAAAATACGCTACGCAAGCCCAGAGCAGGATTGTATTTCCCATCCTATCGGAAACAAACTCAAAATCACCTTCAACGAAGCTCAGTTTGCCATCACCAAAGGACAATCCGCAGTTTTCTACCAGGAAGACCGACTCCTCGGTGGCGGTATCATCTGCTCCTAACTAACTTTATCCAATACATCTTTTTTGCTACAATATTATTGAACACCTGTATTTTAGTGCTTTATAAAGGAGGTTTGGTATGGCTCATAAAATTTTAGTCATCAACACGGGATCATCCACTACCAAAGTGGCCATTATGCAAAACAATCAATGTCTGGCGCAAGAAGAAAAAACCCATCAAAGCGAAGAATTAAAAGTATTCACTCATCTCCAGGAAGAAGCCGTCTTCCGAAAAGAGCTTATCGTTCACTTCCTGAATCAGCACCCTGAAGAAAGCTCCTCCCTTTCAGCCATCGGAGCCATCGGAGGCATTTTAAAGCCACTTCCAGGTGGGGTTTATGCTATCAACGAAGCCTTGATCAGCGATATCCAGCATGGTCGTACCCCTGCCAAACATGCTTCCAACATTTCGGCTCTTCTTGCCTATGATTTTGCTTATCAAATGAAGCTTCCCGCCTATATTGTCGATCCCATTTCCACCGATGAACTTTGGGAAGTATCCCGCATCACTGGTTTTCCAGCCATTGAGCGAAAAAGCAGAACTCATGCTCTAAACGTCAAAGCCTGCTATCGTAAATTAGTCAGCGCTCATCATCAAGATCCCAAAGGAAACTATATTATTGCACATTTAGGCGGAGGTTTGAGTGTCAATCTTGTAGTCAACGGAAGAATAGTGGATATCGAAGACGGCAGACAATATGGACCTTTTTCCACCGAGGCGGCAGGAGGGGTTCCCATCCCCGATTTGCTCCAATACATGATGGAAAAAGAGCTGGATCCCCGGTCCCTTTTAAAATACTGGTATGGCAAAGGGGGCTTTGTGGCTCATTTAGGCATCAATTCCATCAAGGATACGCTTAGTATAGCAAAAGAGGGAGACCCCAAAGCGCAGATTTTGCTGGATGCTTT
Source organism: Caldisericia bacterium (assembly GCA_035363255.1). Taxonomy (GTDB): domain Bacteria; phylum Caldisericota; class Caldisericia; order UBA6126; family UBA6126; genus T3SED10-260. Next base: position 8,960 of record DAOSES010000011.1, on the reverse strand, counting down.
TGTATATCAAATTAGTAAAGCGATTGGAGCGCTGAGTGTAGCCAATAAAAACAAAATCAATGCTGTGGTATTGACAGGCGGAGCCGCTCGGAGCGATGTCATTGTCAAAAAAATCACCGAGTATATCAGCTCTCTTGCTCCTATCTTCGTGTTTCCAGGCGAAAATGAGCTGGAAGCCATTGCAGAGAGCGTTGAATTAGCCTTGGAGCATAAAATACCGACGCTGGAGTATCGATAAGCATAAAAAAGGAAGTATTTTGCTTGTTATCGTTTTTCCAAGTCTTTGATACAATAGGGCTATCGAGTTTATATTCAGAGAGTGGCGAAAATAGAGAAAGGATGGAGCAATGAAAATGGTTTCCATAGATATCAGAAATGAAGAATGTCTGATCTTACTCAAGCCTGACTGTGTTGAGCGTCGTCTCTGCGGTGAAATCATTGCCCGAATCGAGAAAACGGGCATGCTCCTGACTCGCATGAAACTTATTCAGGCAAATGCAGAGCTCATTGGTCAACACTATCCCGACGATCCTTCGTGGTTAAAAAAAGTGGGAATGAAGAAAATCCAAAAATTCCAAGCCATGGGAAAAACAGTCAAACAAGACTCGTTGAGCATCGGCAAAGGCGTTCGTAACGATTTGATTCGTTATTTCTCGGGAAAAACCATCATAGTTTTCACCGTTCAAGGTCTCAATGCTATAGCCTGCATGCGCAAACTTGCTGGCAACACCGAGCCATTTACAGCCACCCCAGGTACTCTCAGAGCTGATTATTCCACTGATTCTTATGAAAGCGCTGATAGTCTTGAGCGACCCATCCAAAATCTTATCCATGTGAGTGACAGCCCCGAATCCTGTCAGCGTGAAATAGAAATATGGTTCAACGAAAATGAATTGCATCACTGATCCTGGCACTCACCTCCTCCTGGTTACTGGTCTTTCTGGAGCTGGCAAAACGCAATGTATAAAACTCCTGGAAGATCTGGGTTATTTTTGTGTTGACAATCTTCCTATCGCTCTCTTGTCTGGCTTTGCAGAGCTCATCAATCGATCTGATGAACCCCAAAAGATGACAGCTGTAGTGATTGATGTACGAGAAGGAGAGAGATTTTGGACCAATCTCCAGGATGCATTAAATCAGCTAAAAAAGCAAGATATCGCTTATTCCATCCTCTTTCTTGAAGCCTCCGATGAAATACTCGTACGCCGTTTTTCTGAAACTCGCCGAAAACACCCCTTGTCAGAAGACGGAAGCATACTAAATGCTATTCTCCGAGAACGTACTTTTCTCGCCCCTTTGAGAGAAAAGGCAAACTTCATCATGGATACGTCTCCCTACACCCTAAAAGAATTCCGTGAAAAATTACTCTCTATTGTATCCCTTATTCACAATCACAAAGAAATCTATCCCGTAAACATCAACATCGTTTCATTTGGATACAAGGCTGGTCTGCCCATTGATGCTGATATTGTGATGGATGTACGATTTTTACCCAATCCCTTTTATGATTGTGACTTAAAAAAATACAACGGACTACACAAAGAAATTGTTCATTATGTGCTGGACAATTCCATAGCCAGAGATTTTATCGCCAAACTTACCGACTTGCTTAAGTTTGTTATCCCTCTTTACCATCAGGAAGGTAAAAGCCAGATCACCATTGCATTTGGTTGTACGGGGGGCAAACATCGATCGGTAGCCATCGCCGACCTTATTGGCAAGACTTTAATTAATCAGGGCTATCACATCAATTTTCAACATCGAGATATCTACAACGACGATCAACTGAATGAACGATGAACCACCACAACCATAACAATTACTGGAACACTCTTAAAACCTGGTTGATGCCAGGGATGAACGTAAAACGTTGGATCTTGCTGACCATGTTTGGCTTGGGTCTTTTAGGGATCTCAGTGCTCGTATTAGTCGATTTTACTATCCTTGGAGCCATCAAACGCTGGCTCATCGACAACGTGATGATTGATTTTTTCGGTAAAAACCGTTTGTACACCCCAAGCTGGGTATCGTTATTGTTGGGAGCTGTGGTGCTTTTTACCTCCTTTTTTTCCATCGTTTACGGAATACGAAAACTCCTTAATTCAGTCATCACCTCGCTGATTCCTGAAAGAGAAAAAGCTATAGCTGATATGGTGAAGGAATATCGCTTTAGAAATAAAATGCTCAATATCGTGGTGATTGGAGGAGGAACAGGGATTTTTCCCTACCTGCAGGCACTCAAAGACCTACCCTTTAGTGTTAGTGCCATCGTAACTGTAGCTGACAGCGGAGGAAGCTCGGGCAGACTCCGGGAAGAATATGGCATACTAGCTCCAGGAGACATCCGCAGGGCTCTCATAGCCTTATCCGACAAGAAGTCCTCCGAGATGGAAAAATTGTTTAACTACCGCTTTAAAGACGGTTCATTGAAAGATCATAGCCTTGGTAATCTTATGATCACAGCTCTAACCGAGATGACTGGTGATTTTTCTGAATCAATCTATCAACTGAGCCGAATATTGGACGTCAAAGGAAAAGTAATTCCCTTCACCCTGGATAGCTTAAATCTTTGTGCTGAATTCGAAGACGGTTCGGTGGTCATAGGAGAAGCCAATATTCATCAACAGGGAAAACGAATTCGTAAAATCTTTTTCGACCCTCCCTATTGTAAGCCCTTGCTTCGGGTTATCGAAGAACTCGATAAAGCTGATGTTATTTTATTGGGTCCTGGCAGTCTCTATACCAGCGTCCTGCCGTGTCTTATCATCACTCCTATTGCTGATATCATACATAATAGCGATGCTTTGAAGATATATAATGCCAATCTTATGACCGAAGTCGGAGAAACCGATCAATACTCTGTGTCTGACCATTTGAATGGTTTGCTGAATAATGTGGGTGCAAAAATCGTCGACTACACTCTTGTCAACAACGGATCCATCGCACCAGATGTACGTGATTTTTATGCCAGGTACAAATCCATCCCCGTAGAATGCGACATGGAACAGGTTCGAAAATTGGGAGTTACCCCTCTATTTTATGATCTTGTGGAAGTCAATGAGGGCAAGATCCGACATTCTCCCGACAAGGTTCGACAGGCACTGAGTGACATCTTGAGCAAGGCTAAATATGTAAAAAAAGGGATTTTCCCTTTATAATACCCGATCTATTCAAGCGTCGAATAAAACAAGTAGATCACCATCGATACATAGGGACCCAGAATAACCATAGGAAGCTGATTGATCCAGGCAACACCTGTTTTTGGAGTTAAAAGCAAAACGAGGAGATAAGTCAGGATCACCAAGCCAACGGATTTTAAACTTTGAGCCAGAAAAAGTCGATAGCTTTCTTTCCATGCCTGCTTGAACGAGAGTGCTCCCAATATCATTTTTGGCCTGAGAATGAATCGATAGGGCACAAAGACTGCTAAAAACAAAACAATCAGAAGCACAATGAAGAGTACCGAGAGAAAAAACACCAAACCAAGCTGATTTTGCTGAGAAAGATGGGATATTAGCAAAAAGAAACCACTTATACCCACCATACTTCCCAGCACAAAAACAAAATCAAGGGCAAACAAACGATAAAAACTAAGCACAACATGCTGTCTTTGTTGCACGAGCATCTCAGATAGTTTCATTCCGCTAAAGTGAAGCCAAATAATCACATCAAGGAGAGCAGTGTATGCAATCAAAATCAGAGCTCCCAGGAAGATCCCGAGAAAACTACGCACCAGCACTATGCTGTTGGCTTGTTCGGTAAATTCCATGGGAGCCCATAAATAAATACTCCAGTAGGCAAAGACCAGTAATGCGGTCAAGACCAGGGACACCCATACCAAAGGAAACAAATGGTCCTTCCAAAGCTCAATAGCTTCCCATAAAATCTGACCCACTCCCTTTGATTTGGATGTTTCCATAGCTTTACTCCTTTATGGCTTCTGTTTTGCCAGGTATTCTACAATAAAAGCACGAACTTCTTCAGTTTCATATCCTTTGATGGCTTTAAGGTCTTTGAATGCCATTATGGATTCTTCTTCGGAAAAATCAAAATGCTCCTGAAAGACTTCCAAAGGGATGCCATAAGCTTTGGATACTTCTTGAAAATTCATTCTTCCGGTGATGTTGTCAGGGTTTAACACTGCACCTTTTTCCTGAGCTTTCTCCGCTTGTTTGACCAGATTGGGCTGTACCCATCTAAAATCTCCCGTAAGAGAGGTGATGCCAACCAAAACAATAAATATTCCCAAGACAATGGCCAAAACCTGATTGGGATAGATTTTCTTTTTGCCCGAAATTTTTAGCTCAAGAGTTTTGGGTTCGGGGCAAGCATTCACACATTCCTGACATTGAATGCATTCCAGGGTAGTGACTCTATCCAGCTTGGAAACCTGGATATTGACAGGACAAGCCTTGTCGCAAGCCAGACAATGTGTGCAGGTCTTTTTATTTCTTTCAATGGTGGTCATGCCCAAGGGAGATAGAAAAGCAATGAATCCTCCAAGAGGGCAGAGATATTTGCAAAACACTCGATTGTAAAATAAGGAAAGAAACAAAGAAAGGATAAGTATTATAAAGCCAATTAAAAACTCAGTAAGAATCTCATTGGAGGTCAAATGATTGTAGGCTGCCCAGGGGTCATAAGGTCGGATGACCAAACGACCAAAATACCAGGAAAAAGCAACAAATACAATCAATACCAGGTATTTACCCCAACGCATGGGTCGATCCATCGCCACAGGCATGATGAAGCGTTTTTTAAAGATCTTTTTACCCAGGCGATCAAAAATTTCCTGCAGAGTCCCCATGGGGCAAAACAAACCACAAAAGGATCTGCGGAATAGTAGCGTGGCTAAAGCGACAAAAGCCATTAAAATAAAACTGGACACCCCCACCCTTGCCACCATCTGCCCGGTTCTAAGGTAGGTATACAAGGATTCCACGGCTCCAAAAGGACAAAGTTGGTCCACATTGATGGTGCGAAGATATCGAAATACCTGATGGATAATGCCAATGGCCGTTGAAAGACCAAGAATTACTAGTAAAACCACCCATCGCAGGGTTCTACTCTTTTTCTGCTGTTTTCGTCTGCTCGCTTTGGTATTTTGCATATCAGACTCTCCTTTATCAGCTCAATTTCCTTCTATTATAGCTCAAAAATATTAGGAAACCTTTTCATAAAGCATGAAGATTGAGATACTGATTTTTTCAATGTCGCAAATGCAAGGTCTCGTTGCGACAACTAGCGCACCATAACACTTCGCGGGATACAGAAAGAAAACAAATACAGGAAGAGAGTGCCGAATTGGATTCGCGCTCTCTTCCTGAAAGGTTCATCAGAACGATCTAAAATCCTTCATTGTCTTCAATTCTCATCTTTGCTTTTTTTCCTTCCTCTTTTCCTACGAAGGATTCCTAAAGCTATCAGGATCACCACTGCTGGAGCAAGGAAAAAAAGGACTTCCCAAGGGGATGATTCTTTCTTGATAAACTGGGTATCATCCTGAGTAGCTTCGGGTATAGCTGTATCCATTTGATCCTTTTCAATTGCCTTTGAAATGAGTTCGTCCTTGTTTCCAAAAGCAAAAAGAGTTGAATTAGTGAAAGCTTTTCCATCATCATGGCTGCTAAGGTATATTCTTCCATCAGATCCAATCACTATATCTGAGGAACCTATTCTCTCATCTTCATAAGACCAGAGAATTTGACCTTCAGGATTTAATGCCATCATCTTGTTATGGTTAGTAAAATACAGATTTCCCTCTGCACCAATAGCAATATTGGACCTGGGGATACTGTCCATCCTAAACTTCCATTTAAGTTTTCCCATGGAATCTACAGCGTACAGCATGTTGTTCGGATCTCTTCTATTGTCGCAACTAAATAGGTATACTGTGCCATCAGGTCCAAGAGAGGGAACAATACTAAACACAGATGCTTCACCAACAGAGGTTTTATCTGAGTGAAAAACCCATTTCATGTTCCCCTTGGAATCTAAGGCATGAAGCTCTCCTTCATAGCTTTTAGCAACATAGATACTTCCATCCGGAGAAATCATTGGACCTATATCTGATCCAGAATAGGTCCATAAGGTCTCCCCCTCAGGGTTTAGGGCATTTACTCGCCCCCCTGCAATAAAGATATTACCCGACTTGTCAAGCGTGACTCCTGATTTGTTTGGCCTGATGGGGACGGACCATTTTTGGGTTCCATCCTTCTGAATAGCATATAAATAGTAGGGATATTCATCATCGAAATCATTTCCTGGGTAGCTGGAGCAGAAATAAATCGTACCATGAGTATCAATTATGGGAGAACCTAAAAATCTACTCTGAGTATTAAAAGTCCACAAAAGCTTGTAGTTGCTATCCAGAGCATATAGAAGGGCCTCCCTGGGATAATGATAACTTGGAAGATACATGGTACCATCCTCAGCTATGGTGGGTGCCTTGGTTATGGTTGCCTCTCCTGTTTCTGTGGAGAAAACTGCTTTCATAGTTTGTTGGTGCAAATCAACAGCATAAAGCGTGGAAGACGTTTCATCAAATGAGTTTGCATTAACAAATGTTGCGATATAGAGGATGTTGTTTTTTCCCAGGGTAAGGGCATCATTACTTGAATAGGCACTACTTCCAAAGATAGTTCCTGGTATTTCCAATTCCCACAAAAGGGTGCCATCAACAAGGCTTGTATCATATCTACTCAATCCTGTCCGTTGGGCATTGCCCCCACTGCAAGGCCAGGGGGTGTCAGCAAGTTGGGCTTTGAGAATGGGATTAGTATGATTACACAAAAATAAGATCAAGAAAAAGGGAAGTGTTTTTCTTAATATCAAACTAGTCAAGTTTTTCATGAATCACTTAAACCTCCGATTGTATAAGACTTACCAATCAAAGACATCATCTTCTCCTCTGATTTTTATAGTGCAAAAACCTGTTTCTGACTAATCTTGCATGATCTGTCAGATTATCAGGACTTGCTATGTACGGATTGCCGGGGGGATTTTTATGGGGTCCATAATAAGCTTCAGCACAATACCAATCATCATAGCTTGCTTTTTTTATCCATGAAAGATCCTTGTTTCTGATGTTTTCTGAGTTTCCTGTCATGTGTTTAGCCAATTTTCCGAGCCACAAAGTCATTGCTGCTCCAACATTCCACAAAGGTTCATGAATATTTTTTACGTCTCCACTTTGAAATGGTTTAATACCAAATCGCTTCTCCCACGTTGAGTTGGCTCCATCTTTTTCAGACGTGTCATTAATAGCAAGTAATCCATAATCTTCGTGTGAATGACGAAAAATTTCATTAGGATTTTTGGGATCCGTATGACTATATCTTGTTTCTGTCATAGCTTTTGCTTTGATAAATAGAGCAAAATCAACTGTTTTATTAAAGTCCATACTCATTCGGTATGCTTCGTTTAAAAAACTTGCCAAAAAGCTATTTCCATATCATACCGAGTAAAGTCTCCATTAGGTTGCGCGTCAGGTTCAACATTTATATGTTGCTTTATAGCTCCAGCCATAACAATATGTTTGACTAATGTTCGCGTTTCAAAAGCTTTTCCAAATCGTTTTTCCAGACCAGTCAAATACTTATTACCAAATTCTTCCACATCATGTAATAACACTTGAATTTCTTTTAAAGAAAACTTAACTCCCTGATCTTTCAATTCATTTAAAGCATCTCGAATACCATAAGCAATTTGACGATTTTTAGGACTATTGTCATCTAGCGGAAAAACATCACGTATGCTTCCATCCTTGTTATATTCAATCCTAACTCCATACACATCAATCCAAATTTCAGTCCAATATGCATTACACCCGTCGTTGCTACCAAACATACCTTCAATAAGCAGGTCTTGATGTTCATTTCGCCGATGTTCCGCATCTCGCCAGGCTGCCTGCCTTCCAGCTTCAGCCATATTAATGTTGCTACCATCAGGATTCTGAACTGCAGCTACCATTAGGGTATAGTCTTCCATATAGCAGGAGTTCATCCCTCCTTCGCTGCTTTGAATATTGGAGTAATTTTTTGGAGTAAAACGAATAGGCGTTCCTGTATTCTCAGGCGAATAGCCCGTAGGATCAATCAAGGAAACCGGATCGTTTTGGCAATAGATGTAGTACTGCACCCATTGCCCTTCATGAGCTCCGGAAAGAAAACGCGCATGGGAAGAGAGCACGAAGCTAACTCGGCGCTCTCTTCCCATAAGGTACATTAACTTAAATCGCCTTCTTTATCATAACTGCTTACCTGACTCCAAACTCGTCAGTATGGGTTGTATCGAAATCTCTATTCAATCTTGCTCTAAAGACAACCATCTTACCCTGTGATCACCCTTTGTTGCAAGTTCATAAATTAAACCGTTCCCATGGATTGCTAAGAGATTTATGGAATAGTCTGCCTGGAGAGATACTATAGTATGTAATTGGCCTTCATTATCCAATTTATACAAGGTAAAGTGTACCTTTCCTATGCTTTCTTTGCTGTCGCCTATTCTTTCAGAAGAGCTCATATAGCCTCTACTGAGTAGCATTGAATCTGTCCATAGATGGATAGAGGCTGGCAAGGTATTTGTAATTACTTCCACATTACTTCCATCGGTTAACATACGATAAACCACTGGAGCTTGATGAAACATTTCGCGCTGTGTAAAGACAATCCAGTTGCCAGCAACATAATAACTATCATAATCCCCAAAGGTAAATTCCTTGCCTTCAAATAGATTTTCAGCTTCTCCTCCTTCAATGGGAATGCGATAGAGACTATGATCCTTTCGCCAATTATGAAAATACACCCAATCCCCAGTTACTTGAATCTCAGCAGGATCAAGCTCCTCATTATCCAATCGGATCACAGGAGATCCACTGATATGAACTCGGTAGAGCTCCAGTGGTGGAGCATAGACATAACCACCACTATCTTCAGCCACCGAAACATAGAGCCAGTCTT